>NZ_JAPZSK010000027.1 GCF_027531815.1 Gemmatimonas sp. | reverse complement strand
TCGACACGCCGGACGGCCGCGCGCAGTACGCGCAGCGGTTCGCCGCGGTGGAGCCCGTCTTCGCGAATCTTCGCGCGAACAAGCGCCTCGATCGCTTCACGCTGCGGGGGCGCCTGAAAGTCGACACGCAATGGAAGCTGTACTGTCGCGTGCACAACATCGAGAAGATCGCGAAGAGCGGCTACGCGGCCTGAACCAGCGCGCCGCACCGCCCCGATGCGTCCGCAGCGACGCGTGAGCGCCCACTACAGGAACCCATTGGTCGCAGCACCGTTCGCGTCTGATTACTCGCGTTGAAGCGCACGCCACCTTCGAATACACGTTTTCCTACAGCTTCAACGCCCCCGCTCTGCGGCGGGGCCTCATGACAATGCGGCAGGCGAGCGCAGCGAGCCAGCCGCCATCCTTGATTCAGCCCCGTCCGCAGCAGCGATCGTTATGCCGCGCCGCGCCGCCGCGGCCGATGTAGCGCGTCAACGACCGCTGCGGGATTGTGAGCGGCGACTTGCAGGAGAGCCAGCGCTGGACCATCCGGTACGCGCCGACCTTGCTCCCAGTTCCGCAGCGTGGCGACGCTGACACCGATCATCAGCGCGAACTCGGCCTGCGACTGCCCCAGCTCCGCACGAACGGCCTTCACATCCGTGGGCTTGAACTGGCGTGAGCGTGACGGCTTTCGCTCGCCACGGCGGATGGCCCCTGCCTGTCGGACACTCTCCAACAGTTCGTTGAACGCGTCGGCCTTCATTTGAACACCTCGCGCACCACTCGGGCGAGAGCGCGCAGCTGCGTAGCGGTGAGATCCCCTTGCTCGTTCTTCGCGTACAGATAGAGCATGTAGCACACGCCGTCGTTGGCCGCCCAGTAGTAGATCGTCCGAACACCGCCGCGCTTGCCACGCCCGTCGGCGCCCCATCTCAGTTTGCGCAGGCCGCCGCCCCCTGAGATGAGCGCGCCTTGCTCGGGCCGCAGGTACAGGGCCGCCTGGAGCGCGCGGTACTGCTCGTCATCGAGGTGCCGACGCAACGCGGCCGTGAAGATCGGCGTCTCGATGAAGCGCATGGAGAACTATACGCCATTGGCGTACTGCGCGCCAGAGTGAGCACCGCCCGGTCGGTCGGCATAACGCGGGCTGCTGCAGCGGGCGCTGCAATACGATGCGCGCGCAGCGCGCTTCCGCAAACGCCCGCCTTCAGCAAGCACCGTTATGCCCACGGCGAGCAGATACTCCTCGAGCGGGCACCAACCAACTGAATGCTTTACGGAAGTTGATCCCATCCGTTTTGCTCAGTCCAGCGGATGGCTTTGGCGGTACTCCAGAGCGCGAACACCGAGAAGCCGGCGACAAACAACGAGAGTGACGTCTCTATCGGAAGCGGCGGAGACCAGCCGAACCGAGTAGCCACGGCTGCTGCACCGGCACCGAATAGAAGAAGCAAGAAGAAGGCATAGAAACCCCACGCGACCACGCGGTTCGGGACGCCAATCATCGTGATTCGCACAATCCACGGCGGCGTGACCGTAGCGGCGGCGGCCGTCACGTGGGCCTCACGATAGGCGGCGTCGAAAGCGGCGGCACCGATGCCCGCCTCCAGGGCCGCTCGACGGAGCTCGGGCACACTCACGCCTCCGGCCCTTTCTTGTGCATCGAGCGCGGCGGCACGGGCAAGCAGCGATTCAGCTTGAGGTATCGACACGCGATCGGAACCACCCTCGCTTGAACTCATGTGCTCAGATCCTCGATGGTTTTCGTTGCATAACGCGGGCTTCTGCAGCGGGCGCTTTAACAAAATGCGCGCGAAGCGCGTTTCCGAACACGCCCGACTGCAGCAAGCATCGTTAGGCTTTGCGCGCGCCCGAGGTCCGTATCCTTCGCCAGCTGCGCCATCCCTCTCGCCTTCGCCACATCCGCGATTGCCTGGAGGAAGAGATCGGGATGTCCGCTTGCCAGCGTCACGCTCAGATACTCGGCGATGACCCTTTCCGTCACCTTGGCGAGCGCCAAGCCGCCGAACTGACGGCGGTCCGGTCATGGATGGATGCTGCCATCGCAGCTCACCGGAGTCGATACTTCCGCAATGACACCACGTCGTCCGCATCGGCAGCAGCGACGATGACGTCATCCCCGCGGGCGAGCAGCGGCAGGTAGCTGTTCACGCGCGCGGGGAAGGTGACGCGGAAGAGCACGGCGCCCCTTTCGTCGAACACGGTGAAGGTGGAACTCGTCGCCGACTCGGCTCGGGTGTGCGCCACCCACAGGCGACCATCGAGGTCCACAAAGAGCGCCGCGATCCCCGGACGCGTGGTTGGAACCATGCTCCGATCAAACGTGCTCGTGCTGTACTTCGCCAGGCGCGTCTCCACCTGGCGAATGGCGTCCTCCCGCTCCGCGGCGGGGATAGCAAGGGCGGGGAACTCGATTGCTGTGCGGGCGAGCGTGTCGCGCCTTCCGTATGCCAGGCGCGCCACACGCGTGCCGCGTGCCGCGGCGCACCAGAAGTGACCGCGCCGGTCGGCGACTACGCCACCTCCCGTGGTGAACGGATAGGAACCCGTCGTCGCGCCTTTCCCCGGTGTCTCGGCGCGAAACGCCAGCGGCGGCGCGGCGCCTGAGGGACATTCCGGATACTCCAAAAAACCCGCCACAGCGCCGGCCTTCGTAATGCGGCGGTACCGAGCCTCTCGGCCGATCGCGAGCTCCACGAGTTCGCCCGAACGGTCGAACCAGGCGCCCCATCGGTAGCCATAGCCGGAGATCGGCACCGTGAGCGCCCGCTGATTAGCGCCCGAGCTGCTGAAAACAGTGAATCGACTGTTCGCCGGGTCATTCGCCCACACCGCGCCGTCCGGTGCCACGACAAGTCCGTTCGCGTTGCGTAGCTCGCCTGGACCGCTGCCCTTGCGCCCAACCGTCGACAACGAGCGCCCGGCGTCGTCATAGCGACGAATCACCTGATCCTTGAAATCCAGGGCCCAGACGTGGCCATTCGGAAGCACTACAAAATCGCGCAGATCACCGAACGGTTCACCGGATTCCGTTCCATCCACCTGCCACACCAGCGTCGCGGTGCGCGCGGTGAGGGATTGTGCGTGGAGTGGCGCGATGAGCGCTGTGGTGAGTGCCACGACCGTGGTAATGAGGCGGGTCCGCTCTCGATGACGCATGGTGCAATACTCCTCAATAGTGAAATGACCAGCTACGAGGCGTGAACAAGCCTAGGTCAGCGCATCTTTTCGGTGGGACGGACATCCTCGAGGTGCCGCTTGTAAGTGACCCGCAATGCGCCTAACG
>NZ_JAPZSK010000026.1 GCF_027531815.1 Gemmatimonas sp. | reverse complement strand
GCGAGAGGGATGGCGCAGCTGGCGAAGGATACGGACCTCGGGCGCGCGCAAAGCCTAACGATGCTTGCTGCAGTCGGGCGTGTTCGGAAACGCGCTTCGCGCGCATTTTGTTAAAGCGCCCGCTGCAGAAGCCCGCGTTAGACCGTGCAGCAGATGTTTGGCGCACCGCGACTATCGAAGCACCTCATAGCGAATGGGCGTCCGATCGCTGCTGCACACACGGGGCAGTCAATCCCTAACTGACGCAGCGTTCGACCAAGCTTCGATGGCGGCGGTCGCGCCGCCGTCCTATGTTGACTGCGACGATGATCGGGTGCATCGCAAATACATGAATCTCTCTCAAGGACGGATGAATGCGACGAATGCTCTACGCAGTGGCGGCGGTCTTAGTAGTTGCGGATCGTGACGTCGCAGCCCAAGCTCGCCCCGTCGATCCCCCGCGCCCGTGCGCTGGTTCATCCGTGGTGCTCCCGGCCGTCGACACCACGGTCGACGTCGGCGGGGGAAAGCCGCCAACCTGGCTCCGTCAGGTCGCGAACGGCGGGCCACGGTATCCCGTCGAACAGCGGAATGCGCGCGTGCAGGGCGAGGTGCGTGTGTCCTACGCCGTCGACACGACCGGCAAGATCATTCGAGGGACTGCCGAGGTGGTGGCGGAATCCCACCGGGCATTCAGCCAATCGGTGTGCGAATTTTTGCGAACCGCGAGGTACGCGCCGGTGGCGCTGGATGGCAAGCCACAGATCGTGCGGGTCACCAATCACCGATTCTTGTTCGAGACGCGTTAGTGAGCGCCACGCGGACCGGTGGCATTTAGCGTACCGCAGGTGCCGGAGGGGCACGGTCTAACGAACCGTTGCTGCTGGCAGCGCGATGCGGTGTGCGGCAGGCGGTCGCCGTGCTGGCGCACGTCGCCCGTCCGGCCGCACTTTATATGATGCGCTGCAGCAGAACGTAAGGCGTTAGGCGGTGCACAAATGGTCGGAGGAGAACGGCATGCACACAGGATGGCATCGCAGTTGGCGTAGTCGGGCGGTCCTACGTGGCCTGGTGGTCCCCGCCGCTCTGGTCGGGTGCGATACGGTCGCCGATCTTCCGCG
>NZ_JAPZSK010000025.1 GCF_027531815.1 Gemmatimonas sp. | reverse complement strand
GCGAGAGGGATGGCGCAGCTGGCGAAGGATACGGACCTCGGGCGCGCGCAAAGCCTAACGATGCTTGCTGCAGTCGGGCGTGTTCGGAAACGCGCTTCGCGCGCATTTTGTTAAAGCGCCCGCTGCAGAAGCCCGCGTTAGGCGGCAACACACATCATCGCAAGACATGAGAACTGCGGCGCTCCGCACCATCACATACATCGCCCTATCGCTGGCCCTGTCATACCCGCTACCAGCGCAGGCTGCACTACCTCAGAGTGTTCGGCCTCCGGCCGCCCGCGACACACTTGCGGAACGCCAGCGCGAACTGGACTCCGCGACGATAAGCCTCTTGCGAGCGCAGAACGCCCTAATGCGTGAGTACGACCAACGGCTTCTAGCCACGGTCTACTGGTCGCTTGGAGGCGTCACCGTACTCGTCGGCCTACTTGTCGGGTTTAGCTGGTTCACGAACTTTCGGGTCTACGAACGGGACAAGCTCCTGTTGCGTCAAGAGATTGCAGCAGGGCTTCGAGACGATCTGGCAAAGCTGAAGGAGGAGGCCGCGGAGAATGCGAAGAGGACCGAGGTAGCGTTGACAAAGATCGCGACCCAGGCTGCGACTGCTGTCGATGCAAGACTGAAAGCAGCGCAGCAAATCCTTGAGACCAAGATCACCGCTCTTGAGCTTGAGATGGCCGAACAGCAAGCAGAGGAGTGGCGGCAACGGAAGGTGTATACAAACGAGATCCGGAGCACGCTGAGCATGATCCAACTGGCCAAGAAGCTTAGTCGTCCCTTCATGGTGTCCCGTGCACTTGATCGGCTACAGGAGTCCTTTCGTGCAGGGGCTCGCCCAGACGCGGACTTGGCGGCTCAGGTGGTCACGGCACTTGATGGATTGTCGTCGGAGTATGGTACCGAGGTAGAAACGCTGAAGTTGGCTCTTCGCTCCGCTAGGCAAGCGTAGTGTGCCCGACGCGTGCCTGCTCATCGCGTATGCGAGTCAAGTACAGAGTAAGCCGACGTACTGGTAGGCACTCAACCGCGACCTGCCGACTAACGAGTCGTTGCAACTGACGGAGCGGGCCAGCGCCCCTAGCGACGGCATGGATCACGCCGCCCGCTCCGCAGCTGAACTCAGGCGTTAGGTTGGCGCAACTTCATTCGAGGTGCCGATGGAACGCGCAGTCCCTGTGCTCCCGGTCGATGACCTACGCCGCGCGCGCGAGTTCTACGTGGACAAGCTCGGATTCACACCCACGTTCGAGGCCAGCGAGGACGGGCGCACGGGCTTGCTCGGCGTCGCGCGCGGGAGCATCGCGATCACGCTCGATTGCCCGATGGAGGGGCACGGACGCAACGCGTGCGTGTCACTCGAGGTCGCGGACGCCGATCAGTACTTCCGCGAGTGGAACGGTCGCGTGCCGCTTCGCCGCCCGCCGCACGACGAGGACTGGGGCGCGCGGACGTTCGACCTTGAAGATCCCTTCGGCAACACCATTTTCGTGATGGGGCCAATCGCGGCCGCTGGGTAGCGCACCCGCGCGAACCTAACGGAGGTTGGTACAGTCGGCCGCGTCAACGAAGCAGGTGGGCGGCCGCGCTTCATCGTACCTTGAGGTACGGCGCGGCCGCCCACCTGCATTTTGTGAAAGCGGCCGCAGCACAACCAAGCGTTAGACACCCCGACTGACTCGCGCGCGTGCGCGAGTGTGTTTGATCCCTCTAGAAAGACGAGCCCGAAAACGTGTCCGCACCCTCGATTCGGTTCGCCATTGCAACGTTGGCTCTTTCGGCGATGGGACTGCAGGCCCAATCAACGACCACCTACGACCGCGTCATCCTCGGGGGGACGGTGATGGATCCCGCCACCGGATTGCACGCCGTCCGCAATCTCGGCCTCCGGGCGGGCCGCATCGCGGCCGTCACGACAGGCACCATCCGTGGACGGGACACGATTGCGGCGAGGGGGCTCGTGGTGGCCCCCGGCTTCATCGATGTGCACGCGCATGGGCAGACGGCGGAGACGTATCGCTTTCAGGCGCTCGATGGCGTGACGTCGTCCTTCGAGCTCGAACTCGGCACGGCCGATATCGCGGCGTGGTACGCGGCCCGTGCGCCCGGCCAGCGGATCAACTACGGCGTGAGCATCGGCCACATCAAGGTGCGCATGGCGGTGCTGGGCGACTCGGGCACCGTGATGCCCGTTGGGCCAGGCGCGTATCACGTCGCCACGGCGGCGGAGACGCAGGAGATCGCGCGACGGATCCAAGCCGGACTCGATGCGGGGGCCGTGAGCGTCGGTGCCGGCTTCACGTACACGCCGTCGGCGTCTCATGCGGAGCTGCTCGACGTCTTCCGTGTCGCGGCACGTGCGAAGACGCCGGTGCACGTACACATCCGAGGCGGCGTGAAGGGACTGACGGAAGCGCTCGACCTCGCGCGCGTGTCTGGGGCGGCACTTCACGTGGTCCACATCAACAGCGCGGGCTACGCCGAGACGCCGGCGATGCTTGACCTGATTGCCGAGGCGCGGCGCGCGGGCGGGGACGTCACGACGGAAGCGTATCCGTACACCGCGGGGATGACGGAAATCCAGTCGGCCACCATCCAGGATGCGTATCGCAACGCGCCGGACTCCGTGTTGGCCGAGATCGAGTGGCCGCGCACGGGCGAACGCATGAACCGCGAGCGGTTCGCGAAGTACACGGCGATCGGCGGCCCCGTGGTGATCTTCAGGAATACCGAGCCCATGGTGACCGCCGCGATCGCGAGCCCGCTGGTGATGATCGGGAGCGACGCGTACTGGCAGGACGGCACGGGCCATCCGCGTACGACGGGCACCTTCTCGCGCGTGCTCGGGCGCTTCGTGCGCGAGCAGCACGCGGTCTCGCTGATGGACGCGCTGCGAAAGATGACGCTCATGCCGGCGCAACGACTGGAGGCGCGCGTCCCAGCCATGCGCCGCAAGGGGCGCATCGCGCTCGGCGCCGACGCCGACCTCACGATCTTTGACCCCGCGACGGTACTGGATCAGTCGACGTATCGTGAGCCGACGCTCCCGCCTGTGGGGATTGCCCATGTGCTCGTCGGCGGCGTTTCCGTCGTCACGAACGGGCGCGCGGTAGACGGGGTGACGCCAGGCCGCGCCGTTCGCGCACCGCGCCGCCGCCAGTAGGTGGCATGAACAGTCGGGAAGATAGGTGACACTTTGTCCGGGGACATCGTTAACAGTCTTTCTTGAGAGACGGTGCGCCGGTGATGGTGCGGGTGCGCTCGTCAAATCGACCGAGCAAGGTTTCGTAGTAGATCACGTTCCAGACGCCGTCTTGCACCTCCTCGAGACCGATCATCTCGCCGTTGAGTGCCTGCGTTAAGAACTGTTGTCCGTTGTGTAAGCGAAACGTGCCAGCCGTGCTCACGCGACGGATTTCGAAATGGCCCGGATAGATTGGTGGGGTGATGCGCGCTGGCAGCGGTCTCGCGGAGGGGCGCCAGCGCGAGGCGGGGGTCTCGTCATTGAGTGCCTCGTGGGGCCGCACCTCGTTGTAGGTCTGTACGAACGTGTTGAACACCCGTTGCTGCAGTTTCGCGTTTGCCGCGGCGGGCTTGGTGACCTTCGCTTTCAGGACCCGATGCATGCGTTCGTGCGCGCCGTTCTCCTGGGGGCTCGCCGGCGTAATGCGCTGATGCACGATGCCCAGTTGCAGCCACCACGCGTTGAGGCGATTCAAGCCGTGAATACCGTTCGAAGCGAAGGGCGCGCCGTTGTCGCTGCGAATGGCGTCCGGCAGGCCGTGGGTCCGAAACAACCGCCGCAGCTCACGGTGTACGCCCTGCGCTTTCACGTCGGGAAAGCTCTGACAGCACAGCAGATAGCGACTGAAATGATCGACGATGGTCAACGGATAGCTGTAGACCCCATCACGCGTCCGAAACTGCCCTTTGAAGTCGATCGTCCACACTTGGTTTGGCGCGGTCGTCTGCAGCGGTGCGGCGCCGGGGTGCTTCCAATGCGTACGCGAGCGTCGGCGCCGCACGCGATCGTTTCGCGCGAGGATGTCGAAGATCGTGCTGCGGGCCGGCAGCGCCAGCGTCGGGTGCGTGGATTGCAGGCGCTTCAAGATCTTGCGTGCCCCCCAGCCGTAGCGGCTGTGCTCGGCGAGAATCAGGTCGATCGTCGATTGTGGCGTCTCGTTGGGCGACGACAGCGGCGCGCGGCTGTGCTCCTCCAGGCCGCGTACCCCGAGCGACAGAAAGCGCTCGCGCCATTTGTAGCCCGTGTTACGACTGATGCCGTAGCGCGCGCACAGCTCCGTCATCGTCCACTGCCCGCTCGCGAGGTCCTGCGCGAAGTGATGCCGCTCGAACATGGGGTCGGTCTCCTGCCAGGGCATCGCCGTCTCTCCGAAGGGGATTCGGAAAGTGTTAACCATGTCCCCGGACAAGTGTTAACCATGTCCCTGTACTGAACCGCCCCGGGTTTGGCGGAGGCTCCCAGCTTTGAGAGATTGGGAGCATGACGAAAGACAAAGGGGTCCGGGGGCGCGGCAGCAAGCCGTTCTCGCCGGAGGTCCGCGAGCGGGCCGTCCGGCTGGTGCAGGAGCAG
>NZ_JAPZSK010000024.1 GCF_027531815.1 Gemmatimonas sp. | reverse complement strand
TCCTGAGTCCCCCCATTCGCTGGCGACTAGAGCGTCAGGGCCACACCCGTTCCCATCCCGAACACGGTCGTTAAGCCTGATAGCGCCGATGGTACTCCGGGCGAGAGCTCGCGGGAGAGTAGGCCGTCGCCGGCACCCTTTCGAACACCCCGTCACTGTCCACCAGTGGCGGGGTGTTCGTGTTTCCGCTAGCCTTCCCACCGCTCCACTCCACCTCCCGCGCCTATCCGAATGTCCAGAGCTGGGATCGTCACCGTCGCCGGATTCCCCAACGCCGGTAAGTCCACGCTCCTCAATCGCCTCGTCGGCGAAAAACTCGCCATCACCTCCAGCAAACCACAAAGCACCAGGCACCGCATCGTCGGCATCAGAACCGAGGGCGACGCCCAAATGGTCATCCTCGATACGCCAGGCCTCCTCGAGCCCAAGGACACCCTCCACAGCGCCATGCGCAACGCGGCCCTCGCGGCCGTGCGCGATGCCGATGTCCTCGTCCACGTCGTCGATGCCACTGCCCGGGTGCCCGTGTCCTTCCAGGACGCCGCGCAACTCGAGCACCCGCCGCGCGCCCACGTCGTGCTGGCACTCAACAAGCTCGATCAGCTCTCCCGCGCACAACGCGAACAGCTCGCCGCGACCTACCCCGACGCGATCTTCCTCAGCGCCGCTACCGGAGAGGGGCTCGACGCACTCGTGGCCGCCGTCACCGCCGCGCTCCCCGTCAGTCCGTATCTCTATCCCGACGACGACATCTCCACGCAGCCCGTCCGCTTCTTCTGCGCCGAGTTCGTGCGCGAAACCGCGCTCGAACAACTCGGCGACGAGTTGCCCCACGCCCTCGCCTGCGAAATCGAGGAGTTCCGCGAAGGGTCGTCACCGCTGTACATTCGGGCGGTCCTGCACGTCGAACGAGACAGTCAGAAGCGCATCGTGATCGGAGCCAACGGACAGCAAATCAAGAAGCTCGGACGGAGCGCTCGAGAAAAGATCGAGCGCTTCGTGGGCGAACCCGTTTATCTCGATCTCTGGGTGAAAGTGCTGCCGAACTGGCGCAAGAACCGGAGCGCGGTGCTCCGGCTCGGCTACGGCGAACCGAACACGCGCGGGTGATGGCGCGATCCCGTACGCGTCGCGGCGTCGGACGCGCACCGGCGGCAGAGTCCCCGGCCTGGTCGCTCCTCGGCGTCGCGGTCCGCTACGTCATCGCGGCTGTCTTGCTGCTCTGCATGGCCGGCACCGAGGCCGCTGCGCAGAATGGCGGCCTGTTTCTGCTGGTCCCTTTCGGGGCCCGTGCCGTGGGGCAGGGGGAGGCCGTGGTCGCCGATACCACCCTGGGTACCGAGGGCATGTGGTGGAATGCGGCCGCGCTGGCGCGCCTCACGAAAAAGGAGGTGGCCATTCACCATTCCCAAACGGTGATCGCCACCAGCGACATGCTCACCTTCGCCTTCCCGTCGAAGGTACTCGGTACGCTTGCCGCCTCGGCGTACCTCGTGAACTACGGTGATCAGCAGGCGACCGATGCGCAAACGGGCACGCCCGTTGGCACGATCACCAACCGCAACTACCAGCTGGCGCTCTCCTACGCCACACCCGTTGGAGCGCGCTTCAATGCCGGACTCACGTACAAGTTCGTCATGCTGCGCTTCCAGTGCAGCGGCGTCTGTGGCGCCATCCCCGTCATCAGTGGCTCCACCAGCGCGCTCGATCTCGGCGCGCAGTACGTATTGCCAACCCGCCTCCCCGTCACGGTCGCCGCGTCGGTGCGCAATCTCGGTCCGGCCCTTCAGGTCAGGGACGCGGAACAGGCTGACCCCCTCCCTCGCGTCATTCAGCTCGGCGCCCGGGTCCGCGTGCCCATCAAGGCGCTCGAACTCTCCAGGGCCACACTCGATGTGGCCACCGACCTGATCAGCGCGCCGGCGCTTGGGGGAGGTGCCGGCGGTATCGGCGTGGCATTGGGGTACCGGGAGCAGGCGTTCGTGCGCGCCGGGTACAAGGTGCAGCGAGGACAGGGATCGGGGCCGTCGGTCGGCCTCGGATTTCAGCGTGGCGGATTCGGCGTGGACATCGCGCGCCGCTTCGACGCCCTGTCGGCGCAGCTTGGCGAGCCGCCGACCTACGTGTCCATCAGGGCGCGCTTCTGATGCGCCCTACACGCAAAGCTCTCGGCGCCCCTGGTGAACAACCGTCCGGCAAGGAGCACGGCCGCAGGTTGTCTGGCCCCCGACAGCGCACCCTGGCCGGGCTATTCGCGGTGCTCCTGCAGGCAGGCGACCTGTCGGCGCAGTCGTCGCCCCCAGTGCCGCCGGTGGCACAGGGCACCATGGGGCAGGGCATTGTGGCGCTCCGACGCCCTGTGACCCCACGGGCCGTCATCGCGCCCCGCAGTGGGCAGGACGTCGATTCCACCGGGGGGGGCGCTGCTGTCGTCGCGGGCGGTGGCCGCGTCATCGGGAGTCCAGCGGGGAGTGTGGGCGCATTCGCACGACTGCGTGCCGGCCCTGCCAAGGGGCCGGCCCCCTGGTGGGCTCCGGTCGCGTCCCTGGCCATTCCGGGATCGGGACAGTTCGCCCTGCGCCAGCAGCGCAGCGTGGCGTATCTGGTCGCCGAGGTGTTCCTGCTCGTGCAGTACGTGGCGGCGCAACGCGATGGCGATCGGGAGCGGACCGCGTATCGGGACCTTGCGAGGAACGTGGCCCGCAAGCCATTCGGTGGCACCCAGCCCGGCACGTGGGACTACTACGAGCGCCTCGAGCAATTCCTCGAGAGCGGTGCGTACGATCGCATACCGGGTGGGGGGCTCGATCCGGAGCTCGACCCGAGCACCTTCAACGGCGCACGGTGGCGCCTCGCTCGCGAGACCTTCTGGCTCAACCCCGATGTCGCCCCGGCGGTCTCCAGCGCCGAGTACCAGCGCGCCCTCGATTTCTATCGCCGGACGGCGGTGGGAGAGGCGTTCCGCTGGAGCTGGTTCGATGCGACGCTCGAGCAGGACGTGTACATCCAGACCATTCGCAGTGCGAACCGCAGCTACCAGCGCGCGGTGAACGTGCTGGGCGCGGTGGCCATGAACCACCTCGCCAGTCTGATCGACGGCTATGTGAGCGTGCGCATCCGTCGCTACGGCGGCGTGCAGGTGGCCGGGTTCACCCTGGATGGCCTGCAGGTGGCCTACCAGCCGGCGCTCGGCGCGCCGGCAGGGAGTGTGCAAACCGGGCTGCGCTTCACGCGCTAAGGCGTACGGGGCCGTTCCGCCGTGGGCACCCGGAGGCATGCCGCCGGTCCAATGTGTAAGGAACGACGCACTTTGTGACGGTCGACACATCGTGCCGATTGGCGGCGCACGATCGTCAGTGGGTTGCGCACGAGTCCGGCCGCGGTCCCCCATCACCGCACGGTGCCTCCACCGTTCGCCCGCTCTCGGCGTGCAAACGGGCGACGTGGCCCCAGACCCTCGACGATGACGTTCACCATCAACGATCAGAGCGCTGTTCAGCTGTCGGTGCGCCCCGTCGCGCCGGCATGGCTCACGTCGTGGTGGTCGACCTACCCAGGTGCCTGCCGCACGACGCACGACGTACGCGACGTCATGGACATGGCACTCAAGACCCGCCCTCGCCTGATCGTGCTCGATGGCTGCGGCGACCCGGCGTGGACGACGGCGGTGCTCGAGGGCTGCCGCCGGCTGAAGCGCGATGCCTACACGGGAATCGTCCCCGTGTTCGTGATCGTGCCGGCCGAGGCGTTCGCGGCGGCCTTCGAGGCTGGCGCCGACGAGGTCGTGCGTGACGACGTGGCGTCGGACGAGGCGCTGGCGCGACTCGGCGCCATGCTGCGGCGCAGCGACCGCGATACCGATGTGCACCCCTCGACCCGGCTTCCCGGGGCTCGTGAGATCGAGGCCGAACTGGAGCGGCGGGTACGGTGCGGGGAGAAGTTCGCTGCCTGTTATGCCGACCTCGATCACTTCAAGGAGTTCAACGACCGCTACGGGTACCACCATGGGGACCAGGTCATCCGCCTCTTGGCCCGCATCCTCCACGATGTGGTCAAGGGGCTCTGTGGCGAGGACGGCTTCGTCGGACACATCGGGGGGGACGACTTTCTGTACACCATCCCGCTGGCGGCCGTCCCCCGGGTTTGTGACGAAGTGGTGCACGTGTTTGACGAATTGATTCCGCTGCAGTATTCCGAGCAGGACCGTCGTGTAGGATATTTCTTCGGTAAGGATCGGCGTGGGCAGTTGCACCGGGTGCCGTTGATGACGCTCTCGGTGGGAGTGGTCACGAACCAGCGGCGTCATTTCACGCGCGGTATCGAGGTCAGCGAGTTGGCGACGGAAATGAAGAGTTATGCAAAGACGTTGCCCGGCTCCGTGTGGGCCGTGGACCGCCGACGGGATGAGCCGGGAACGGTCTCGGCAACCGGCGGAGGGCTCGTAGGGGAACGGGTAGACCAGCGTTCGGCGGGAGGTGCGTCATGACGGTCTCGTGTCCGGAGTGCCGGTCGGTGTTTCGTGTTGACCCGGCCAAAGTGCCGGCGACGGGCGTGCGCGCCCGTTGCTCGGTGTGCGGCGGCGTGATGGCGATTGCCGGCGGCACGCTGCCGGTGTCGGTGACGCCATTGGGCAGCAGTTCAGGGGGGCCTGCCTTCGGCGGCGGCGTATCGCGCGCCACCCCTGCTCTGGTGACGGTGTCCAGTTCGGTCTCCGGTGCGCCACCCGCGCAGCCTGTACTGGCGGGAATGTCGGCGGCCGCGGCGTCTACGGTTGCTCCGGCCCCGGCGGCGTCCTCTGACGCATCGGTGGATGCGCCGATTGGAACGCCGGCTGTACCGACACCACGGTACGCGGCCGCCGCACAGCGTACCCCGGCGGCCACCCGCACGCCGGTCGCGGCTCGGGCCGCGGTGCCAACCCCCGGTGTGACCCAGCCCGCGGCGGCACCCCGTACCCCCACCCCGCATGCGTCGATACCGGTGAGCGTCGACGCCTTGCCGGTGAATTTTCCCCTGGCAGGCATTCGCACGCCGGCCGCGTCTGCCACCCCTGTGCGATCGGTGCCACCCGTTCCCGCGCCGATGTTTCCCGGGGCCATTCCAACCTCGGCGTCCGTCCCCACGCCGGTGTCCGTGGGTGCAGCGGCGGGAGCAGCGCCAATGGCGTCCGCAGCCGCGCTCACGCCTGCGTGGCAGGCGCCAAGCCCCGCTGCGCCCACCCCCGCGGGTGGCCGCGCGCCCATCAATCCGTTCCTGCGCGCCGATCCGTCCCAGCGTGCACGGCGGCTTGCCCGGGCACTCGTCTCCGACCTCGTTGCATACCATCCGCAGAAGCGCGAGGAAGGATTGCGGGAAGGCACGCTTCGTCAGCTGTTTCGTGAAGAGATCAAGAAGAGCTACGAGGAGTATGTCGAGCAGGTAGGGCGTGAGCAGGCGGAAGCCGCCCCGCACTTCCAGGATGCGCTCAACGACATTCTCGCCGGTGGTCGCCGCCTGTTCTGAGCGGCGAGCATGGCGTGCCGGGGCGGCGCTGCGACGAGGCGGCCGCACCTCACTGTTCCGGGACCGCGAGACCCGATAGCTTTCAGTCACATTTCATGGGTCACGCAACGGGCACATCTCGGGCCGCTTTCCCCCTGCGGAAGGCGGCCCGCGTCGTACATGGAGAAAGGCATGCAGGACGGGGAACGACTGAAGGTGCTGGCGCGGTCGGAAGAGCGCCTCGCGGACATGCGGAGGTATCTTTGACGTCGAATCGAAGCGGTCGACGCTGAACGCCTACGAAGAGGAGATGGCGGACGCGGCGTTCTGGAACGATCAGGACCACGCGCGCGACATCGTCCAGCAGGTGAAGGTGCTCAAGGGCTGGGTGGAGCCAATGGATTCGCTCACCGCCCGCATCGAGAGTGCGCGCGAGCTCGACGAGCTGTTGGCGCTGGAACCCGATGAGAGCATGTACAAGGACCTCGATCAGGAGGTACAGCGCATCCTCGCCGATCTTGAGGCGTTCGAGCTCAAGTCGTTGTTGCGTGGCAAGGACGACTTTCGCGACGCGCAGGTGGAGATCTCGGCGGGTGCCGGCGGGACGGAGGCGCAGGACTGGGCCAGCATGCTGCTGCGCCTCTACACGCGCTGGGCCGAACGCAAGGGCTTCGAGATCGAGATGCTCGATCTGTCCGAAGGGGAAGAAGCCGGCATCAAGGGGGCGGTGCTCGAGATCAAGGGGCAGTATGCGTACGGATTCCTGCGCCCCGAATCCGGTGTGCATCGGCTCGTGCGCATCTCGCCGTTCGACTCGCAGGCTCGACGGCACACCAGCTTTGCCTCGGTCTTCGTGTACCCGGTGGTGAACGAGGAGATCAACATCGAGATCCGTGAGGAAGACCTGCGGATCGACGTGTACCGGGCCTCAGGTGCCGGCGGTCAGCACGTCAACAAGACCTCGTCGGCCGTGCGCATCACCCACTTGCCCACGGGTATCGTGTGCGCGTCGCAGCAGGAGCGGTCGCAATTCAAGAACAAGGCGACCGCCATGAAGCAGCTCAAGAACCGCCTGTACCAGCTCGAAGCGGAAAAGCAGGCCGCGGTCAAGGCGGCGTTCGATGCCAACAAGCAGGATGTGACGTTCGGTAGTCAGATTCGCAGCTATGTCTTCCAGCCCTACACGATGGTCAACGACCACCGCACCGAACTCAAGATCGCCGACGTGCAGAAGGTGATGGACGGCGACATCGACCCGTTCATTCAGGCGTACCTCAAGGCCGAGAGCGAAAGCGGCGCCCAGGGCGGTGTGCCGTGAGTGCGGAGTCGACACCGGGCAGCGCCGAGGCGCAGGCCGACGGGGCCGGGGAGCCGCGGCAGGAGCTCAATTTTGTCATGCAGGCGCGCCGCGAGAAGCTCGAGCGGTTGCGTGCCGCTGGGGTGGAACCGTTCGGCTATTCCTTCGATCGCTCGCACACCGCCAGTGAAGCGGTGGCGGCGCTCGGTGACGCCGATGAGGGGCCGACGGTCACGGTCGCCGGCCGACTGGTCTCCTGGCGCAGCCAGGGGAAGACGGCGTTTGCGCATCTGGCCGACATGGACGGGCGCGTGCAGCTGTACTTCCGCCGCGACGAGATGGGCGACGAGGCGTTCGGCCGGCTCGCCGAGTACGATCTGGGCGATTGGGTCGGGGTGCGCGGGGCCATGATGCGCACGCGGACGGGGGAGGCCACCGTGAAGGTGAGCCACGTCGAGTTGCTCGCGAAGTCGCTCCGCCCCTTGCCGCTTGGCAAGGAGCAGATGGTGGACGGTACGCTTGTCCGCTATTCGGCCTTCAGCGACACCGAACAGCGGGCGCGTCAGCGCTACGCCGACCTCGCTGTGCATCCGGAGGTTCGGGCGCTCTTTCGCGCCCGCTCCGTGCTCACGCGGGCCATTCGGGCGCACCTCGACGGGCTCGGCTATCTCGAAGTGGAGACACCGGTGCTGCAGCCGCTCTACGGCGGTGCCGCCGCTCGGCCGTTCATCACCCATCACAACACGCTCGACATGCCGCTGTATCTGCGCATTGCCGACGAGTTGTACCTCAAGCGCCTCATCGTGGGCGGCTTCGAGCGGGTGTACGAGATCGGCCATGACTTCCGCAACGAAGGCATTGACCGGACGCACAATCCGGAATTCACGATGCTGGAGTTCTACGAGGCATTTGCCGATTACCGCACGATGATGTCACGGGTGGAATCGCTGCTGGTGAACGCGGCCGACGCCGTGCGCGCGATCCCCCTGGTGGGGGAGAAGGTGCCGGCGCTCGTCACCCCATTCCCGCGCATCGAGTGGGTGCCCAGCCTGTCGCAGGCGGCGGGCGCCGACATCATGGCTGCAAGCGATGCCGAGCTCCGCATGATGGCCGAACGCATCGGCGTGCAGAAGGTGGCCACGTTGAGCCGCCCGAAGGTGCTCGACGAGATGTTCCAGGAACTCGTGGAATCGAAGATTCAGGTGCCCACCTTCGTGGTGGATTATCCCAAGGAGCTCTCGCCGCTGGCCAAGCCGAAGCGCGGGGGGCCTGCCGGCATCACCGAGCGTTTTGAGCTGTTCGCGCGCGGCAAGGAGCTGGCCAACGCCTTCTCCGAGCTCAACGATCCCATCGATCAGCGCGAGCGCTTCGAGGCACAGGCGGCACTCCGCGCGGCCGGCGATGATGAGGCCAGTGGGGTGGACGAGGATTACCTGCGGGCCATGGAGTACGGCATGCCGCCCACGGGCGGCGTGGGCATCGGCATCGACCGGTTGTTCATGTACCTCACGGACACGCAGAACATCCGCGACGTGATTCTGTTTCCCACGATGCGCCCAGAGTAATCGGCCCCGTGAAGGAGCTCGAACTCGCCATCGCCTGGCGGTATCTGCGGAGTCGTCGCGGCTCCCGGCTGCTGTCGCTCATCAGCGTCATCGCCATTGGCGGCGTGCTGGTGGGCGTGAGCGCGCTCATCGTGATCATGGGCGTCATGAATGGTCTTCAGCGTGACCTGCGCGAGAAGATCCTCGTGGGCAGCCCCGACTTGCGCGTGCTGCCGTACGGATCGGACATGCGGATGCCGAACTGGGCGGAGGTACTCACGCGGGTGCAGCGCGTGCCCGGCGTGGTGGAAGCGGCGCCCTTCGTCCAGACGCAGGGGCTGGTGCGCAACCTGGGCGGCTACATGGTGGGCACCCAGGTGGTGGGGATCGTACCCACGGGGCGCGCCGGCGATCGGGTGACCACCATTCGTCAGCACGCCATTCTCGGCGACTTCACGTTCGTCCGCGACAGCGTGGCACTTCCCGGTGCGGTGCTTGGCAAGTTGCTGGCCTCCAAGTTGAACGCCTTTCCCGGCGACACGGTGGTGCTGCTGGGGGCGGCTGGCCTCGACATGAATGCCGCCACGGGCGCCATCGTCCCACGGGCGGACAGTGTCGTGGTGTCCGGCGTCTTCGAGACGGGGATGTACGAGTACGATGACGCCTATCTGTACCTCTCGCTGGAGTCGGCGCAGCGCTTTGCGGGATACGGCACCGATGTCACCGGGCTGGAGGTGCGCGCGAAGGATCGGTGGCAGGCCCCCATCGTCGCCGACTCGCTGCGGAGCCAACTCGAATCGTCGGTACGCACGATGGACTGGCAGGAGCAGAACCGCTCACTCTTTCAGGCGCTCAAGCTCGAGAAGCTCGGGATGGGAGTGATCCTGCTGCTTATCGTAGTGGTGGCCGCATTCAACATTGTGAGTACGCTCACCATGGTGGTGGCCGACAAGACGCGGGAGATCGGCATCCTGCGCGCAATGGGAATGCCCGCGGCCTCCATCCGGCGCATCTTTCTCTATCAGGGCACCGTCGTCGGGGCCGTTGGTACCCTCGGCGGGCTCGTGCTGGGGCTCTTTGTGGCCCTGCTTCTGGAGAAGTACCGGCTCATCGCGCTCGACCCGAGCGTGTATTTCATTGATCACCTGCCGGTGGCCATCCAGCCGCTCGACGTGGTCATGATCGTGCTGGCCAGCGTGGCCATCGCCGCGGTGGCCACGCTGTATCCGGCCAAGCAGGCGGCGAACCTCTACCCGGTCGAGGCGATCCGTCATGAGTGACGCCCCTGTCGCGGTGCTCGAGGGCGAGGGGCTGGTCAAGGAGTTCCGCGGTGGTGACGGCGGCATCATTCGGGTGCTGGACGACGTGTCCATCACCGTGCGGCGGGGCGAGATGGTGGCCATCGTCGGGGAAAGCGGCGCCGGCAAGAGCACCTTGCTGCATGTGCTGGGGGCGCTCGAACGTCCGTCGGCTGGGCGTATCCGGCTGGCCGGTCGGGCGGTCGAGGGGCTGGCCGACGGGGCGCTCGATGCGCTCAGGAACCGCACCGTCGGGTTCGTGTTTCAATTCCATCACCTGTTGCGGGAGTTCTCGGCGCTCGAGAACGTTATGATGCCGTTGCGCATCGCCGGCGAGGACGCGGCAGCGGCACGGGAACGGGCGGCGGGGTTGCTCGAGCGCGTCGGGTTGGCCTCGCGGCTGCACCATCGGCCGGGAGCGCTGTCGGGGGGCGAACAGCAGCGAACCGCCGTGGCACGCGCGCTGGCCGGGCGGCCGTCCGTCCTGCTTGCCGACGAGCCAAGCGGGAATCTGGATCGGTACAACGCGGAAGCGTTGCATGACCTGTTCGCCGAGCTGGCCCGCGATCAGTCGTTGGGGCTGGTGGTCGTCACGCACAACCAGTCACTGGCATCGCGAGCCGATCGGGTTCTATCGTTGGGAGGAGGTCGGTTGGTGCAGTCGGACGTTCACGGGGGGGCCTGATGCTCTGCGACAACTGCAAGGAACGCGACGCGGTGGTGCACCTGACGCGGATCGTGGACAACGCGGTCACGCAGTTGCACCTGTGCGAGAAGTGCGCGGCAGCCAAGGGGGTGGAAACGACACTCTCCGTTCCGCAGCATCCGCTGGGGGACATTCTGCAGGCGGTACAGCAGCAGGCGGCCAGCACGAGCGAGGACGCGGCCGCCTGTGCGTTCTGCGGGGCCACGGCGCGGGACTTTCGCGCGACCGGGCGTCTGGGGTGCCCCCACTGCTACGACGCCATGGAGCGCAGCCTGCGAGAGCTGTTGCGGCGCCTGCATGGCAGTTCGCGGCATGTGGGGCAGCGCTACGAAACGCCGGTGGCCCATGTGGTCGACAAGCCCGATACGCTGCACGATCTGCGCGACCGTCTGCGCCGCGCCATCGCGAACGAGCAGTTCGAGGTGGCGGCCGAGTTGCGCGACCGCATCAAGGCGCTCGACACGGAGTCGGTATGAGGAGCGCGACATGACGGCCCCCCGGCCGGGACTCGATCTGTCACTGCTGCCGGATGGTGGCGTGCGCTGGCTCGACGCGTCGGGACCGAACAGCGATGTGGTGATCTCCACCCGTATCCGGCTGGCGCGCAATGTGTCGGGGTATGCGTTCACCGGGCGGGCGCGGGAAGGGGAGCGTTTGCGCATGCTGGCGCAGGTCCGCGATGCGCTGGGCGCGGTACCGGCGCTCAGCGGGAGCCTCCTGCTGCGACTCGACGACCTGCCGCTGGTGGACCGCCAACTGCTGCATGAGCGGCACCTGGTCAGCAAGGAGCTGGCGGGACTCGACGCCCAGCACCCGGTGCGCGGCGGGGCGGCCGTCTTTCTTGGGGAGTCGGTCGGCCTGCTCGTGAACGAGGAGGACCATCTGCGGCTGCAGGCGCTGCGCAGCGGCTTCGCCGTGCCTCAGGCGTTCGAGGGCGTCAGCCGTCTCGACCGTGAACTGGGCGCGCAGGTGCCGTACGCCTTCCATCGGGAGTTCGGCTTCCTGACGGCCTGTCCCACGAACGCGGGCACCGGTTTGCGGGCTTCGGTGTTGATCCATTTGCCGGGGTTGGTACTCACGAAGGAAATCGGCAAGGTGCTGGCCGGTCTGCAGCAGATGGGGCTCACCTACCGTGGCTTGTACGGCGAAGGGAGCGAAGTCGTCGGTAACTTCTTCCAGTTGTCGAACCAAACGACGCTGGGCCGATCGGAAGAGGAGTTGCAGGACCTGTTGGTCCGTGTGGTCCGACACGTCATCGAGCGCGAGGAAGAGGCGCGCCGTGTGCTGGTTCGGGACGCGGGCTATATTATCGAGGACAAGCTGTGGCGGGCGTACGGGACGTTGCGGTACGCCCGTAGCCTCACGTTTGACGAGGCGATGAACTACCTGAGTGGCGTTCGTCTGGCGGTCGGCCTGAAACTGATCACCGGGCTCAGTGTATACACACTCAACAAGCTCCTGATCTTTGCCCAGTCGGCGCATCTCTCCCATCTCGAGGGGCGGGCGCTGACGGACAGCGAGACCAGCGTGGCGCGCGCGCGATACGTGCGTCAGGTATTGGTGAGCGAAGGCGGCGGCGTCGAATGATCCGCTTCTCAACGACCCTGAGGGTGCGATGAACGGCTACAACTTCACCGAGCGGGTGCGGAAGGTCCTTGCGATGGCACGCGAGGAGGCAGCACGCCTGCACCACGAGTACGTGGGCACGGAGCATATTCTGCTCGGGCTCATCCGTGAGGGTGAGGGCGTTGCGGCGGCGGTGCTGCAAAACCTCAACGTCGACCTGGACGACGTGACCCAGAAGATCGAGGACACGGTCAAGAAGGGGAAGGCGGCACAGGCCACGGGCCCCGACCTGCCGTACACGTCGCGCGCCAAGAAGGTGCTGGAACTGGCGATGGCCGAAGCGCGCGACCTCAACCACAGCTATGTTGGCACCGAGCACCTGCTCCTGGGACTGCTCCGGGAGGAAAAGGGGATCGCCGCCCAGGTGCTGACCGATGCGGGGGTCAATCTCGAGGCAGCGCGCGCGGAGACGCTGCGCCTGCTGGGGACGGAGCTGCCGCCGGGTGGACAGCAGGCGGCGCCGGAAAAGGCTGGTGCGGGCGCGCCGCCGTCGGCGGGCCAGGCGAAGGGGGACAAGAAGTCGAAGACCCCGGCGCTCGATCATTTCTGCCGTGATCTCACGCAGCTCGCGGCCGAGGGACAGCTCGATCCCACTATCGGGCGCGCCAAGGAGATTGAGCGCGTCATGGAAGTGCTGTCGCGGCGCAAGAAGAACAATCCGGTGCTCATCGGCGAACCCGGCGTGGGCAAGACCGCGATCGTGGAAGGGCTGGCGCAGCTGATCGCCAACGGCGAGTGCCCGGAGAACCTGCGCGAGAACCGCGTGCTGTCGCTCGATATGGCGGCCGTGATCGCCGGCACGAAGTACCGGGGCCAGTTCGAGGAGCGCCTCAAGGCGGTCATGAACGAGATCGCGCAGAACAAGCAGGTCATTCTGTTCATCGACGAGCTGCACACGCTCGTGGGGGCAGGCGCGGCCGAAGGCGCGATCGACGCCAGCAACATGCTCAAGCCGGCACTGGCGCGCGGTGAGCTGCAGTGCGTGGGGGCGTCCACCCTGAACGAGTACCGCAAGTACATCGAGAAGGACGGAGCGCTCGAGCGTCGTTTTCAGACGGTGGTGGTCGATCCGCCATCCATCGACGAAACCGTGCAGATCCTGCAGGGGCTTCGCAAGAAGTACGAGGATCATCACCGGGTGAACATCCCCGACGAGACGCTGCTGGCGGCGGCGAAGCTTTCGGAGCGCTACATCACCGATCGCTTCCTCCCGGACAAGGCGATCGACGTGATCGACGAAGCTGGCGCCCGTGCCCGCCTGGCGGCGCAGGTGCCACCGGCAGAGGTGGCCGATCTCAAGGATCAGCTCGAAAAGATCAATCTCGAGAAGGAAGCGGCGGTCCGCGACCAGAACTTCGAGCGGGCGGCCTCGCTGCGCGACAATGAACGCGAGCTGCAGGGGGAGATCCGCCGCAAGCAGGAAGAGTGGGAGCAGCGGCGCCAGTCGTTCCGTCCCACGCTGGGCGAAGAGGAAATTTCGTTCATCGTGAGCCGGTGGACCGGTATTCCGGTGACGAGGCTGCAGGAGGCCGAAACGTCGCGCCTGCTGCGCATGGAAGATGAGTTGCACGCCAGCGTCGTCGGGCAGGATGAGGCCATCAAGGCGCTCGCCCGCTCCATCCGTCGCAGCCGTGCCGGGCTCAAGGACCCGCGTCGTCCCATCGGCTCATTCATCTTCTCCGGCCCCACGGGCGTCGGTAAGACCGAGCTCGCCCGCTCGCTGGCCAAGTTCATGTTTGCCGATGCGTCTGCCCTCATTCGGGTCGACATGAGCGAGTACATGGAGAAATTCTCCGTGTCGCGCCTCATCGGTGCGCCGCCGGGCTACGTCGGGTACGAGGATTCGGGCACGCTCACCAAGGCGGTGCGCCGCAAGCCGTACAGCGTCATCCTGCTCGACGAAATCGAGAAGGCGCACCCGGATGTGTTCAACATCCTGCTGCAGGTGCTGGATGAAGGACACCTCACCGACAACTACGGACGGGTCATCGACTTCAAGAACACCGTGGTGATCATGACGTCCAACGTGGGCGCCAAGGACATCACGCGCGGCAAGTCGCTGGGCTTTGCCACGAACGATGCGCGCGGCGATTTCGAGCGCATCGCGGACAAGGTGAAAGAGGAGATGGGGCGTGTGTTCAACCCCGAGTTCCTCAACCGTCTCGACGACGTCATCGTGTTCCATCCGCTGGGCAAGGAGCACATCTCACAGATCGTGTCCATCCTCTTCGCCGACGTCCAGAAGCGGCTGTCGGAGGAGGAAATCACCATCAAGCTCACGTCGGAAGCGACCGAGTTCCTGGTCAACCACGGGCACGACGAGCACTTCGGCGCCCGGCCGCTCAAGCGGGCCATCCAGCGCTATGTCGAGGATCCGCTCTCGGAGAAGTTGCTCATGGGCGAGTTCTCCCGAGGCGACGACATCGAGGTGGCCGTTTCGACCACCGAGAAGGAGAAGCTCGAGTTCCGCGTACTCTCGGCCACCCCGCAGGCCAGCTGATCGCCGGCGGCGGGCAACGGTGGGTGGTACCGCGCGTGTCAAACGGCCGGGTCCCTTGCGGGATCCGGCCGTTTTGGCCCGGGCGGGGTAGAAACCGCGCCCGAGGACTCGGCCCTTCCCGCGCGCCCGTGTATATTTCGAGGCTATGCTGAAACGCGTTTCCCTGTCTTCCGTCCCTCCGGCAGCGCGCCCACTGGCTGCGCGCCTGGGGGCGTTCGTACGTGCCGCCGGTACGATGCCGCTGCGCGTCGGCGCGCTGGCCGCTGCCATGCTCACGGCGGCGCCCGAGGCGCTGTCGGCGCAGGAGGTGGCCGGGCGCTGCACGACCGCCGATTCGCTCGCCGTGCGGGGCAATGCGCGCGTCAACGAGGCGCGCATTCGCACGGAGGCGGGGATTACGAAGGGGGCGACGCTCAACTTCCCCACGTTGCAGCGCACGCTCAAGGCCCTTTATGCCATGGGCGAGTTCGACGACGTGCAGATCCTGTGCGATCTGGAATCGGTACCGGGACAGGTGCTGACGGTGGTGCAGGTGCGGGAGCGGCTGATCCTCGGCGACATCACGGTGACCGGGCCCAAGGCCATCTCGGAGCGATCCATCCGGGACAAGGTCGACCTGCTCATCGGCCGGCCCATTGATCCGCTCCAGGTGGCCCGCGCGAAGGCCAAGATCGACTCGGTGTACGAGAACGCCGGCTACTATCTCGCGCAGGTCACGATCGATTCCACCGCCATGAGCGATGGGCGCATTGCCCTTGCCTACACCGTCGACGAAGGGCGTCGGCTGGCCATCTCCGCCATCGACATTCTTGGCAACCGGTCGGTGCGCGAGAAGACGATCGTGGGGGCGATGAAGACCAAGCCCGAAGGGTTCTTCTTCTTCAAGAAGGGTGAATACGACGACGACAAGTACGTCGGCGACTTGGGCGAGCGCATCCCCGCGCTGTACGCCAGACTTGGGCATGTCGACGCGCGCATCACCAAGGACACCTTGGTGGTGGACCGCGACAAGGGGAAGGGGCTCGTCCAGATCACCGTCGACGAGGGGCCGCAGTTCCGGGTGGGCAGTTTCGAAATTGCCGGCAACCGGCGCTTCAACACCGAGGATCTGCGCAAGTTCTACCCCTTCGACGGCAACGAGACCAAGACGCTGACCCAGCGCGCCATGGGCCTCATCTTTCGTCAGCCGGAAGCGCCCCGCGGGGTCTTCGACCAGGCCAAGTGGGATGCGTCACTCGAGAAGGTCAACGGCGCCTACCGCGACAACGGCTATCTGTACGCCAGTGTCCGCCCCGTGGTCGAGCGCCGTTACGAAGGCAACGATTCGGTGCCTACCGCCAACCTGCGCTGGGAAATCGACGAAAAGAACCCGGCTATCGTCAATCGCATCGAGATCGTCGGCAACGACTTCACCGCCGATGACTGCATCCGTCGGCAGATCTTCCTGGTGCCCGGGGGGCCGTTCAATCAGCAGGCGCTGATTCGCAGCTATCAGAGCATCGGCAACATGAACTTCTTCGAGCAGCCCATGCCGTTTCCGGACTATCGTCCGATCAACGAGCAGGGAGACGTGGACATCGTGTTCCGCGTGAAGGAGAAGCGTACCGGGTCGGTGAACTTCGGCGCCTCCATGGGGCAGGGGGGCGTGGGGTTCGGTGGTTTCGTCGGCCTCGAGCAGCCCAATCTCTTCGGCCTGTGCAAGTCCGGGCGCCTCAACTGGCAGTACGGCCGGTTCTTCAACGACTTCACCGCCACCTACACCGACCCGGCCCTCAAGGGCTCGCGCCTGTCTGGGGCGCTCAGCGCCTACCGCACGCAGTCGCGCTTCATCGTCGGCAACCTCGGCCAGAACATCCGCACCGGTTCGCAGTTCCGCCTCGGCATTCCCACCCCGTGGTCGTTCTTCTCCACGGTGGCCGTGTCGTACAACGTCGAAAATGCGACGTTCACGTCGGGCACCATTGTCGGCAGTTGCTCACGGAACTGCCTGCGCTCCAATGTGGGACTCGAGTATCAGTACGACACCCGCGTGGACATGCCCTTCGCCACCCAGGGGTCGCTGCGATCGCTGCAACTGGACCTGAGCGGTGGGCCATTCGGTGGCACCGTCAACTTCCAGCGGCTCACCACCGAAATGCGGGGGTATGCGCTGCTGGGGCAGTTCGGCGGCAGCAACCCGGGGTCGCAGCCGATCAAGTTGACCATGGGGCTCACGGCGCGCAGCGGCGCGCTCTTCGGCAACTCGGGCCCGTTCTTCTTCCAGCAGCAGTTCGCCGTGGGTGGCGTGATGTTCGGGCAATCGCTTCGCGGGTACCCGGAATTCTCCATTACGCCGCAGGGGTTCAACCCGGGGACGGACCAGTTCCGCTCCGACCCCGCGTCGTTCGGTAACGCCTTCATGACCATGACCGGAGAAATCGGGCTCCGGTTCAACCAGATGTTCTACTTCAACGTCTTCGCCGACGCCGGGAACAACTGGGCCTCCGCCCGACAGATCAATCCCACCCGCCTCTTCCGTTCGGCCGGTTTCGGGGTATCTACCGTTACGCCGCTCGGTCCGCTCGGACTCGATCTGGCCTATGGCTTCGACCGCCAGTCGGTCAATGTCGCCACGCTGCGTCTGGAGAAGGACCCGCGCTGGCAGTTCCACTTCCGTCTCGGTCAGCTCTTCTAACACAGGACATCACCATGCGCGTGCTCTCGTTTGTCGGTGCCATTGCCCTCTTCGCAGCCGTGCCTTCGCTGGCCACGGCGCAGGCGGCTCAAAAGTTCGCGTTCGTCAACTCGCAGGCGCTGCTTCAGGGGGCGCCGGGACGTGCCGAGGCCGAGGCGTCGTTTGAAAAGGAGATGACGGGCGTCCGTACGCAGCTGCAGAAGCTCCAGGATTCACTGCAGGCGATGAACGAGGCGTGGGCGAAGGAAGAGCCGACGCTGCAGGGGGCGGCCAAGGACGCGCGCCTCAAGACGCTGCGCGAGAAGGAGCAGAAGTGGGGCGCCGAGGCGCAGAAGCTCCAGTCGCAGGCGCAGGAGCGGCAGGAAGAGCTGATGCAGCCCATCATGGAGAACCTGCGCAAGGTGCTCGACGACGTGCGCATGGAAGGCGGCTACGCCTTCATCTTCGACGTGGCGGCCGGTGCGTTCATCGTGTCGGCGGACAAGAATCTGGACATCACCGACCGCGTGCTCTCCAAGATGCGGTTGGCGGCCCCCCGTGCCGCGCCGGCCAAGCCGGCGCCGGCAGCCGGCCCGACGTCGGCGCCGGCTGGCATCACGAAGAAGCCGCCCACGGAGTAAGCGCCGCGTGAGCGGCGAGACGCACGCTCCGCGCAGTGGCGGGGGGGGGGGGGGGCCCCCCCCCCACCCCCCCCCCCCGGGGGGGCCCCCGGGGGGGGCGCCCCCCGGGCGCCCCCCCCCCCCCGGGGGGGGGGGGGCCCCCGGGGCGCCCCCCCCCCCGGGGCCCCGCTGGGGGGGGGGGGGTGGGGGGGGCCCCACCCCCCCCCCCGCCACTGCGCGGAGCGTGCGTC
>NZ_JAPZSK010000023.1 GCF_027531815.1 Gemmatimonas sp. | reverse complement strand
TGCTCCTGCACCAGCCGGACGGCCCGCTCGCGGACCTCCGGCGAGAACGGCTTGCTGCCGCGCCCCCGGACCCCTTTGTCTTTCGTCATGCTCCCAATCTCTCAAAGCTGGGAGCCTCCGCCAAACCCGGGGCGGTTCAATATGCCTGTGATTGACGATGTGACACAGCTTCGAGACTGGCTGCGGGCGACCGATCCGACAGGACCGCGCGGTTTCGAGGCGCTGGTACAGGTCACACTCCAGGCACTTACGGGCGTACCACTCCGTTTGGCGCAATCCGGTGCGCAGTTCGGACGCGATGCGAGTTCGGCGCAGAGCGCCGGACTCGGCATTGCGATGGAGGCCAAGCGGTACGACCGTGCACCCAGCCTGCAGGTAGTCGCGGGTAAGGCGATCTTGGGCGGTCACGCGTTGACCGGCGCCGTTGATCTCTGGGTGCTCGGCGCTACGGCTGAAGTAGGCGATGACGTCGTTCGACGCACCGCCGAGGTGCTTGATCAGCAGGGCATCAGCTTATTGGTACTAGATTGGAGCGACCATGCAGTGCCTCGGCTGGCGGCGCTGCTCGCCCTCGCACCCGAGGAAACTTGCGCGTGGTGGTCAAGGGCACAGCCGAGCACGAACGCGGAGCAGTTGGCGACTGTTTTGGCCGGTATTCGTGCACACGAGGCGTTTGCATCGGTGGCCGCACGCATTCAGGCGGAATGCGCTGAACCGCTATTCGGGCTGGGAACTCTGCAGCGCTCGGCCGCCGACTGGCTGCGACGGCGCCTTGAATCCAACCGCGCCTCCAAGCGGAGCTTCGGGCAACTGGTGGCCGTCGGGCCCGATAGTCCGCCCCTTGTCGGCCGGCCGTTGCTGCAGCGGCAGCTCACAATTGCGGTGACCGAAGCGTCTGCCTCGGGTACGACCCGCAGTGACCGCACGACGGTGGACGGAGGCCTTGAATCAAGCTCTGATGAGACACCGGCGGCGGTGGTCGTGTTGGGCGACGAGGGGACGGGAAAATCGTGGCTCGTCCTCCGCTGGTGGGCACAACATGAGACGGCTCCAATCCTGATCTTCATCGCCGGCCGGCGGACCCATGTGGTCGGCGAGGTTGGTCCGGCGCATCCACTGCGCGCTTTGGCGCGCCTGCTAGCAGAACAGGAGGAACGCGACGATCCCGCCCGCATCGAGCAATGGTATCGGCGGCTCCGAAGGTGGTCGACGCACGGGCCCTCAGTTGAGCCGCGTTTGATAATCGTTCTGGACGGGCTCAATGAGCATCCGTACTTGCCTTGGGCCGATCTCATTAGCGCGTACGCCGAGGCTGCGCGCGCTTTGGGCGGCGTGCTGGTCGTGACGGCGCGCCCGGGCTATTGGGCATCGGACGTGCGACGGCGACTCGGCTCGGACGCTAGGCTGCACGAGGTCGTGGTCCCAGAGTTCACGGATGCGGAGCTCGACGCGTTGTTGGTAAGCGCTGGCGTGGATCGCGAGCAAATCTCCACGCCGTTGCGCGCGTTCTTGCGCTCGCCGAGGGTCGCGGCCGTTGCACTCCGGCTCCTAGACCGCCTTGCGCTTGATCCGTCGGAGCTTACGCGGGAGCGGCTCCTGCTTGAGTATTGGCAGCAGCGCGAGCGCGAGCGCGGTGCGCTGTTGGCACATAGCGACTCGGAGTTTGCTGACTTGTTGGCATCGCACGCGCGGGCGTGGCGCGACAGCGCTGCTACACCTTTCGCGCTCGACGCATGGGCCACGCATAGTGGTCTGGCGGCGCGCGCGGGTGTCGAGCGTGTACGCGACGATCTATTCGAGATTGCGGAAGGACGGTTCTTGGTCCCGGATGCCGAGCGGCGCAATACGTATCGGTTTCGGGCGGACACGTTGCCGTTCGCGCTCGGCCTGCTCCTGATGCGCGAAGTGCGTGAGATGGCGGCCGCCCGCATCGCATCGGCCAATGCACTCGACGAAGCTATCGACGCGGCACTTGCACCTGTACAGGGCTTCGATGACGTCGGGGAAATCGTTGCCGCGGCAGTCGGCCTCGCTTGTCTCGAGACCGGGTATCCGACCAGTGGTCGTCGCGCTCTCGTTCGCACATGGCTGAACCTGCAGAATACCGGGCGTGCGGCCACGTGGATGGTGGCGTCCTACGTTTGCACCGATCCCGCACTCTTCTTTGACCTACTCGAAGAAGACGAGGTGGCTGGACGGTGGACGCTGTCGGATCGTCACGCGCTCCTTCGCCTGATCCTCGCAGGGCGCGACCACCCAAGTGTCAGCGCCGAGACCGAGACACGGGTGCCGCGATGGCTAGCCCGTTGGCAGAGCGACGGCGCTACAGCAAACGAGACAAGTGGTGCCGCGCTGCTCACGCCGAGTGAACGTGCGACGGTGACGGCGCGGACATTCCACATCGAGACCACCGGCTCGGCCTTTCTGCACCGCGCGGCTTTCAGGCTGATTGCGCGACGCCCTTTGACGCGGTTCGCTCCAGCGGTGGTGAGTTGGGCGCTCGCCAACCTAGTGGGTTCAGACCGTTTCATCACCGCCGCAGACCTGCGCTGGGTTCTGCTGTTGAACGAAAACGATCCGGCGATTTGCGCGGCAGCTATAGCTGCTGACGTCCGTACAGTCGTGCCCGACGACGCCAGCGCCTCTGTACCTATCCGCCGCTCCTTCGCGTGGCTGCTCCGCTCGTTGGGCGACTCGGCGACCACGCAGTGGGCGGCGCGCCTTTCCTTCGATACGGACCTCTCGCTGGCGTGTACCGCGGCACGCGTGGCGGATGGGGATCCGTTTGCCCCGGCGTCCGAAGCCGGGCAGCGCGTGGAAGAAGCGGCGCGCACTGTCGCGCTGCTACCGGTGAACGAACTTTGGGCGTATGGGCAGGTCACGCAGGACGATCAGCGACTCGAAGAGGCCGTGCCGGTTCTCGCTCGATTTGCGCCGGACCTGCTCGTACAGGTGCTTCGCACGATCATGCAAAGTGCGCCACACCGGGATGGTATGGCCTTGTACCATCTTGCGTTTCAGCTGCCGTGGCTTGCCCCACTTATCGACGCGACGACGGCTGACGCACTAAGGCATGCCCTCGGCCAATTGCACGCGGGGGCAATTCGCTTTGGGGCCGACGACCACGACCGAAACCGGCGATTTGTCCTCACGCAGCTTACTAGCTTCAGCATTCTTCACTTGGGACCGGCCGAACAACTAGCGCTGCTCCACGCCCTTCCCGACGACTTTCCGCTGTACACGTCTCTGCTGTCCTTTCTTCGGCCACTACCGTCCGCTGTACTAGACGAGCAACTCCGGCATGCCTCGGCGGCACAGCGCAGATGGGCGTTGTTTGCAGCTGGCGCGCATCCCATGCCCCTTACCGATGAGAGCCGTACGCGGTTACGCGCCGATCTATTGAGCGACGATCTCGAGACAGTTGCGATGGCCGCTCATGCGAGTCGTACCGCGGCCGATCCGTCCTTGGACGACGCGTTGCTCCAAAGCGCAGCAGATCCAAGGGGGCCGATCTATCGGAACCCGAACGATGACCGCTTCATCAACGCCGTCGCGTCGGCGATACATCGTCGCCCGACGCCAGCCTCCCTCGCATTGCTCCGCGCTGATGTTCTTCCGCTGGCCGCCAGCTCCTTCGGCCCGCTCGGGATAGAGGCGTTCGACCGCGCCATCCATACGCTACTCGCGCGACATCGGACGCGGTTGACCGACAGCGGAGAGGAGAACACAAGCGTAATCATTGGCGGAGCAGTGTCTGGCTGGCAAGATGCCGAACGCCGGTTACTTGACTTTCCCCCCGCCACGGCGCTGGAGGGCTTCGTGCAGCGCCACAGAGAAACGGTGCGCGAGTGGTGTGAAGCGCTGCTGGAACACGCATCACCCTTGGCATGGATGCAAGTAGCGCCGTTTGCCATGACGTTGGCCGGCGCACTCGCGCGCTTCGATCCGGCTATCGCGGTCCCCGTTCTGATGCGTGGGCTGGGCGAGCAGCAATACCGACGAGTGACTATCGACGGCGCTGACGTCACGTATCGTGCTTGCTTCGCAGATGCCCCTGACCTCCACGCGCTGCAGGAATCGCTTTTCGTTCGCTGCATGACGGATGCGGAGTTTGAAGGCGTCGTGCGCGCTGCAGAGGCGGCAGCCGCAGACCGACGACTGGACCACCTAATCGAAGCATGGCTGGCCTCCGGCACCCCAGCTGCGGTCGCCCGCGCGCTCACGCTCGCCGGCATGCGCGCGCAGGGTGCGGGTGACTACGACCCGCTCGCTCGCGAGTGGGGATCAGGCGTCTTGGGCGATGTGGCACAGGCGGCGCGTCGAGCGCGCGAGTGCCACCTTTGGATGACCACGTGGCTCCGCCGTGCAAGCGAGGCCGAATCACCCGTTGACGTATGGCGCTTCGCAACCCTTGGTAAGCGACTCGCGGACTCCCGCGTGCGCCACGCTTGGCGCACGCTTGAAGAATCGCGGTCGCCAACCTTCACCATGTTCGCGGCTGACATCTACGAGCGCTTCCTCAAACAGGCGACGAAGCGCACCGAAAGGCGTCGCACGACGCTCTTTGGCCTACCGGCGCCGGCTGACGACTTGCGCCGCGTCCTTCGGGGGTAGACTGCGGATCAAGGCGCGTCGGTCAACTGTGTGCTGCGACGAATATACTTCCACGTTACGCTCGCGAGCGTCAATGTCCTACGAGTCAGTGGATCCAACGATCAGTCAACCGCCCATATCTGATCGGACGTTAGCTGTAGTAACCGCGGTAGTCGGGGACGGACGATCCTGCCCGACATCCGCCACCACAAGGCGCGTTAACCGCGCGGGCAATCCTGAGATGCCTGCCCGCGCGCGGAGCCGTTGACGAATTCTCCCAGCAAGAAGATGCGACATCAGCCCGTGTCATGAATACCAGCCCAAGTTCGCTGATAGTCAGGACTATCCGAGCGAGGCCGAACCGTGGGCGGACGCACCGAAATCGTGAGAGGAATCGGGAAATCCACGCCAATGATAGCAGCTTCGCCAGGCTTTAGTGCTGGCAGGAATGCCGCTGAGGATCGGTCGATTTCTCCGCAAGCCCGCTCGACCACCTCCCTGTCGCGGTCATTTGTTAGGCGATGTACGATGAGGGAACCCATCTGACTGAGAACTCCCTCGGGCACGTCCCTCGGTCGCTGAGTCGCGAGGCAGACTGTAAGTCCGTACTTTCGTCCCTCTTTGGCAATCAACTCGAATGAGTCCAACTTCGCGAAGCTATCCTCGCCGCCAATGGAGCGCCCCAAGAAGTTGTGAGCTTCATCAACAAAAACCACGATTGGCCGTTGCTCAAAGGCTCCCTCACGAGCAAGACCGAGCAGGTATCTTCCCAAGGCGTTTGCGACGATCTCCCGCGCCTTAAACTCGTGGGCCACGCCGCTAAGGCACACTCGTAGAAGCGACGAACCTCCGGTGACAAAGGAGCGAAAGGCATCAGTGACGGATAGACCATTCTGACTGAACACGCAACTGAATGCCGGTGACGTGAGGACGGCGTTTATTCGCGTAACCAGCGACAGGCAGTACGAGACTTCGCTATCGTTGATGTCACCCCACTTGGTTAAGTCCGTCGGAAACTTGGCATCCGGCCAGACGCATTCGTGAAGGACTTGGCGTGCAAGCATAGAGACTTCAAATGCCTGGCGAGGATCGTCGAGCTTCGAGGCAACTTCTTCCTCTTGCATCGCTTCTACCACGTCTTTCTTGGAGCGATTGCGCTTCTCAAGATAGCCGCTGATGCCCAGTTGTGGCCGCAGCTTGATCAGCCGAAGGCTTCGGATAGCCTCACGGAGTTTAGGTCCTTGCACCTTCCCCGAGGGCTCGAACAGTGCGATGAAGTCTGACTCAAGAAATGATGTCGGAGGTAGTGTTGCCTGAGCTGAGCCGACCCCCTTCTTGACCGGCGTTCCCAGGTGGAGGTGCTCGACATCCGCTCCGGCGAAGTCGCGGTACTCGCTGGTGGCGTCAAGCAGAATGATCTTCGGACGATGGCGAAGACATTCTTCGATTATTCGCGCCGTCGTCCAGCTCTTCCCGCCGCCAGTAGCCCCAAGAATTGCGCAATGTCGGCCAAAGAGCGTCTCGGGCCGAACCTCAACCTCGGACTGGCTGCCTAGATCCACCGAACCGAGCCGCAGCGACACCGACGACTCGCTCGAGCCGACTTGGGCGAAGGAGGGAAGCAGCGCGATAAATTTGAGGGGGGCGCTGTACACGCGGTCATTAAGACGGGGATACTGATCCACCCCAGCGGTTACACGTAGCGAATCCATTGCCACCGTTCCTAGTAGCTGGACCGTCGCAGTGGCCCTCAGTTGCTCCTTGCCGGCCATCGAGGCTGCCTCATTCCGATCAGAATCGGCCAAGTGCACTTCAACGATGCGACCCAGCGTGACCCCTGTCTGTCCCTCAATTAGGACATACTCCCCGACCTCCCCTTTGCCGTACCTGCTGCCCAGAAAGTGCATCCCGGATGCTGCAACCGCGCCAAGCAGTGTAAAGCGAACGGCTGTCGCACTGATACTGACAACCATTCCAATGAAGAGCTCACGAGAGAGAAGACCGAGATCAACGTGATCGTCGTTTGATCCAGACATCGTTACTGCTCCTCCGCTATCAAACGGACATCACGGGCGAGGCGCTGGGCGGGCGTGAGGGCCTTTAGGTCAGGGATCAGCTCTGCAAACTGCTCAAAGTCGGCATTGATCATCCAAACATCCTCACCTGTGGAGGCGAGCTCAAGGAACGCTTTCCAGTATCGATTGCTTCCCGTTGCTGAAGTCTTCTCAGCGGAGCGGTTGACCACGATCAATCGGAAATGGGGATTGGAGCGAACGGCGGCCAGAATTGGCTCTGACAGGTGGTCATCATTGAACCCAAATCCGACGACAACCAGACACGTGTTCGGCTGACGAAGAACTGAGAAGAACTGCGAGACGAGTTCGAGGTGCGGCTGCGCGTAAGACTGCTGGTACTTGCCTCGAGCTGGGTAGATCAGACACGCCTCGCTTGCGTTGGTCTTCTCCACTATCTCAATCGTGTCGTTCGCCTTTCTCGCCCATGTGACAGAACCATGAAGCTTGTAGAGGTGAAATACCCCCTCCAGGAGGCTCGACTGCTCATCTCCTGCGCTCCCGCGTCGTACAATGTCCATCGCGAAGTACCGCGCATCAAATCGCCTCGGCTGGGTGAAGGAGAACCCATCAATGACCACCAAGCCCTGCTGACCGGCGGCGGCTTCGAAGCACACGTCATAGTTGGTGGTAAACACCTTCAGCCGTGAGTCGCGAACGCGCCTTCGAGACAGGCGATGCAGGAATGTCAGATGCGCCTTCAGCTGATCGCGGTCGCCACCAGCGACAAATCGTGAGCATTCCTCTAAGATCGTCTCCTTTGACGCCTTAACGAACTGAGCTACATCGTCACTGTCGTGGAGCTGCAGGAACGACTCACACCGAGACAGTAGAGCCTCGATGTTCTTCCCAAGGCTCTCCACGGAATAGCCGATTGAGCTAATCACTCGATCAGCGAGCGTCGTGCTCGCGAGTTCCCCGTTCTCACTCTTCGTCGTAACTCCTACGCAGCGATCCCAAAGGTCCGACATTGAAGGCCCATTTACCTTCGGGCCGAGGGATGTACCGCTTCCCGCCAAGACTACGAGGTGTGGCATCTGCAGAGAGGCGAGAAGTGCGTTGCTCAGCTCAGATTGCGCCAACTTCACTCCGGATATCTGGCGCTGCGCTTCATTTGGATCATCTGATAGATCCGTCGGGAGCTCCAGTGGGGTCCACTGAGTAGCGCGGGGGCCAAAGAACTTGCGCTGGACTTCATCACCGCTCGTCTTCGTTGGCGCCGTGCCGTCCAGAACCTTACGCTCGGTCATTCTCCAACTCCGGTTTGTGTAATACAGCGTTCGGCATTCTTCTTCATCTGCCCCTTGTGATCCTACTGCTTGGCAAAGACATTCGCGACTTCGGCTCTGCCCTCTCGCTGAGGCAATGCAACCCTATGCCTTTCCCTGTCACTCGTGAAACCCTGTACGAGGAGATCTGGACTGAACCCGCGGTTGCGGTCGCTGCCCGTTACGGTGTCTCCTCAAGCTTTCTCGCTCGCGTGTGCACGGAGATGAACATCCCGCGCCCTGCTCGCGGGTACTGGGCGAAGCTGGCGGTCAACAAGGCCCCGAAGCGGCCGCCGCTCCCGCCGGCGAATCCCGGAGACGCCGTCGAATGGACCCGCGGGCAGGCCCTCCGTCGTGAACGGCGAGCGCTACCTGTCGCCCCTGAACGACGGCGCCGAACGAAGGTCAAATCGACCATCCCCACGGATGGCCCGCACCCCGTGGTCGCCAACGTCAAGCAGGACTTTCTCAATTCCCGACGCGCCGCGGACAGCGGCCACCTTCGGCCATTTCGTCGCGCCCTGCCGGATCTGTATGTCTCGCCGGAAATACTCGACCGCGCGCTGACCGTCAGCTCGACACTCTACCGCGCACTCGAGGCGCGCGGGTATCCCGTGGCCATTGCCCGAGCTGGCGAGGAGTTGTACCGACCAGCGCTGGAGGAGCGCAAGAACCCGCCCAAGCGCCGGGATGGGTACGACGCGTATCACAGCAAATGGGCGCCCGACCGGCCAACCGTGGCTTTCATTGGCACCGTGGCCATAGGGCTCACTATCTACGAGCAGAGCGAGAACACCGAGGTGCGCTACCTCAACGGCGAGTATGTGCCGGTCGCCAAGCTCGCGCCGCCGAAACGAGGCGGGTATGGCGCCGCATCCTGGACGACGCACAAGGAGCTCGCATCAGGCCGGCTGTGCCTGCGTGCGTCGTCACCGTACCATGTGGCAAAGTGGGAGCAGCAGTGGGAGGAAACGAGTGGACGCACGTTGGTCGACATGATCCCCGCCATCGTGCGCGGTCTCGAGGCGGCAGCCCCGGTGCTGGTGGAGCTCGTGAAGGAGGGGCACACCCGGGCGGAGGCGGCGCGTATCGAGTGGGAGCGCAAGCAGGCGATATGGGCGCGAGAAGAGGCGCAGCGTCGTCGCGAACGGCAGATCGTGGAGAGCCGCGAACAGCTGGCCAAGATCATCGAGGCCTGGGCCGTCGCGAAGGCTCGCGAGGATTTCCTTGAGGACCTGCAGCGCCGAGCCGGTGCGCTTCCGGAGGAGGAGCAGGCCGCAGTTCGTTCGCGCCTGTCGCAAGCCCGCGAGCTATTGGGCGGCACCGACGTCCTGCGTCGGTTCGCCGCGTGGCGAGCGCCTGATGAGTAGGTGGAAATCGTGCGACTGTCGTACGCGCGCCCTATCATTGCGCACAGACGTCCACGATTCACACGACGCGCGCTCCGGTGCCACCGTCAATTTCCACGAACTCCAATGAGAAAAAGGCCCTCTCGTCAGCGTGACCGCGAGCAATTGATGCGCGATGCCGTCATTGCCATTGGCTCGAGCCTCACGTACGGATCGAAATACGCGTTGCTCGACAATATTTGCTGGACGCTGTCGGAATTTGACGGCAAATACGAGGGATGTCGGTACTGGAGCACGCGGGCCATCGCACAGCGCACCGACTTGCAACACGAGCATTCGGTGCCGCGTCGCGTGCTCATTGGACTGCTGCTTGGCGAGCCTGCGCCATCGGACGAGGACGTACGACGCATCCTCGACTTCTGCGTGGGCGCCGTGGTCACGGTCGAAGAGGACCAGGCCCTCAACGCAGCGGGGCTGCGCGCCAGGATGCCAACAGGTTGGGATGGCGGGGACGTGTTTGCCCGCTACCGGGCGGCCGGGGTTGAGCTGGTGGATACGTGGCAGTCTTCGGCAGACCGTCCCGCACCGTTACCTCGGGTTCGACACAGCACTTGACCCACTCGCGCACAACGCGAACATCCGGGTTCTCCACGACTCCGACTTTGTGTTAGCGCTGTGCTGCCAGTAGAAAGTCAACCAGAGCGAGGTGAAGTTTCTGGCGACCACCTAGAAGCCTGAACGCAAACCCGTGCGCGAGGTGGGTCGGCTCAAACTCAAGGGCAGTAGAGGCACTATTCAGCCACGACGTCTTCGGCTACCGCACCGAGACGCCACTTCAGAACAACTAAGTTGTTCCCCAATCCACCGGGCGGTTCAGGCCGCCCAGATGCAAAAATCTAGGAGCACCGCGTGATCAATACCATTGCCGATCTCTTGGAGGAGATTCGTGAAAAGGAAGGTGCCGCACTCGCTGCACATAAAATTGACCATCCAGTCGTCATTGGGAGCATGTACGAGGGGCTGACTCGTCACCTCCTTAACCTTTCTCTATTTAAGGGACTCGACCTTCGGGTCGTAACGGGACACGTGAGCCTGCCCAACGGCACGCTCTCTCGGCAAATCGACGTGATGCTGGTTATCGGCGATGGCCATAAGACGCCGTATATCGACCACTTCATATATCCTTTCGCTCAGGTAGTCGCTGTTGTCGAGGTCAAGAAGTCGCTCTACAGCGGTGAGTTATCGGACGCGTTCGAGAATCTCGAAAGCCTACGACATGAGGACCTACTTACTTCGGTTCCTTCGACGGAGTTCCTAAGTGCATTCCGGATGATATCGCAGATCGAATTCCCAGTGGCTGACGGAATTGGTTCACTGCCCGCGGCCCTCGCATCAATGGCGCTCAACATAGCTTACGATGTAGCGCTTCCCGCACGCATCGTTTTTGGATACGAGGGCTTCCGGACAGAGAAGACACTTCGGGACGGCCTTATTAAGCACCTAGAGGAGCGGCTAAAGAGCGGAGCCACTCCGAGCCTCGGCCCGTCAAACTTCCCTTCCCTCGTAGTTTGCGGGGACAATGCTCTGGTGAAGCTTAATGCGATGCCATATGCGGCCCACACCGAGAACTCAGACGAATGGCTGCTCATTGCTTCTGCCAGAAACGTCGGAGTGCGTGCGCTTCTTGAGGTGATCTGGACGCGACTGTCAGCTCGCGGCCTCGTGGACAGTCGAGTCTTTGGCGCAGATCTCGACGACGAACACCTCTGCCCACTGCTCTTTGCGAAAACTGTAGAACGTGATGGCAATCTCGGATGGGGTTACCGGTATACCAAGTTCTCCGCGAAGACACTCAAGAATCTTCCGTCGATGGTAGAGTGGGAGCCCGTATTCTTATCGAGCACAGAAGCAACACTTATGAATTATCTCTGCATTGCTGGCAGCGTCGATACGAATAGCGATTCATTTTGGGCTGATTATTCTGCAGAGATGGAGGAGGGACTTCCCGCTTCACTTGACTACCTCCGTCGTCACGGCTTGGCGTTGCTCGGGTTAGATGGGATTCTTCGGCTGTTGACTCACAAGTGCCGCGTAGGCGTTTCTCCTCCGCATGGTTGGGTTGCAGGGGAGGATGAGACCGGTCGATTTACCAGGTGGATGCTAGCCCAACAAGCTAAGAAAAGTCGCTCTAGTTGATTTGTTCGCCAGAGCCGGTCTTATGCTTTGAGCAGAGTGGACCGCGCGGTAACCGGTGCCCGTCTATCCACGGAAAGCTGGTACGTCCACGAGTACGAAGCGGAGAGGATGCAATCGACCCACGTCGGTGGGAAGGGGCGCAGTTAGCTTAGTAAGGTCGCCTATTGCTGATTGATTCTCGCCATTTCTTTGGTTGTCCCGCATCACTGCATATCATGGTTCAACTGGAGAATCGGCCGAAGTCGAAGGGGGGACTTGGTGCGTCTAGTTCCTCGGCGTGGGCGCCGTGGTCACGGTCGAAGAGGACCAGGCCCTCAACGCAGCGGGGCTGCGCGCCAAGATGCCCTCAGGGTGGGACGGCCAGGACGTTTTCGCCCGGTATCGCGCCGCTGGCGTAGAGCTGGTGGATACGTGGTCGATGGCGGACCGCCCTGTACCGTTGCCACGCGTACGACACAGCCCCTGACCCACCGCACGGTGGACCAGGGGCTGCAACGCGATCAGAGTCGGGTGGCGAGGTCGAGGGGGCGACCTCCGCGTGATTACCCCTCTTCCTCGACGACGGTCTCGCCATCGCGAGGGGTACCGCAAGCGGCGTGTTCGAGCTGTGCGACCCGTGCCGTCAACGCCGCGCACGTCGCGGTGAGCTCGGCGATGGTGTCGCGGAGGACGTTCAGCTGATCGACCCGTCCAGTGAGCGTGAGCACGTCGAGTCGCAGGTCCTCGAACGTGTCCTCGTCAATGCCGGCCTCCCGCTCTTCAAGATCATCGATTCGTGACTCGAGGCTCTCCAGCGTTTCGGCGTGCTCGTACATCGCCTCGCTGACCTTCTGTTCGACGCATTCGTCGATCATGGAGGGAAGCGTTTCATCACGCAGGTTATCGATGGCCTCGTCGATGTCCTCCGCGACGCGGTCGATGACGAACTCCTCGAGCTCCGGGGTCAGCGCGATGGCCGTCACGACGATGGGCTCCGCCGTCGACTCGTCCTGCGGAACCGGGGTGTCGTAGTCCCGCGACACGGGCGGTGCACCCGCCGCCAACACCGGTTCCACCGGGGCCGGCGACACCACCGGCGTGTGCGGCACCGCGGCGTTGGGGGAGTTGAGGGTGGGTGCGGCAACCCCCTGCACCGCGAGCTGGATGTGCAGCCTGCCCGCGCCGGCGGGGAGCTGGTTGGGGATGACGAGCGTGGACGGCAGCGTGCCGTCGTGAGCCTGCGGGCTCGCCCTGACGGCGAGCGTGAGCAACAAACCATTCGGGTACATCAACGCCTCCTGGCGTTTCGGGTAGCGCAGTGGCCGGCATCTCCGACCCTCTGCACACCGAGTCTAGGAGCGCTGTGGGGGTGATTGCCGCGGGGGCACCGGACGGGGCGGTTCACCGTCCTGACGCCCCCTGCCTGCCGCCCGGTCCGGCGAGCCGGGCCATCCACCAGCGGGCGGCCGTGGCGGCCTCGCGGTCGAGCCGCGTGGCGGGGCTCGCCGCCTTCTCCCGCTGCCGGAGGGTGCGCTCGGCCAGCCCGAGGTCCCCCAGCAGGAGGACGGCCCCCAGCGCCCCATTGCGGACGTCCGCATTACCATGCGACAGCAGCGGACGAACCAGGGCGATCTCGGCGAGCCACGGCCCAAGCAACCGGGCGCCAGCAATGAACAGCGTGCGCCCCGGCGCCCCCGTGCTCTCGACGAGGTACTCGAGGGCGTCGACCCGATCCAACCGGTACTTCGGGGTCCTGCCCTGCCCCACGGCGGAGCGTCGGCCACGCGGGTCGCGCACCTTGCGCACGGTGATCGCGTTGGCGGCCAGCACGCCATCGCTCAGCGTCCCGCGTTTGAACGCGGGCGTCAGCGCGGCGAACTGCGCGATGGGCATCGTGGGCCGGGGCACATCGCAGACGGCATCGAGCGCGAGCCGCGACGGGCGTAGGAGCGCTCTCGCCCGCGACTCGGCCGTGGCCAACTCGGGCCAGCCGACGGCCGCGCGCTCCGCGGCGTGGTGCAGCGCCCGCCGGCGCTCCTCCAGCGCCGACGACACCGCCGACGCCAACGGCAGCATCTCCGCCACGGCGCGACGCATCGCCGCCAGTTCGCGCACGGCGAGCACTTCACGCACCGCGGCCAATATCGCCAGATGTGGGTCGTCCGCCCCGCGCAGGGCCCGGATCGCGATCCGCTCCTGCTCGAGCCGACGAAACGCCGCGCGATTGCACCGCGCCTGCAGGTCACGCCACGGCACCCACGCCGCGCGGACCGCCCGCGGGAGCGAGATCGATGCATACGACGCGTTCTCCTGCCCCAGCGGATGCAGCGCCACCAGCTGCGGCGCGCGCGCCCGTCTGCCATTGGTGTACTGCACCCGACAGGCCGACCGCAGCGCCTCGCCGAGATCGCGATCCCGGCGCTGCAGGATCTCGGCGAGACGCACCAAGTGTTCGTCGGTCTCGTCTGAGCTCGTCGTACACCGCGCCACGCTGATCTGCTCGGTGATCCGCCGCAGCGACACGGGCCGGCCATTCGGCCACTGCGCATCCCGCACGCGCTGCTCGACCAGCTCCACCACGCGCACCGCCAGCTCCGCCGCCGAACGCGCCCCCTCCTGCGCGAGGCGCCTGCTCCGCACCAGACGCGGCCCGAGCTGCTCGGCCCATTCGTCGACGCGGTCGCGCCAGACCTCCCGCAGCACCCCCACAGCGCCCCACAGCGCCGTGCGGCCCCGTCCACGGTCCTGATCCACCAGGAGGGGGAAGTCGTGGGCCAGCCGTTGTAGCAGCATGGACGTCTGCTGGCGCGTCTCGAGCGTCAAGGCCAGTTCGGCGTGCAGCACATCGGTGACCAGCTGTGTCGGCACGTAGGGCGTGGCCGCGAGTCCGCTCGCCACGTACAGCGCCACCAGGACGCGACCCGCATCGTCCAGGAACGCCGGATCATCCCCCTCCACGGCTTGTCCAACGAGGCGATAGCGCGGGCTCCCCACGCGACGGCCTCGCCGCGTGATCTCGTCCGCCTCGGCCACGAACCACACCCCCGGCGGCACCGGCAGCAACAGCGACGGCTGCAATGCGCGCAGGGTGCGGCGCAGCGTCCCGCCGTTGGGCGTGGCGCCGTCGCCGAGGATGACGAGTTCGCGACGGAGTTCGGGAAACCCGAACCATGGGCGCCCACGGCCCGCGCGTTCCGCGGCCGTGGCGATGCGTTCGTCCCAGCGCCGCATCATCTTTTCGCTTGCATCGCGATGGCCAGCACCACATGCTCGAGGGCCACGGCACGTCCCTCGGCACGCGCCAGGCGCTCCGCGCGGTACACGATTTCCGCGAGCGGCCGAACACGGCCGTCGACCTCTTCAGTCAGGCGCAACAACACCGCCTCCGCCCGTCGTCCCCCCGCCTTCCCGAGCACCCGACTCACCGCGGGGCTGAGCTGCGCGATCACCCACTCCACGTCCCCCGGTGCGAGCGGCGGAATCGGCAGCAGCGTCGAGAGCCGTTGCCCAAGTTCCCCACTTGCCTGCAGCGCGGCGAGTTCGGTGGTGGTGCTGACGAACGCGAGCCCCAGCGGGTGCTGGTGCCGGTCCCGGCAGTGGTCCACCAGTTGGGTCACGTGGATCAGCGCGGGGGTCGCGAGCTGCGGGGCCTCGTCCACCAGCACGGCGCCCACGTTGCGCAGGTGCAGTTCATCCGCGCACAGCTGCAGGAGGTAGGTCGCGCCGCGGCGCCGCGCGCGGTCACTGACCGATCCCAGCAGACTGTTCACCGTTGGCTGCACGCCGTGAATTGCGTCGAGCACCGTGCACAACACGCCGGTGCCCGAACGCACGGCCCCCACCGAGGTGTAGACGAAGCGTCGCGGTTCGGTGGCAGTCGCGAGCGCGCGAGCCTTGAGCAGGTACGATTTGCCAACGCCTTTGGGGCCGACAATCCAGGCGCGCTCGTGCCCGGCGCGCACCTCGTCGAGGAGCGCGAGGGCCGCCGGGTGCCACGGGAGCGGAACGAGTTTCGGGATGTGGGTCATGCGGTCCGGTTGAGGTGCTCCAGCGTGCCCCCGGCGACGGGCTGCTGTCAGGTCGGGCGCTTACGGTTCGACTTGCTGTCCGCCGCCTTGCCCAGCTGGCTCCACGCGCTGAATGCGCTGTCGGCGCCGGGGGCCTTACGTCCCGTCGACTGGCGGCGTGTGCCCGCTGACTTTTTCGCGCGGCCGGCGCCGGGCTTCGACTTCGACTCGGTCTTGGCCTTGGTCTCAGCCTTGCCCTTCGTCTTGGCCTTGGCCCTCGCCGTGGGGTCCAGCTTCTCGAGCTTTTTCTCGAGCTTGGCCTTGGCGGCCTTCCGCACCCCCGCCTCCACCTCAGGACGCGGCGGGCCGTAGCCGGACTGCTCCTGCCCAGCGCGCCCCTGATGCCGGCGCGTGTTGTGGAGATCCCGTTGGCGTTGACCGGCCGCGTGGCCGCCGCGACGACGGGCCGTGGCCTCGACGGCCTCCTCGACCTGTTGCTTGAGCGACTCGCGGTACCGGCGCGATTCGGCCTCGAACCCCTCGCGGTCGGTGGTCTCGCGCACATACGGGCGTGGCAGGCACTCAATGACGCTCCGCGACCGGTCGCGAGTCGCTTCGATGATCACGAACACCCGCGTCAGTTGCCGGCGATTGGCGGCCGCCGCGTCATACCGAACCGGCAGCTTCACCTTCGTACCCACAAATGGCAGCAGCGCGGGACTCATGAAACGGACTCCCGCGATGTCGATGCCATCCTTGTCCACCACCCGCAGGACCTCGTGCAGGAAGAGGAGCGGGTCAGGGGCCTGGAGCGGACCCACCGCCCTCGCGCGCAGCGCGAGGGCGTCCGTCAGGACGAACTGGGGCGTGAACCGCGACGTGTTCGGCGCGGAGTGGTTGTGAGTCTGACGTGGCATGGGACGCGTGGGGTTAGGCGACCTGGGAGGCCGCGACGCGGTCGCGGTACTCCTGCGCGAGGCCGCTATGGAGCTGCGCGTTGTAGCGCAGCACGATTTGCCGAATCCGTTCGGTGCACTCCGTGAGCGTCATCAGGTTCTTCTTGGGGGTCTCGTTCCGCCGGGCCTCGCGTTCAGCGTTTTTGCTGCGGGCATGCTCGCGGGTGGAGGTATCCGTCTCATCAGCAACCCGTTCAACCGCGGTCCACCCCGGGCGGCCGCGCACGGCATCGCCGAACACGGTCTTCACCGCGCGCTCGATATGGGCTTGGCGTTCGGGCATCCCTTTGGGGACACGCTTGTCGAGCCCAAACGCCGCGAGGGCCTCCTGGAACGCGCCCTTGTGCTCCGAGCCGGCATCGACGCGGACGTGCTGCGGCAGCGGCACCGTGGGCAAGCCCTGCCAGTTCTCCCCGGCACACCACGCGCGCCGCAAGAGGCTTTTCATGGTCGCCGGGGTGGGTGGCGTGAGCGTGATCTCAAACGTCACCGCCGCGCGAGACCCGAGGTCCAGCATCAACGACACCCAGGGCCGGACCACCGCCCCCTCCTGCGGGTGGCCAGGGGGCAGGGTGACGCGCTTATCCAGCTGGGTGGAGTCGAGGAGTGCCCAGGCCAGCGGCGCGATCTCGCTCCACCCCAGATACAGGGCGCAGTGGTCGAGGAACCGCCCCTCGCCCTCCTGCACCATCTTGAGCAGGTGCGGGTTCTCGGCTTTCCACAGACGGGCCCACCGTTGTACCGTCTTTTGATTCCATGGGACGCGGGACCAAGTCTCGGTGAGCGCCTCGAACAGCACCGCGGCGCTCCCGCGCCCGGTGATCAGCGTGTTGTGCATGAAGCGTTCGAGCGCGTCCGCGTTCAGGCGGTGCCGGGCGGCGAGCGCGTCGAGCGACCGACGGAGGCCGCGGTCCGTGCGCTGCTGGCGCAGCAGTCCGGCCAGGCCGTGGGCGTCATACTGCTCGACCCAGCGGCGCAGGGAGGTCGGGGACACCGGCTCATCGTCCAGGCCGACGAATTCGTCGCACACGAAATTGATGGCACCGTTGAGGCCAAGCGTATCCCGGCGAAGCAGCACCTCCTCGACGAGCCCCTGTTTCGTCAGGGCGATCCGCTGGTGCGCTTCGGGCGCCTCCTCCATGGTCTTGCGAGGACCGCCGCGAGGGGCCTGCTGCGATTGGGTCGACGACCGTCCACGGGCCGCCCCCGCGCGCCGACGACGCGAGCGGGGGGCGGTGGGGCGGCGGCGCGAGGAGCCTTTCTTTCCGGACTGGCGAGCAGCGCGTTTTTTCATGGATTCGTCGTGTTGAGGAACGGAGGACCATCGGCGAGCGCGGCGAGCCTAGCGCATCTCCGCCAAGCTGCCACGATGCCCGCCGGCCTCCGGACTGGGGGCGAGCATGGGCGCGGCGAGACTAGCGCATCTCCGCCAGATTGCCGGAATGCCAGCCGGCCCCCGGATTGAGGGCCGGCCGGGGCCCTCGCCGTCAGCCGCCGGCGGCGCGCTTGCGGTCGGCGCGCAGGGCGCGGCACTCCGCGCGGACCGCCTCGTGCACCGCGGGGCCCAGCACCGGGACCAGCACGCGGGCCAACTCGAGGCGCCGGGCGTGGGTGTGGGCGATGCGGCGCGTAACCGTGCTGCGGCACAGCACGCGCACCAGCTCGGTGTACGCGGCCCGGGAGAGCGACACGCGGCGGTCCTCACTCGGCGACAGGGACCAGGCGAGCGACCGCCACACCTCGCTGCTCGGGGAGCCGTCTGCCGCGGCGAGGAGCAGCTCACAGCGGAGCTTGGTCAGATCCGACTCGTGCAGATCAATCGCTACCCGGCCGCCGCCGAGGGGGCGTATGGTGGGCAGGGCCTGCAGGTTGGGCTCGTTCACGCATCCTCCGTGTTGACGATGAGGCGGACGACGCCCTCCGGGACCTCCCCCGGGTCGTTGGGCTGGTCGGCCGCGGAGGGCGGCTCCTCGCCCTGCGGCTGGGCGATGGGCGCGTCGGTCGCCGGCGCGGGCTCCGGCACCACGGCGACTTCATGGAACGCCTGGATCACGTCCCGGCCGTTGCGGTACCACGTGGGCTCGTCGAGGGGCGTGGCCGTTTCCAACGCGTCGTAGGTCGCCGCGAGGCGTGCCGACGCCATATCCGCCAAGTGCAGCACCCACGACTCGGCGCTGGCGGGCGCCGTGGGCGACCCGTGTTCGCGGATCCCGTGGTGGCTCTCGATCACAGCCAAGACCGCATCGACCAGCCACCGCGGGGTGCCCGCCGCCGCCAACTCCGCTTCGGCCCGCGTGACGGCCGCGGTCACGATCTGGACGCCCAGCGTGGTGTGGTATCGGGAGGCCGCCACCGGCGCCCGGGTGATCCCCACGCCCGGCTGCACCGCGTACTCCATCGTCTTGCCGACGTCGTGCAGCAGGCCGCCGAGGATCAACACGTCCCTGTTTAACATGGCCGTGTAGCGCGGCAGCGTGGCCATCAGCAACGCCAGCTCGGTCACTTCACAGGAGTGCCACACGAGCCCGAACGGGGCGACAGCGTGATGGAGACGCTGGGCGGCGGGGGCGCGCCAATAGGCCTCCTCGGTGACTTCGCGCAGTACCGCCGCCAGCACAGCGGCGGCCGGCGAGGACATCCGCGCAACGAGAGCGGCAAAGCGCTCGCGCAGCTCCTCTTCGGGCACCGGACAGGGCGGCAGGAGGTCGTCGCGAAAGGGGTGTGCATCGTCCAGGCGGACAACTCCGTCGTGCGACCAGCTGGGCCCGTAGCCACCGCTGCCCGCGCGACCGACCAGCGAGACCCACACGCCGTCCCCCTGACGGATCCCGTTCCAAGCGGCCATCTGATCCGCAAACAGGTTCAGCGCGAACTGCCCGTTCCGATTGCCGAGGAGGATCTGGCGGTACAGCGTACCGCGACGGCTCGTGCGGTCCTCCGTGGCGCGGACACACGTCGCCCCTTCGATACAGGCGCCATCAGTGGGCTCCACGAACGGCAGCCGCCCATCGTTCAAGCTCTGGCTCATACGCCTCCGATTGTTGGGTACGCGCGCCCGGCGTTCGCCGGGCGCGAAACACAGGTCCTGCTCAGGCGGCGCGGTCGACGACCGCCCAGTCCTGCGGCGCCCCGCGGGCGATGCGACGCGCCTGCTCGAGCGCAGCCGCATGGCGCCGACGCGCTGTTCGCGGGCACACGTCGAGGCGCCGCGCGATGCACTCCCAGGTCACATCGTCCGCCCGCCAGCGGAGCAGCCGCGCGTCCTCCACATCCAGCGTGGCGAGGACAGACTGCAGGGTGAGCCGCGCGGGCTGGGGGCGCGGGGTCATGGGCGTGGCCGCCTGAATCGCGTCGTCTTCGTCGTCGACGTCCCACGCTGCCGTGCTCACCCCGGCCAGCTCACGCATCGCGTCGGCGTGGGCCCGCGCTTCCGCCTTGGCCGCGGTGTAGCGGCGGTAGGTCGTCGTCATCAGGGTGGACGAGAGCCAAACATCGAACGCTGGGGTCTGGGGGCGCGGGGCAAACGGCAGGGCGTCGAGCACCTCGAGCACCAGATCGTTCGTGAGGTCGTCGACGCTCACCCCTTCGACCGGCCACGCCACGTAGGCGAGGCTGGCCAGGCGTTCCGCGCGGGGCAGTACCAGCTGCAGGACGGCGTCGTTGGCGGTCCCCTCGGCCGCTGCCTCCTCATTCACCGTGCCGCAAGCGGGGAGGTCGCTGGTGACCGGCGCCGTGGTGACGAGGGTGGCCAGCCCATGGGCGGCCGTGAAGTCGAATGCAAACTGCATTGGTGTCTCCGTGCGTGAGTGGCCCGAGAATCGAGCCGTTCAACTGCGGTGGAGAGGGTAGCGGAGGGGACCGAGGCGCAGCGGTCGGTGTAAGCCGCGGTCGGTCCGAACAGCCCCTCGCTTCCAGAGCATAGGGGATCCGGGTCGCTTTTGTGGTCCGGTCCCCAACCCTCTGCTGGAGGCCTCCGGGGTGGTTCACCGAAGGGGTGTCCAGCGCCAGCAAGCGTAGTGGACGAGGTCCAGAACCGCGGCCGGCTCGACAGACTGCGCGAGTGCCGGCGGGGGCGGCCTGCGTCTGGAGGCGGTGCGCGTCTATTGAAGGAGGACGTCGGGACTGATCGCGGACGGCGTCGTGGCCACGCGAATGGCAACACGTCGCAGCAGGACTAGGCTGTAGCCGTGACGACCAAGGGGTCGTCCACTACTCTTGGAGATTTTGCCTATGTCCCACTCGCAGCAGTTCCTGCCCACGACGGGGCAGGCCACGGAGATCTTGGCCCAGCTCGCACTGTGCTTGCTGAAGGGCGAGCGGCTCCCGTCCCCCAGCGGCGTCGCGACAATGGAGCCGGCGGCGTCCGCGACCAACGGCACCAAACCGGTGCAGCTCACGGTCCGCGCCGATCAGGTGAAGGTCATCGGCGCCGGTCGGCGCCCCGCGTCGCTCACCGGCCGTCAGGTCACGGTCACGCTGATGGCGACGGTGGTCGCGGAGCACGAGAACGGCAGCCTGTCGGTGACCGTCGATGAGGCGGATCGCACCGCCCGCCGCCCGCGTGCCAAGCGCGCCGCCAAGGCGTCCCGCCGCCCCAAGTCCAAGGCCCGCGGCGGCATCGCGAAGAAGCGCCCGGCCGGTCGCCGCGCCCCCAGCAAGGCGCAGGAGGGTACGGCCTAACCACCCCAGCGGAGCGCGGACTGCCGACAGGTGGTCCGCGCCTCCGCGGGGGGGCTTCCCCCGCTATGCCGGTTCGGCGCCGGGAATTATTACAATGCGCCCTTCGCTCATTGGCGAGCGGCACCTCGTGGGCGAGCGCGAGGCGCCCCCTCCCCCTAATTGCTAATCCAGAACGGCGGGGCGTTTCAAGCGATCACCGATTGGGACGGCGCACTGACTGCTACACCGGTCCTAACACCTTCTCCGGATCAGGAAATACCGGCGACCCCGGCGACCACAGTTCCACACTGTCCGCGTGGGCCTCGTAGTAGTCCGCGTCCGTCGTCACCCGCAGCTCGCTCGCCATGCCGGGCGCCAGGTATCCGTATTCGCCCGCTCCCAGCGTGCGGACCTCGACACCGGCGGGCATGACGTTCGAGCGGACGATAACGGCGTCGAGATACGCCAGATCGAGCGCGGGCGCGGGCCGGAGTGGCACGTCGAGCACATCGTCGCCCAACAGGTCGAGATCCAGCCCGGTGGTGTCCGCCGAGAGCGCATCAACGCGCATGGCCACGTCAGACGCCAGTTGCGCCCGCACCGCATCCGTCGCGCGGCCGGCTTGCAGAACTGAAGCGGAAATGCGGCGTGGCAGTTCAGCCAGGATGGGTTGCAGGCGGCCAACCACAGCCTCAAACAGTCCGATGCGTTTGCGCAGCGCCATGTACACGTCGGCTTCGACGGTGTCCTTGTAGTGCAGGTTTACGATCCGCACGACTTCATGCCGCTGTCCAAGTCGATCAATGCGGCCGATGCGTTGTTCAACCCGCATCGGATTCCACGGCATGTCATAGTTTACGAGCGCGCCGCAGAACTGGAAGTTCAGGCCCTCGGCAGCCGCGTCCGTGCATAGCAGTACGTCGGCTTCGCCCGCACGGAAACGGCGCTTCACCTCATCGCGGCTGATCGCTTGCCACGTGCCCCCGGGCACTGGTGTCTCGCCACCCCGCCCTGAGAAACACAGGATGCGCGGGAGCGCGGCCTCAACCCCTTCCGCGTTGCGTTCCTTCGCATCCTCCGACACGAGATAGCTGCGCAGAAAATCCATCGTGTCCGTGAACTGCGTGAACACCATCGCCTGGCCGTATCCGTCGGCGCGCAACTGTGTGAGCGTATCACGGAGTACTCGGGCCTTCGTGTCGGGTGCAAGCGCACGCACCTGCTTCAGCAAACTCTGGATGTCGTCGCTCTCCTCCAGCTTGAGCGCCGCCTGCTCCAACTGCGTCGCCTCATCGGCGTCCATCACGTCGTCGCGACTTTCGTCATCCGACGCATTCTCAGCAGCGGCGAAGTTGGCATTGACGCCCTTACTCGCCAACGGCTCAAGGCGGGCCTCCAACGTCTTGCCGAGCGCGCGAAAGCTCGATGACAGACGACGCCGGTACACCGTCATCACGAATCCGACGGCGTTCTTGGCCGTACCGCCCGCGAGCGCTGCCTGATTGTACGTGGTCGAGATGTAGTCCTCGACGCGTTCGTAGACCGCCCGTTCCGCGGGCGTCAGTTCGATGAACGTGTCGTCGACTTTGCGTGTGGCGATGGGTGTCGTGAGCTTCCCTGCCTTGTGATATCGGCGCAGTAGATCTCGCGTATGGCGCGACATGAGTTTCGAGACCGGCGTCGTTGAGCGCAGCACACGCAGTGCCGCCTGACGATCACCGGTTTCGAGTGAGCGACGCGGGATGTTCGACGCATCGCGCAGCGCACCCAGAATCTTCTTCGACTTGAGCTTGCTCGTGACGCCGAGTCGCTCCATCGTCTCCGTGCCCACTGGCCCCCACTCGGCTTCAGCGTCACGAAACATCGACGCCAGCTCGTCGAGCTCTTCGTGCGATGGTGACGGTTTCCCCAGCAACGCGAAGTAGCGCAGGAACGCGGACTCGTTCCAAGTGGCGGGCAAGCCTAGCAGGTCCAGCAGATCCCACATCTCGACCGGGTGTACCTGCATGGGCGTCGCCGTCATCAGCACGAGCCCCTTCGTACGCGCACGCAAACGCCGCATCAGTCGCAGCAACGCATTCGGTCCTTCCTGCTTCTCCGATCCCGCACCTTTCCGTCGTGCATGGTGCGCCTCGTCCAGCACAATGAGATCCCATGGCTCGGCATCCACGCACAGCTCGTCTTCACGCTCGCGTCGGCGCATAAGATGACTGGATGCGATGACGACGGGCTCCTTGTGCCAGTCTGCCCGACCGACCGCGCGTTCCGTTCGCCCACGCATGCCGGGTGACGGATACCACGTGAGATGGCCATCATCGTAGATCGGCCAGTTCAGATTGAACTTCTCACGCAGCTCAAGCTGCCACTGCTGCATGACGGCAGCCGGTGTCAGGATCAGGATGCGCTTCGCGCGGCCCGCCAGCCACGCCTGCCGAAGCAACATGCCCGCTTGGATAGTCTTGCCGAGCCCTACCTCGTCGGCGATCAGCAGTCGCGGCGATTCTGCGCCGTAAAGCCGCTCAAACGCGCGTACTTGATGTGGCCACGGCTCCACCGCGCACGTGGCTTCGCCTACCTGCTCACCGCCGTTCGGAAGCATGGGAGCGGTCGCGATGTACTCCCACGTTTCGCGCCGCACATCGATATCGGGTACCGGATCCACCACGACCGGCGCTGGTGCAGCCGGCGTCTTGTACGGCTCACGCGTCGTGTCCTTCACCATAAGCCGTGCCGGCAGGTCGTTAGTCGGCATGAAGCGCATCAGATCGGCGCTCACGGCAGACGGCACGTCCAGCACAAGTGCGCGCTTCGCCTGATTCGCCCATAGTGCCGCAAAGCTCGCGGATTCCGCATCCACGTACGCCGCGGTGCCTGACCAGCTCGTGAAGACGTTGAACGATTCCCAGTTCAACTTCCAACCGGCCGCGGTCTCGTTGATCGAGCCGTTGAACGCGAGCCGGTGTCCCGCGTCGTCCTCGATTACGCCGGCCTTCTCATGGAAGATGCCGTCGGAGGCCATCGGTCGACGCTTGTCGTCGCACGGCACGGCCACTTTCACTTCGAGAAATCCGTTGCCGATCATCCACGCGAGCAACTCCAACGCATCGCGCGCCGCGTCATCGGGCGGCTCCAGCGGACGCGCGGCGAGATGGCGATCCACCGCATCGCGCAGCGACTCACCCTTCTCAATCGCTGCGATCTCATCCTCGTGGAGCGTGCAGCCGACCACGAGTCGCATGCGCCCGTTGTTGCGCACGAGCCCTTCCACGCCGCGCATGGCGAGCGCCAGCGCCGACGCCTTGAAGTAGCCCGTGGCACGGTCGTACTGCATCGCACATTCGAGGGCGGGCACGTAGAACGTCTTGACGAAGTCGCCGTCGTCCGGGGTGTACTTGAGGCGCCAGGTACGGTCAGGGAGCTGTGGCATCAGTCAGGTTACTGGTCATTGGGCAAGCAATGAGGCAACCGCGCGTTGCCCCATTCTTGCCTGATTATTGCCGCATCGTTACCTAATTGCGGACGCGGTCACGGTTGGCCCGCCGCCTGCGTCTCGTCTTCCTGCAGACGGCGAGCCCCGCGGGGGGTGAGTGCCCACTTGGCGCCCGCTCCGACCCCAGACAGCGAGGTCAGCCCCTGCTCCCGAAGAGCACCCAACCGGTGCCGGACGGTCCGAGGAGAAGGTTCGGGCTCATTGGCCGGGAAGGCGGCCAAGAGATCCTTGAGTGACACCGGCCGCCCGGCGGCCTCCAGAATGGCCAGAAGCAGCCGCTGAGGAGCTGTCAGGGGCTCGGCACCCCTACGGTCTGCCCCACCACCCAGTGGAGCCTTAGGTACGAACCGCACGACCACATCGCCCCCCTCGACCAGGAAGGCGGGCTCTGGATGTCCTTCTTCCACGCACCGACGCACGATGTCCTCGGTGCCGCGACCCCACTCCTCGATCAACCCGGCGACGTACATGACGCGCGCCAGAATGGCGTTGGGCGGACGGGAGCGATGCCGGCGCTTAAGGTCCGCCGGGGTCCAACCCTCCGGAAGCCGACCGATGTTGGAGACCTCCAGTCGGTCGTCGTACAGCTCCACGGTGACACTCCCACCGCGATGCTCATAGTCGCGATGGCAGACCGCGTTGTTTACGGCTTCGCGCAGCGCATCCAGCGGGAGCTCCCACCGCTCAACGCGCTCTGACTGGCCACCCTCTACGCGCGCGCCGCGCCACAGGTGCTTCCGGAAAAAAGAGTCGGCGGCGCGCACCTGTTGAAAGACATTCGCGTGCAGCGGTGGCTGCTCGTCGGCGATCACGCGTTTGTCGCTGCCGACAAACCGTGCCATGTGCAACTGACACTGCGGGTCGCGTGGCAGCACCTCGCGTGCGAAGAGCGCGACCGCCGCCGAGATGGGCCGGCCATCATCCAGCAAGTGCAGCTTGTCGAGCACATCCTCGACATCATCCACCGCCACTGCTCCCGACAATCGCCCAGACGCGACGCCTTGCTTCGCGACACGGCGAATCTCGTCAGCATCGAGATCCGCGATCCCGTACCCCTCCGCAACTTCCAGCTCCCACCGTTGCGATGGACGCGAGCGGTCGCGCAACAGCTCCAGCATGCGCTCGCGCGGCATGACGCGTGTGGTACTGCTGACGCGCACATACGGTCGGCCGTCGAACAGGTAGGGCGCGTGAGTGGCACCGGATGCCACCGACAACAAGATGACGCGACGACCGGCGCCGGCCGGCACCTCCACTTCGTCGAACCGTTCGAGATGGATGCGCGGCTCGAACGATGCGATCATTTCAGAGATCTCGCGTCGTGTCGCGTCACTCACGTCCTGCCCGCGCACGCGCCCTTCGGGCGAAACGCCGAACAGCACGGTACCGCCGCGCACGCCATTGAGAAACGCAGACAGGGTGGCACCCGCAGCCTTCAACTCGCCGGTGGTGCGCTTGAACTCCAGTGTATCCGATTCACCTCGCGCGACCAGCGACTCGACCTCGGACCATAGCAACGATGCGACAGCGAGCGCCCGCGGAGTCGCGGCACGCGTGACGGTGACCCCCGAGGCCTTGCCGCCGGCGCGGACCATCATGCGCCCGCTGCCTCCACCCACATTTCCAACTGCTTCGGAAAGTCGACCTGCGCCGAGAAGGCCAACCGACGGAGATTCTCCAGCACATCGAAGTCGCTACCACTCGCCCCTAGGTCGCCATCCAGCTCGACCTGGCTGAACGCCTTACCAACGGGAAGGACTTCGAGGACTGCTTCGAGCGTCGCGAAAAACTGCGGGTCGTTCGATACACCCGCGTTCACGAGCAATTCACGTGCGGCATCCAGCGTCCGCGTGCGCGCGAAGTGAGCAGCATGATGCACGGCATCAAGCATGGCGCGCGATCCATCGGCCGGGCCGAGCGCGTGCTTGGCGGCTCGCGTTCCGCTGTCCCAGATGCGAACGTCGCTGCCCTTCTTCTCGGCTACGCGGCCAATGACTTCTAGGTCGAGGTCCACGCCGACGGCGCGCGCGAGGCGCAACGCTTCGTCGTACGGGAACACCGGCGCTCTAAATGCGTCCCATGCAAGCACAAACCACGAGGTTAGCGGATCGAGCTCCACCTTGGTCTTTGCGTGCGTAAGCTGCTCAAGCCGCCAACGCTTGACCTCGCGACGCGCAGCGTTGAGCGCGTCCTCAGGTGACACCGCGTAGGGGTCCCACGTTTCGGCGAACAGCTCCTGCTGCTTCTTGTTGCGAAGCGCGCGAGGCTTCTCGGCAGGAGTTCCGCGACGTAGCGGCCAGTGCTTGCTGAACTCCTCCAGTGCGGGGCCGAACGACGCGAGATACAGATCGACTCCGCCAATCCCTGCTTCTTGGAACTCACCGACGCGCTTGCGAACGGCGCGAGCGACTTGAGGTTCGACATCTTCCCAATACTGAACGGCATCGCTCGTCAATGCGACGGGCCTAGGTCGGCATACGAGAAAGATCGTACTGTTGGCAGCAGATTTATCCTTGATGTGGAGGGAGCCCTCTGCTTCGGTGTTAATCGGCCAGCTCGCGGTGATTGTGAATCCCGCCTCCATCAGACCCGTGGTGAGGGCGTCCCATGCGCCTGTCGCTTTATGGGTAAACATGAGAGTCATAACACCGTTAGCTCTAAGGACTCGTCTGCACTCCGCAAAAATGGCGGCCATACGCTCTTGGTAGTCGCGTGCGGCACGCCCCCTCGCGCCCTCCTCCAGTCGAAATTTGGCTGCGTTCGCGACTGCCTCGTTCTCTTTATCAGTGAGGGTACGTGTGAACAGTTCAGGGAACACAGGACCTGCGGTGCGCTTGAGCCACACGTAGAAGAAGTCAGACAGCTCAGCGTACATCACATTGTCGTAGTACGGAGGATCCATTACGACCGCGTCTACGCTCGCGTCGGAGATCTGAGTGAGCGAATCGGCTGAGCGACAACTCACAGACACAGTACTAGGTATGAACGACGCACCTGCGAAGAGACTCGCACCAACATCCTGCTTACGCGCGAGCCTCACGTCGATGTCCGGACGCGTGAGGTCGACGAGCTCCTCGATGCACTTTGCCGTTTGGTCAATGGCCCAGTCGTAACCCAATCCTTCAACGAGGGGCGCCATCTCACTGTAGGACCAGCGATGCGCAAAATTGTGACTGTCAAATGTGTTCACAACGACTTCACGCTGAACGTGCCAGCGTGTCATCCTCGAGTTGTAGTCGCGGAGCTTGTCGAGTGAGAGTGCCAAGTATCCAAACGCGGCGCGGCCTACGTCTGTAAGGCGAGCCGTCTGTTCGGCTTCGAGTAGCAGCTCACGGTAGACCTCGACGGCAGTCACGTGACCTATAAGCTGCCGCGGCGAAAACATGTCTCGCCATAAGCGCATGCCGTACATTCGATGGCCTCGATCATAGTTCGAGACATCCGAGAACTGTTCGCTAGGGACAAGGTCCCTCGCCTCCCACTCAGGCAGCTTGTCTGCGAGCCACGACCTCAGGAGAAGTGCGTTGTCGTCAGGCTCACGCGGCGCGCGGTACGCGCGAACCCACTTCTCATTTTTTGTCTTGGTAGCTATGCGGTGCTTGTAAACGACCGCATAAAGTTGATCGCCCATGCCGCCAGCTTGCGCTTGCCTCTTTACCTCGTCACCGTCAACGACGCGAGCGCAGTCAGCAAACGGACAGGTCGCATCACCGTCCGATACTGTCCCGGGCGACTGCTCCTGCAAGCTGTGCACAATCTCGAAGTCGCACCGGCGCTCATGCCTCCCGTCTGCGTCCTGGCCACGGGGTCTGAGTCGTATACCAGTGCCGCTCGGCGCCAAGCGCCAATTTGGAGATAACGGTATCAGTCCATCGCAGTAAGGACAGACAATAGTGCGCGCCCAGAGGTATCCATCCGGGCGACCATCGGCAGTTGCCTCTGTCGGATAGGCCCACGCGATTCGAGCGCGCATGCGTTCGACTAAGGTTCTGCCGAGCTTCAAGAACTCTGAGCGCACAGCGAGACCAAACTTTGCCGGCCACTCGACGGTCGCGCGTTCTATCAATGCCGCGACTGGATTTAGGTCGTTGGAAAGTGCGGCGATCCCGAGTCTCATAGTCTCGAATGGGATACTTCCGCCGCCGGCAGTTGGATCAAGTACACGTGGATTGTCCACGCCGGACCGGGCGGCCTCAGATGTGATCCAAGCTCGATCCTCTAAAGTCGGCGAGTAGGAGAACGCGCGAGAGTAACCGTAAGCGTTGGCTCCGAGGCGTTCCCCTGCGCGGTCCGCTACCGCGATGCGCTTCTTGGCGGCGATGGGATCACCGTGGATTCCGAGCACGTGCAAGAACCGGTTTCGGTCAGCATCGAAGGGAAGGAGCGACGCAAGAACTGCTGCGCGCGATGCGACGAGCGGTCGGCGTGCCCACCAGACGTGCAAATAGTAGGTCGGTGGGAGCGCTGTCATAGATCTCCGTTCGCGAACGCTCTCTTCCCCGATTTCAGCAATCGGCAGCCAACGCTCGATCAATCTCGGGCCCGTCATCGTCCGCCCGCCGCAGGCCGTGAGGGATCGGTCAGTAGCAAGCGCAGCGCGCCCAACACCCGCCGCGGATTCTTGCGATGCATCGCCATCCCCAACCAGTAAGCCGCCTCTTCCTGACCCATCGCCTCGATACCGTCCGCGACGAGGAGCATGTTCGCTCTGCTGCGCATCGGCGCTAGCGTGCGAAACAGGAGTCCAAGCGTCAGCGCCATGTGCTCATCAATGGGATGCGCGCGTGGCGCACCCAGCTTGAGCTCTGCCTCACGTCGCCCAATCAACTTCACGCCGGCTTGGCTCAGTCGGCGAATCACTCGGTGCTCCACCAACTCCAGGGTACGGCCGCGAAGCCCGGCGACCCGCACGGGCGCCTTGAGTTGAGGCGTCGCAGATGCCAGCACCTGCCATACCTCCAGCTCATCATCACCCGCGCCCCAACTGCGCGCGCGAAGCTCGTACTGCGGTGCGGAGGAAGCGGAAGTCTCGATGGGCATGATGCGGAGGGCAGTATTTCGTCCGATGCGGCTCACGATGAGGCTCCGGAGTCAGACGCTTGCGCGCTAGCCGTCACGTAAGCCGAGCCGGCCGCGTAGCGCGTTAGTCGTTCAGTCAGCTTCTCGGGGGCGTCGCCCGTGAGTGGCAACCCCGTATCGAATCGCAACTCGAAGTTCGCCTGCACGTTCTTCTCGCGAGCGGCGCGCAACTGCGGCTCCAGGAAATCTTTCAGGACCGACGCGTCGGTCGCGGGACCGGTGAACTCCAAATTGAGTGTGCCTCCGTCCACGGTCTCGTACCCTCCTTCGAAATGCACCTGCTTCTGCGCGCCAGTGACCGTGCCGATCACTCCAAGCAGCCGGAAGGCATCGCCAGCATCGAACATTCTTATATCGATCTTAGCCAAACTCATCACCTTTCTAGCGCGCGCCTTCTCAAAAAGCTGCGCGAGCGCCTCCTTCAGCACGCCCTCAGCGGAGAGCTCGCTCACCACCGGCTTCGGTTGTACGACCGGGGGAACAACGGGCGGCGTCACCGCTGGCGGATCGCCCGGTGTCGGCGGTACCACCGCAGGGGTGGGTACCAGAGGGCGTGGCCAAATCGCGCGCTCTGTGGCGAACGCCATCGTGAACACGGTCGACTGCTCGTCCACCTTGATCGTCGCCTGCGGATCGCCGGGGCCGTAGAGCAAGTCGCCGTTGCGGTAGACGTACTCGCCGGCTTCGATCCCTTTTCGGATGCCGCGCAAAAAGACATCGTCGCCGACCAGCATCGGCAACGCGGGATCGCGACGGAATTCCTCACGTAGGGTCCGCGTGGTGATTTCGCCCCGTCTGAGCGGCGTTCGGTCACGGATGTATGCGGGCGAATCCGGCTCGTCTTCCGACGTGCGCAGCTTCTTGAGATCGCGCAGCACGCGGACCACCTGATTCTGACCCGCGCCAGGGTTCGCGCCAGTGGCCGGTACGTCGATGGCCGTATGACCCAGATCCACGTCGTCGGTCATGCGTTCAGCGCGTGTCGGGAAGAACACGTGTCGATAGCACTGCTGAATCGCCACCGCAACGTCGGTCTCCGAACGCGACTCCAACTCCCTCACCTTGTTTTGCTGATGCTCGGCCAGTTCGGCGAGTCGCTCGGGCTTCTTCATTTCGCGCAACGCCAAGCGGCGCGCCATCTTCTGGCGCACCTCTTCCTTGCGTCCCTCGTCGGCAACCAGGAACACGAGGTGATTGCGGTTGCCGCGCGGGGCTGATTCGTCCTGACCCTTGTGCTTGAACATGCGCTCAACGAGGTGCGGCACCTTCTCCACGACGCCGCCCACACTCACCGCGTCGTAGCCGAGTAGCACGAGCAACGGGCGACCGTCACCGACTTCGTCGGGTACCTCGTAGGCGCCGCCCGGAAACGGGACCAAGCTGAGCGTGGCCGAGCCACCGCCGGTGAAAATCTGACGGATGCGATCACGGAGTTCGGCGCGTACGTCACCTGGCTCGATCTGCGCTTCCTGTCGGCGAATGATCTGCGTGAGATTCGCTTCGGCGAGGAACCGCATCGGCGCGCCCGGCCGGTCGTCAAGGAACGCCGACTCCGCGACGAAGCGCTTGCGTGCGTCATCGACGAAGCTGACATCAATGAGCGGCCCGACCATCGAGAAGCGCAGATGCTCGGGCGTGATGCCGCGCAGACGGTCGTGAAACGCGAGGGTGTGCACGAAGATCGTGCGCGCAACGTACGACGTGTACGGCGGCAGTCCCTTATAGTGCTCCGCATCGACTTCTTGTGCGACCGCCGAATCGCCCGCCTTGCCTGCGATGTCGCGCTTGAGCGCGGGCTCGTAGTTGCCCTGCTGCAAGCGCGTAACGACTTCTTGTCGTAGTCGCTCGTCGGAAAGATCCATGTGATGTAGGTGGATCGCGTTCGCGTCGGTGGGACGTTGCTCCCACATGCAGGCCACCGTTCGCGCGAGCAGTCGCAGCATACCGCGCACGCGTTGGAAGTTCGCGAAGGTCGCGGTCTTTTCGGTCAGCGTGGTGAGCACTTCCGGATGAAGCGGATACGCCGCGAGAAACGCGTCGGCCGTTTCGGGGCGAGTAGCGGCGGGAATAAGTGCGCTCTCGTGCTGCTTCCAGATCGCGCGATACGCATCGACGACCTGTTTGGCCTTCTCTTCGTCCACGCGCTTGAACAATCGACGGCGCAACACAGGAGCCGTCTCGTCGTCTTCGGTGGGGTTGAGCAGTGTCGCCTTGCGCGCGCTGACGCTTTCCAGCTCTTCGATGAGCGTTTGCAGCTTCTGGTTTTCCTCCTTATACGCATCGAGCGCGCGGCCGTCCTTGCCAACGGCCAGCGTGTAGACCAAGGCGGCCTTTGTGCTCGACTCGACGGCCTTGAAGAGGCCCGTAAGAAACGCGGCAAGCTGTCCAGCGGTGTTCGCGAGATGGGGCGCCAGCATAACCTTGCGCAGGTAGATCGCCAGCTCGTCGAGGAGGATCAGCGTGGGCTGATCGCCGAACAGCTCGCGGATCGTGTCAGCGCCTGGCGCGACCCGTCCATCGTCGCTCGCTCGCACGCGCTCGTACCCGGCCGCGCCGGCCAGGGCGTACGCAATCTCGCCCCATGGGGTAAAGGCCCGGATTCCATCTCCCATGTCCCGACCGTTGAGCGGGTCGGCGTTCTCGCCGTCGAAGGCGGCCACGCGGACCGCTGTCGTGGGCAGCAGACCCGGCTCGATGAACTCGGCCACGTTCGACACCCCCTCCATGCCCCGGGCCGCGTGCACCAGGGCGATCAGGCCGTGCGTCTTACCACCGCCAAACTGGGTATCGAGGCGGAAGATGGCCGCTGCTTCGCCGCCGGTGCCGCTCAGGCGCCGACAGACGTTCGCCAGGAGGTTCTGGAGACCACGGGTGGGGTAGGTGGTCTCGTAGAACCGCTCGGGGGTGCGGTACTCGTCCGGAGCCGTGCCGCGGATGACTTGGGCGAGGTCCGCTGCGAAGTCGCTCTCGGCGATGGAGCCCTTGAGGACGTCGTCCCGCGGGGTGCAGGCGGTGAAGACTGTAGGAAGCGTCATTTTTTATGGCGGCGACGGGGTAAGACCGGGCCGGAGGGGTGGGCGGATTGAGTGAGTTTGGACGACTGGGGTAGAGTGCGCCCGGGATGGCCGACATGAAAGGGGCAATGCCCGATTTATTCTACGGAATTTGGTGGAGGGGTCTGACAGTCCGTACCATCCCCGCTGGATCGCCGACTCATGGTCATGAGCGCATCAAATCCCTCATCCGCCGTATCGCGCCTGAACCGCCCTGGCTCCGGGGGGATGAGGTAACGGAGGGTCTCGGTTGCGGACCAACGGTGTAATGCGCCCGCTCCGAAGACGGCGTAGCTTCCGACACATCGCCACTTTGAGCGTGACGCTTCCAACCCTGCTCGTCATTGACTGCAACGCGTGCCTTTGCCCAGCCGAGGCGAACCGAAACGTATGGTCGAATACCGAAACAGAGCTTGTCGCGATCAGCTTCCGGCATGTCGCTGGTGCCGTCGTTGACGTCCTTCACGCGCCTCACCTCACACCGGTTAACGTCGGCGGCTGCGCCGGGGGCGGACCGTGCCTGACATATCTCAGCACGCTTGGCACAAAGCATCCCTGCTTGGGCCGTCGCCGCGTATCTCGACGAAACGGTGCTTAGGCTGTAGCCGTCAACGAAAAAGCTGCCCGAGTGGACCGACTGATCGTGTGGCCCTCAAGCAGTCTTGCAGCTCGCAATCAATCATCCGATGAGCGTTAGGCGCGGGAATCTTCAGCCAGCGCACCGCGGATACAGGTATCAGGATATCGCGACGGCGTACGTCCTGGCGTGCTGTATTGTCGAGCGCTACGACGAAGTAGTCGTTGATCGCAAGATCGTGGAGGACGACCGAATCGACGATCTGGAAGTGCGCGCAGCGGGGCGTCGGGTGAGGCGCCAGTTCAAGTCGAGCGAGGACTCGGCCCGTCCGATCTCTGAAAGTGATTTCGTCGCAACCCGTTCGAGCCTCCGAATTGACCGGCTGGTCCTCACGCACGTCAGAGCGAATCCGAATCCGGCAGACGAGTATCGACTTTGCGCTACGTGGGCTGCTCCGTTGCCGGGAGACGACTTATGCGATCTGTTGGAGCAGATAGCGGCTCCGCCGACCTTTGCGACGTGGCCTGCGCAGTTCTTTCGGCTGCGCGCCGACACGATCTGGCCAAATGACTCTGATCCAATCTGGTCGCCCCTTTGGGGGTTCACCCAAGCAAGCGCTGAGTTCGGACGCGCCGAGTTCGTGGAGTTTTGCGAAACGTTCGTGATCGAGCTTGGCCTGCCCGTGTCATCATCGGTATTGACTGAACCAGGTCCACTCGAACGCTTCCTGATCGACGAACTCGCTGAGCGCGTGGGCATCGGACGCTATCCGAACCACGGTAGAGTCCCCGCGGATGTTGCGGCGGTCGCGATCTCGCTCGCGAATTTGGCACGAACACAAGAGCTGTCATTCACGCCGCCGGAGATTGAGCGTGATCTTGATATCCGCGTTGACTTTGGTCGAGTTGCGCAAGCTTTCCCGGTCGACACTGCGCTATTCCACGACCGCCCGGCGTTCCGGCAGACGCTTCTAGAGTCGGCGCTGGTGGGCACGCACCAACTCATCGTGGCACCTCCCGGCTCCGGGAAGTCATGGGAGCTGACGAAGCTCGCCGACGAGCTTCGCGATAGAGGCGCAATTGTCGCGCGGCATTACTGCTACATGGAGCCGGGGGATGAACTCGTTGAACGTCGCGTCACGACGGACGTCTTCTTCGGCAATCTCCTTGGGGAACTCTGCGACTCCGAGCATGCACTTCGCGGCGCCGGCGGCGCACGATACGCAGCGGGGATTGCCGAGTTCGAGGCAGCTCTCGCGAAAGCGGTGGCGATGGGTCGGCCCGTTGTTGTGATCGTGGATGGGATTGACCACATCGCGCGCGTCCGTAGCGCCTCTCCGTCGCTGGCTCACGACGATACCGATATCGTAGAACGCCTCGCCACGGTCGACATACCTCAGGGTGTTGCACTCGTTATCGGTTCGCAGCCCGGCCAACACCTCGACCCACTGATCGAGAGGTGGCAAGCGGGAATCTTCAACCGGGAAATACCGCCATGGACTGAACTCGACATCACAGAGCTCGCGGATCTCCACGGCGTTGGAGCAGCACTCTCAGCCGTCGGCATAACTGATGAAGGCGAGATCGAGCGTGTTAGGACGCTTCTCGCGCAGCGTACGGAGGGCAACCCACTCTACGCTCGATATCTTGCGCGCGGTCTCGTCGCCGGACTCTTGGATGGAACTGTCACCTCTTCTATCGACTGGCTTACTGAAGCGCCTTCAATCGCCGGTGACGTAGCCAACTACTACGAGCATCTCTACCGTAGAGCCAGCGCCCAAGCCCAAGCAATCGCTGACTTGCTTGGGACTATCGATTTTTCCGTCTCTGGGTTCGAGCTAAGGGAGATGCTCGGCGGTTTTCTAGGTGAGTGGGTGCCGGGTGCGCTGTTGCAGCTGGCTCCTGTGCTGACGGCATCCACCGGACAAGGTGGTGTTCGCATCTTTCATGAGAGCTTTCGACGTTTCATGACTGCCAACCTCGTGACGCAGGGCCGAACCCCCGCGAACGTGCTGGAGCCGGCAATCGAATGGCTTATGCGGCGCGGCTTTCTACAGGATGCGAAGGCCTATCGCTTCTTGCTACCAGCGCTCAGACGAGCGAACCGCGGCGGCGAGGCTCTCACATACGTCGGCGCGACGTTCGTGTCCGACAGCGTTGCGCAGGCACACTCGCGTGATGCGGTACAGCGCAACATCGCTCTCGCATCGGATATCGCTGCAAGTGCGGCTGACTGGCCCGCTCTCGTCCGTTGCATTGAGCTTCACCGAGCGGCGGATATGTGCTTCGACGACTCCCAGAATGACCGACGAGACTTCTGGGCTTCATATGTTGCGCTGGCTGGTCCGACGGCGATGGCGGAACGACTTCTCTTTGAAGGACGTCCAACGCTTCCGATCCCAGAGGGCCTCTATGCGTGCTCGCTCGTGGACGATGCCGGCGGTACCGCTCCTTGGAGCGAATATCTCGAACTGTACTCGCACCAGCCACGGGATGCGTCCGCAGATGACTCATCTGATAGCGCCGGTCACCTCACTGTTGGCGAGCAAGAGGCTCTGACCGTTGTGCATGGGCGCCTTCGACTTGGGCAACGTTCCCGAGTCATCCGAAGCGTTGTGCGTTACCTTCGTGAGCGCGGCGACGATTTTGGACCTCTGATAATTCGACACCTTGGCGCGCGTCTCGCGCGAATGGGTGATGCGGAGCTCCTTTCACGCCTCGCCACAAGAGCAGAGTCGCCATCACCACGCGGCACTAAAGTGCGGCCGCGGGCTGCCGCAGTTCTCCGACTAGGAATCGCCGACGAGCATACGCGCTGAACCGCCCCGGGTTTGGCGGAGGCTCCCAGCTTTGAGAGATTGGGAGCATGACGAAAGACAAAGGGGTCCGGGGGCGCGGCAGCAAGCCGTTCTCGCCGGAGGTCCGCGAGCGGGCCGTCCGGCTGGTGCAGGAGCAG
>NZ_JAPZSK010000022.1 GCF_027531815.1 Gemmatimonas sp. | reverse complement strand
CGCGGCACACGAGTGTCAGCCCCCGGCGCGCCATGCCGCCCGTAGCGCGTCTCTGAGGGGGTGACGCCGGGCGCGCGAGCGCCTCGGCCACCCCCGAAGCAACGCGCGCAGGGTGTGCATGGCGTGAAGGGGGCGGGCGCCATCGCCAGGAACGACCCAGCTACGACCCAGCTACGACCCAGCCCCCTACTCCACGGCGTACTTGAGCGCATAGCGCGCGATCGACTCCATCACGATCTCCATCGCCGCCTCGCTCTTGCGCCACCCCATGATCTCCATGCGCTTCCCCTCGAGATCCTTGTAGATCTGGAAGAAGTGCTCGACCTCCTTGAGGTAGTGCGGCGACAGATCGGCAATATCGAAGACGTCCGAGTAGTACGGATCGTCTGCCGGGACCGCCAGGATCTTGTCGTCGGGCTCACCCTTGTCGAGCATCATGAGCACCCCGATGGGACGCGCATTGATCTGGCACCCCGGAAACGTGGGCTCATTGATCTTCACCAGCACGTCGAGCGGGTCGCCGTCTTCGTGCAGCGTGCGCGGAATGAAGCCGTAGTCGCCGGGGTAGTGCACGGCGGAATACAGCACGCGATCGAGCTTGAAGTGCCCGGTTTCCTTGTCCAGCTCGTACTTGTTGCGCGAACCCGACGGGATCTCGATAATGGCCGTGACCTGCTCCGGCGGCGCGTAGCCCGGGGCAATGTCGTGCCAGGGATTGTGCAGCATGCGGCGTACTCCGGGATGATTCAACGCCGCGCCAGCACGGCGGCCGCGTCGATGGCGAAATAGGTGATGATGAGATCGGCGCCGGCGCGCGCGATGGCCACGAGCGATTCCATCATCGCCCGTTCACCATCGATCCACCCGCGTTCGGCCGCGGCCTTGATCATGGAGTACTCGCCGCTCACCTGATAGGCGCAGAGCGGGAGTCCGGTGTCACGCTTCACGGCCGCGATGATGTCGAGATACGCGCCGGCCGGCTTCACCATCAGAATGTCGGCGCCCTCCTCCACATCCTGCCGTACCTCACGCAACGCTTCGCGGGCGTTCGCCGGATCCATCTGGTAGCTGCGGCGATCACCAAAGGTGGGCGTGCTCTCGGCCGCCTCGCGGAACGGCCCGTAAAAGGCCGACGCGTACTTGGCCGCATAGCTCATGATGGGCACGTGCGAGTACCCCTCATCGTCGAGCGCCTCCCGCAGATGCCCGATGCGGTGATCCATCATGTCGCTCGGCGCGACCATGTCGGCCCCGGCCTCGGCGTGCGCAATGGCCTCCTTGGCGAGCAGCAGCAGCGTGGCGTCGTTGTCCACGTCGCCATCGCCGGTGAGCACACCGCAATGTCCGTGATCGGTGTACTCGCACATGCACACGTCGGTGATCACGAGCAGCTGCGGGAACGCCTGCTTCACCGCGCGCACGGCTTTCACCACGGGGCCGTGCGGGTCCCACGCCGAGCTGCCAATGGCATCCTTCGTGTCGGGAATACCGAACAGCAGGATGCCTCCGATCTTCGCGTCCACTGCCTTCTGCGCGTCGTTCAGCAGTTCGTCTACGCTCGTCTGATATACGCCGGGCATGCTGCCAATGGGCTGGCGCAGCCCCTCCCCGGAACGCACGAAGAGCGGCCAGATGAACTGCGCCGGATCGAGTCGCGTCTCGCGCACCGCGCGTCGAATGGCTTCGGTGCGACGCAGCCGCCGCAGGCGTACCGGGTTGGGACGCGTCATGCCGAAGGCGGCGGGGTCGAACGCTTCCACGCTGAAGCTGCCGTCGCTCACTGGGAGACCTCCGGAAGGGACTCGGCACGCGGTGCGCGCGCCGGATGCGGCGGCGCAGCGCGCAGCTCCTCGAGGATGCCCGCCCCGCCGGCCGCATGCAGCTGGTGCGCGAGCTCACGTCCGCTGGCTGCGGGATCGTGCACGTTGATGGGGAGCCCGCCACGCACCACGCTGGAGCCGTCCACACTCGCCACCAGCCCGTGCAGCATGAGACCGTACTCCGCCTCGTGCAGCGTGGCCGCGCCAATGGGCACCTGACAGCCCCCCTCGAGCGTCGCCAGCAGCGCGCGTTCGGCGGTGACGCTGAGGCGCGTGGCGGCGTGATCGAGCTGGCGCAGGATGGCCAGCATGGCCGCGTCGTGCGCGCGCGCCTGCACGGCGATGGCCCCCTGCCCCGGTGCACCAAGCCAGTCGGGCGCATCGAGCAGCGACACGATGCGATGCCCGAGGCCGAGACGGCGCAGCCCGGCCGCGGCGAGCAGCGCCGCATCCACCTGCCCGTCATCGATCTTGCGCAGGCGCGTGCCCACGTTGCCTCGCAGCTCGCACACCTCGAGATCCGGGCGCAGCGCGCGCAGCTGCGCGCGACGACGCAGGGAGCTGGTGCCCACCTTGGCGCCTTCCGGCAACTCGGCGAGGCTGGTGGCCGCGATACCGGGGCGCGTCACGAACGCATCGCGCGGGTCCTCGCGCTCGAGCAGCGCCACCACAATCAATCCCTCGGGATCGGCGGTGGGCAGGTCCTTGAGCGAATGCACCGCACAATCGGTACGACCGGCGAGCAGGTCGGCCTCGAGTTCAGCGGTGAACAGCCCCTTCTCGCCGATGGCCGCCAGCGGCTTGTCGAGAATGCGATCACCGATGGTGGTGTATGTCACGAGCTCCGATTCGACGCCAAGCGCCGCCAACAGTGAGGCGGTCTGGCGCGCCTGGAAGAGGGCGAGTTCGGAGCTGCGGGTTCCTATGCGGAGTGGACCGGTCATCCCTAAAGATAGAGGCACAGAGGCCCTGAGGCACAGAGGAGGGGAATCTGAGGGCTGAGTACTATGACTAAAGACTAGAAACTCCCCCGGACATCGCGCGTTTTCCGGGGGAGTTTCTAGTAGTCAGTAAAGGTCTTCAGTTCTCAGTTCGACCCGCCGCGATAGGCCGCCACGATCGCCTTCACCCACCCCTCCATCGTCGCCGCCGTGCTTTCCACCTTCACCGGAAAGCCCGCCACCCGCGCCGCGCGCGCCGTGACCGGCCCGATGGCCGCCACCGGCAACCGGCTCGCGTGCTCCGGCGGCAGCGCGTCGAGCAGCGAGTCCACGGCACTGGGCGCGGCAACGGTGACCAGATCGAGCTCCCCCGCCGCGACCAGCTGGCGCACCGTGGCCTGCCCGTCAGGATCGGCACCACTGCGGTAGCAGGGCACCACGTCCACCGTGGCTCCCAGAGCACGCAGCCCCTCGGGAAGCACATCGCGGGCGCCGGCGGCAGAGGGATACAGCATGCGCGCCCCCTCGATGTCACTGCGTTCGGCCATGAGGTCGAGCATCCCTTCGGCCTGCATCTTCTCCGGCTGCACCGTGGGAGCCCGCCAGCCTTGCGCGTCACAGGCCTGCGCGGTGGCGGTGCCGACCACGGCCAGGCGGCGGGTCGCCATGGCGGCGTCGGCACCGCGCTCGTTCACCACACGCGCGAGGTGTTCGACCGCGTTCACGCTGGTGAGCAGAATCCAGTCGTAGTCGGCAAGCCGACCCACGGCCGCGTGAAGCGGCGCGAGGTCGAGCGTTTCGATGCGCGTGAGCGGAATCTCGTGCACGGTGGCGCCCACGCGGCGCAGCGCCGCGGCCAGCGGCCCGCCGCGCTCACCGGCGCGCGTAACGGCGATACGCACGCCACGCAGCAACTCGCCAAGCGGCGCCTGCGCCCTGCCTCCCGCTCCCTGCACCCTGCGTCCTCCCTCAGCCCTGCTTTGTCTTGGCGATACGGCGCGCCATGAGCACGAGATAGGCGAGCAGGGTCCCCACCGTGATGACATACCCGGCCCACATGTAGGACTCCGTTGCCGGCGGCCCCTCGCGTTTGGCCACGTACGCCACGGTGTCCTGGACCGCAACGCGCGGCGCGAACAGCCCCGCGCTCACGCGGCCTCCAGCGCCGCGCGCGCATCACGCAGCGTGGCCCAGCGGAACCGCACACGCAGCAGCGCAAAGAACAGCAGCGCGAATGCGGCGAGCGCCATGAGGAACGTGGCCAGCATTTCGGGGGGCAACGACGGCTTCTCCGGCTTCAGCACCACCGGACCGGGGTGCATGCCGCGAAACAGCTTCACCGTGAGATGGATGAACGGCACCAGCAGCGCGGCCAGCGACCCCATGACCGCCGAGAGGCGCGCGCGGTTTTCCGGGCTCTCCACGGCGCCGCGGAGGACCAGGTAGCCGAGCACGAGGAGCCACAGAAAGAGCGTGCTGGTGATGCGCGCCTCCCACACCCACCAGGTGCCCCAGCTGGTGCGCGCCCACACCGGTCCCGTGGCCAGCACGATGCCCATGAACAGCAGCCCGACTTCGGCGCTGGCCTCCGCCAGCCGATCGAGTCGCTCGTCCTTGATCCACAGGTAGCCAATGCTCGACACCGCGAGCAGCCCGCAGGCCACGTACAACCCCATGATGGCCGATGGCACGTGCACGTAGAAAATCTTCTGGGCCGCGCCCAGCATGGCATCGACCGGCGTGAACCAGATCGCGCGCACGCAGACCGCGAGCACCGCAACGAGGGCAAGGGCGAGGAAGCCGTCGACCGGCTTGACCTCCGGCATCTTGTCCGGGGTGATGGTGGCGGCCGAAGTCGCCATGTGCACTACTCCTCGATCGTGTACGGAAAGACGACGATGCACGCCGTCACGAAGACCAGGTCGAACGCGAGCAACAGCTTGAACCAGGGCATCGCATCCTCGAGCGGCTGACCGCGAAGGATGTACGCCGAGGTCTGTGCCGCCGGGATCACCAGCGGCACGAAGAACGGCAACGTCATCATGGGGAGCAGCAGCTCGGCCAGTCGCGTGTTGCTCGCGATGGCGGCGAACAGCGTGCCCACGGCGGCGAGTCCCAGCGACGCGCAGAGCACGATGCCAATGAGCACCCCCCACGCGCTCCCCACCTGAAGATCGAAGAACAGCGCCACCGCCGGAAGCGCCAGCGCCTGGACCCCACTTACGAACACCAGATTGGCCAGAACCTTTCCCACGAAGATGCTTTCGCGGCTCACCTGGCTGGCCAGGAGCCCGTCGTACGCGCGGTCGGAGAGCTCGAGCCCGAACGACCGGTTCAGCCCCAGCAGCCCGGAAAAGGTGAAGATCACCCAGAGCACCCCCGGCGCGAGGTCGAACGCCGGGATGGCGGTGGGATCCCACGTGAACCGGAAGATCACCACGGCGAGCACGGCAAACACGGTGGCCGCGAGAAACGCACTGCGCGTGCGGAACTCGATGCGGAGGTCCTTGCCGGCAATGCGCAGCGCGTCGGCCACGAACGCCGGCGCCCGGTGCCCTGCGGTCACGGTTCGTCCCGTGCGCGACACCGGTTCGCTCACGCCAACCCCTCGTGCACCAGTGCCCGATACCGCCCCTGAAACTCCGCCAGATCGAAACCGCCGGGCGGCGTGGGTTCATCGTGCACGAACGTGCCCTGGCGCATGATCACCGCGCGCGTGGCCAGCGCAATGCCCTCCACCAGATTGTGCGTCACCAGCACCAGCGTGGCCCCGCCTGCCTTGAGTTCGCGCAGGGCGTCGGTGAACGCCAGCGCCCCCACTTCGTCGAGTCCCGTGTACGGTTCGTCGAGCAGCACCAGCCGCGGCGCATGCACCAGCGCCCGGGCAATGCTCACGCGCTGCTGCAGCCCGCGACTGAGAAAGCGCACCGGCTGATGCTCGCGATCGAGCACCCGAAGGCGGCGCAGCACGTCGCTGGTGGCCGTGTCGGCGTTTACCACCCCCTGGCACTCGGCGGCGAAGCGCACGTTCTCGCGCACGGTGAGTGCCGGGTAGAGCATGGAGTGGTGGCTGATGAGCCCTACCAGGCGGCGCGTCTCCGATGGCCCCGGCAGGGGCACCCCGTGCAGCTTCGTGGTTCCCCTCGTGGGCTTGAGCAGCCCGCCCAGCAGCCGCAACAGCGTGGTCTTGCCAGCGCCGTTGGGGCCGAAGAGCGCCAGGCAGTCACCGTCGGCCAGCGTCAGCGAGATGCCATTGACCGCCTTTCGTCCCCCGAACGCCCGTACCAGCCCCTCGGCCTCGACGGCCGCCGGCGGATGCGGCAGGGCGGAACCGGTGGCCGCACGCACGACAGCTGTCGCACCGGTTTCGTGAGGGATCGGCATCGCTCTACATTAGCGGAACAGGCCGTGCCCCGCGACGTACGTCTGGGTAGTCGGGGCGGTGTACGGCCACACCCCGCACGAACGCCGCATTCCCCACCACCGGCCGCGCCGGTCACAGGCTCATGAGCGATATCGACGTCCTGCTGCAGGAAACCCGTACGTTCCCGCCCCCGCTCGAATTCCAGGCCGAGGCGCACGTGCGCGACTCGCGCCTGCACGACGAGGCGTCCGTGTCGCCCCACGCGTTCTGGGCGCGCGAGGCGGGCACGCTGGAGTGGATGACGCCGTGGGACACGGTGTGCGAGTGGACGCCGCCGCACGCCAAGTGGTTCAGCGGCGGCACGCTCAACGTGAGCGTGAACTGCGTGGACCGGCACATTCACGGCCCGCGGCGCAACAAGGCCGCGCTCATCTGGGAGGGGGAGCCGGGGGACCGCCGCACGTGGACCTACTGGGACCTGTACCGCGAAGTGAACCTCGCGGCGAACATGCTCAAGCAACTGGGCGTGACCAAGGGCGATCGCGTGGCGATCTACCTGCCCATGATTGCCGAAGCGGTCGTGGCCATGCTGGCGTGCGCGCGCATCGGGGCCGTTCATACGGTGGTGTTCGGCGGCTTCTCCCCCGACTCGCTGCGCGACCGCATCAACGACTGCGGCTGCAAGGTGCTCATCACCGCCGATGGCGGCTATCGGCGCGGCCAGACGGTGCCGCTCAAGCGCAACGCCGACGAGGCGCTGAAGGCGTGCCCCACCATCGAGCACGTGCTCGTGGTGATGCGCCGGCGCAGCGGGGTGGGCGACGAAACGTTCGCCGAAATGCAGGACGGGCGCGACCACTGGTGGCACCGGCTCAAGCGGGAGGTGCCCACGTACTGCGAGCCCGAGGCGATGAGCGCCGAAGACGTGCTGTTCATCCTCTACACGAGCGGCACGACGGGCAAGCCCAAGGGCATCGTGCACACTACCGGCGGCTATCTCACCGGCGCGATGGCCACCACCAAGTACGTGTTCGACCTCAAGGACGAAGACGTGTACTGGTGCACCGCCGACATCGGCTGGATCACGGGGCACACGTATCTCACCTACGGGCCGCTCGCCAACGGCGCCACCTGCGTGGTGTACGAGGGCGCGCCCGACTGGCCCGACAAGGACCGGTTCTGGCAGCTCTGCGAGCGCTATGGTGTGACGATCTTCTACACGGCGCCCACCGCCATTCGCGCGTTCATGAAGTGGGGCGCGCAGCACGTGGAGAAGCACGACTTGTCGCAGCTGCGGTTGCTGGGGAGCGTGGGGGAGCCCATCAACCCCGAGGCGTGGATGTGGTATCACCGCGTGATCGGCCAGGAACGCTGCCCGATCGTGGACACGTGGTGGCAGACCGAGACGGGCTCCATCATGATCACGCCGCTGCCGGGGGTCACGCACACCAAGCCGGGGAGTGCCACCGTGCCCTTCCCCGGCATCACGGCCACGCTGCTCGACAGCAACGCCAACGAGGTCACGCAGGGGGGCGGGCTGCTGGCCATCACGCACCCCTGGCCGAGCATGCTGCGCACCATCTGGGGCGACGACCAGCGCTACGTGGACACCTACTTCAGCAAGTGGCCCGGGCGTCCGGATCTTTACTTCCCCGGCGACGGCGCCAAGCGCGACGACGACGGGTACCTGTGGATTCTGGGGCGCGTGGACGACGTGCTCAACGTGGCCGGGCATCGCATTGGCACCATGGAGGTGGAGAGTGCGCTGGTGGACCACCCCGCGGTGGCCGAAGCGGCGGTCGTGGGCAAGCACCACGACCTCAAGGGGCAGGCCATTGCCGCGTTCGTGACGCTGCGCGCGGGGTTCACGCAGAGCAGCGCCCTGCGCGACGAACTGCGCGAGCATGTGGCGCTCAAGATCGGCGCGCTGGCGCGGCCGGATGACATTCTGTTCAGCGCCGACCTGCCCAAGACCCGCAGCGGCAAGATCATGCGGCGGCTGCTGCGCGATATTGCCGAGGGGCGGGCGCTGGGGGACACGACCACGCTGGCGGACCCTTCGGTTGTTGCCGGGCTGAAGGAACAGTACGAGGCGCAGGAGTCGTGAGTGGAGTGCGGGGGGCCCCGCGGGGGGGCCCCGTGGGTTGGGGGGGGGCGGAAGTAAACTGACCGGGGCCCGGGGGGGTTGGGGGGTGGGTGGGGGTGTGTGGCTTTCCGTCTTTCGCACGGGGCGGCAGACCTCAGCGCCCCCCGGCCCCCTCGCCCCCCCCCCCCGGCCCCCCCCCCCCCCCCC
>NZ_JAPZSK010000021.1 GCF_027531815.1 Gemmatimonas sp. | reverse complement strand
GTGAGGACAAGGCCGAAGACTGCGCCTGCGACCGCGCCAGCGACAACCAAGCCAACCTGCAGAATGCGCCGTGTGCGCAGGGCATGACCAAAGATGCGCATGAGTCGTTCGGGTAGTGATCTGCATAACGCGGGCTTCTGTTGCGAGCGGACCGCACGATGGTTCACCCTGCGCGGATGGCCGGTCCGCTCGACAACAGCAAGCATTGTTGGGTGGCGCCGAAGTCAGAGTCGCACTCCCGTGGGTGCAGTAAACTCGCCGTCCTCAATGTCGCCCGTGTTCCGTGTCGCCGCAGGCTCGAAGACGAGGATAGCGGCTTCCTCGTCAGCGACCGTTCGATGTTCCACCCCCCGGGGCACGATGATGAACTCGCCCGGTCCCATCTCGACCGTTCGGTCTCTGAACTCCACTCGAAACGTGCCACTCACACCAAGGAACAACTCATCCTCGGAATCATGGTGATGCCAAACGAACGTGCCCTTGAATTTGACGAGTTTTACTTCTTGGCCGTTGAGCTCACCAATGACCTTCGGACGCCAATGCTCGTTGATGAGTCCGAGTTTCTCGGCCAGACTGACCTTATCCATCCCGTAATCTCCGTGTGTCTACCCAACGCCAAGGTCTGCCGCGGGGCCTCATAACAAGGCGACAGGCGAGCGCAGCGAGCCAGTCGCCATCCTGAGAACAGGCCCGTCGGCAGCAGCGACCCGTTATGCCGCGCCGCGCCGCTTGGGACGATGCAATGCCTCAACGACCGCCGCGGGATTATGCGCCGCGACCTGCAGCAAGGCGAGCGCGGGACCATCTGGTACGCGGCGGCCCTGCTCCCAGTTCCGGAGCGTGGCCACGCTCACGCCGATCATCAGCGCAAACTCCGCCTGCGACTGCCCGAGGTCGGCGCGCACCGCTTTGACATCGGTCGGCTTGAACGTGCGAGAGCGAGTCGGCTTCCGTTCGCCGCGACGGATCGCCCCCGCCTGGCGCACGCTCTCCAGCAACTCGTCGAATGCGTCGGCCTTCACTTGAACTCCTCGCGCACCACTCGAGCGAGCGTGCGCAGCTGCGTGGGGGTGAGATCACCCTGCTCATTCTTCGCGTACAGGTACAGCATGTAACAAACGCCGTCGGCGGCCGCCCAGTAGTAGATGGTGCGGACACCGCCCCGCTTCCCACGCCCCTCGGCGCCCCAGCGAAGCTTGCGCAGTCCGCCACCGCCGGGAATCAGCGCCCCCTGCTCCGGACGCAGGTACAAGGCCGCCTGGAGCGCGCGATACGGCTCGTCATCGAGATGACGGCGGAGGGCCGCCGTGAAGATGGGCGTCTCGACGAAGCGCATGGAGAACTATACGCCATTGGCGCACTACTCGCCAGAGGCACTCCGTCCCGTTGGCCACCGGCATAACGCCCCCGCTCTGCGGCGGGCCTCATAACAATGCGGCAGGCGAGCGCAGCGAGCCAGCCGCCATCCTGAATCAGCCCCGTCCGCAGCAGCGATCGTTATGCAGTTCGGAGCTACGGCTCGGAGCGCAGCCGCTCAGGT
>NZ_JAPZSK010000020.1 GCF_027531815.1 Gemmatimonas sp. | reverse complement strand
GCTGTGCGCCCCCACGATGAGATAGGCGATGGTCTCCTGAAACTGCCGCGGCTCGACGATGGCGTAGACGCCGCGGTCGGCCTCATACACGGTGAACCAGGGCGACCCGACGTCCACTTGCCGCAGCCGCTGATTGACCGGCCGCGGTAGCTGCGTGCACCACGACGGCTCGGTGGCACCGGCCGAATCGGCGGCCGCCGTCGCGGGCGATGCTGTCGCGGGCGATGCCGTCGCGGGCGATGCCGTCGCGGCAGCGGGAGCCTGCCCGTCGCGTGGCGCCCGGGCGTCGGGGGCGCAGGCCGTGAGCAGGAGCGCCCCCAGCAGGGTCCGGGTGGCCGGGCCAGACCAGCGGCGCGCGGTCACGGGGCCTTCCACTCGCGCCGACGGTGCGTCCAACCGGCCACCGGCAGCTGCTGTTCGCACAGGAGCCGGGTGCGCAGCGTCTCGGCGGCGAGATGTGGGCATCACCGGGCCCCGCCCGTGGTGCTGGTCGCCGCCCGCAGCGCCTTCCGCCAGTTGGGGACGGCTAGCAGTTGCTCGCTGTTGGCACCGTCGATCACGGTCACGGCCATGCGCCCCGTCCGACACTCCAGATCCAAGGCGTTGGTGATGCGCGTCGGCCCCGGAACCTGTTCCCGCGTCCCCACCGTGACTGCCTCGCCGAGCGCCACCGCCACGCGCCAGAGTGCGCCGCCGTCCCGGCCGCGGAAGTACACCCACCGGCCATCGCCCGACCAGCACGGCCGCAGCTCACCGGCCACGGCGGCGGCACGGCTGTCGGTGCCGGTGGGGTGTTCGGTGAGCATGGGATCGGGCGCGGTGGCGCCCGCTCGCGTCAGCGTCCACGAGCCTACCAGCCGCGGCACCTGCATCGCGCTCCCCACCTCGGCATGACCCACGAGCGAGTCGCCCACCAGCACGGCGCGATGGTGCGCGTCGGGGGCGAGGAAGCGCGGGTCGCTGATGGTGAAGCTCAGTCCGGCGCTGTCGAGCGCGGCCGCGGCAACGGTGTAGGCGGCCGACCAGCCGGTGCCCACCTCGCGCCAAGTGAGCTGCGGGCGCGGCGCAGTACCCGACACGGTGAGGGTGACCGTGACGGGAGCGTCGAAGAGGCGCATGGTGCCGCTCCAGTCGCCAGCCAGCCGTTGCCAAGTCGGGGGCGTGCCGGCAGGGAGTGGCTGGAGGCGTGCGCCCGCGACGGGCGCCGTGGGGAGGGAGGCCACCGTGGCGATGGCGGCGTTGGCGTGGCCCTGCAGGAAAGCGGCGTCGCGGTCGGCGAGGGTGACCAGCGGCGCCACGGCGCCGGTCCATGTCACGCGAAAGGAATCCGCGAGCACGCGCCCCGAGACCGTGGCGGGGAGGGCGCGCGCGGGGGTGCGGGTGATGGTGGCCCAAAGTGTGACGGCGGCCAGGTAGGAACCGGCGGGGGAGGGGTGCGTGCCGTCGGGGTCGAAGAGCTCCAGCGCCGGGCGCTGGGCGCGCGCCTGCTGCCACGCGACCCCCACCGGGGCCAGGCGCGCCCCGGTCTCCGCGGCCAGGGCCGCGTACGCGCGCGTGAGGCGGTCCTGCGTTTCGGGGGTGGGACGGCGCGCCCACGTGAGGTAGAGCACCGGCGTCGCGCCCGCCGCCGCGATCTCGCGGATGAAGCGGCGGCCGAACTCGCGGAAGAGGTCGGGGTCGTTTACCGTGGGGCGCCCGTGGACCATCATCACCCCCAGCATGCTCTGTTCCTGCAGCACGACGTAGTCCCATCGGGTACGGCGGATGGCGGCCAGCGCCGCCCCGTCCAGCCAGTGGTCGCGCAGGGAAACGCCGGGTTGGGCAACCATCTCCGTGTGCACCGGACGCACCGGGCGCACGCCGCGGCCGAGGCTGGCCACGAGCCCCGGGAGGTCGTTGAAGTAGGTGTAGCTGTTGCCGATGAAGAGGACGCGAAGGGGGCGAGACTGGCCAGCGGCGGGGGCGGCGGCCACGGCAAGGCACAGCAGGCTCGCGGCGAGGCGACGGGTACGGGTCACGGCGCGAGGTTACGGCGCGCGGGTCACTGACGCAAGCACCGTCTGTCGTGGGGGGCGGGCCTCCACGATCCTCACGTCGTCTCGTCTTGTGGATGGCCAGGCCACATGGCAAGGCGGACCCGGGCACCGCACGCCTCCACCGACGGCGATAATCCCGAACGGCTCCGGAGCGAGGCCGCACTCGCGGCCTTGTGCAGCGCCAGCCCAGTCGAGGCGTCTTCCGGCCTGACCGTCCGGCAGCGGCTCAACCGCGGCGGTGATCGTCAGGCGGACCACGCCCTCTGGAGCGTCGCTCTCATCCGGGAGCTCCTCCCGCTGATCATCGCGGACGTCCGTGCCCGCCGTGAACCGTGCTGGACATAGGAGCGCATCAGGCAGCGAATCCATTCGAGCCGTGACGTCGCGCTGGCGGACGTCGCCGACTCCAACGATATCGTCTACGATCACGCCCGTCGGCACAGCCACCTTGGTGGCGTCAGCCCCGAGGAGCATAAGGCGGCCCACAAGCGCGGTCGACGTCGTGCGCGTGCGCAAGTAGGTTACCCGACTCTCCACGAAGGCCTGGGAACTCCAACGTTCACTCCCGAGACCTCCCAACTTCCCCCCGTCGAATTTCAAACTGCGCGCCTGACGCCAAGCGCCCCGGTCATCACTGCGATGACCGGGGCGCTTGGCTGCATCATGCTGAAGGGAGGGACTACTCCCGTCGCCCCGGCCCTACCTGCCCGCGCAACTCACCACCGGGGTTTCGACGCGTATGGATGTTGAGGTACGTCGATCCGGCCCGCATACGCGTGACCAACGAGTCCCAGGTGAACGGCGCGACCATGAGCAACGAGGCCCGCGTCACACGGTTCTGGCGCAAGATGCCGCCCGAGGTGCCAACAGAGATATTGCCGATACCCGGCGCACGTGATGCTTCGGTTGGAACGAACCACGCCATGATTGGCCCATTCTGCCCGGCCACGTTGGCGTGGAAGTGGGCCATCGTGATCGAGTCGATGCCGGCTACGTAAATCTCGTACTGGAGCGTGTTCGGGTCCTCCAGCACCCAGTTGGCCCACCCGGTCGCGCTGGTGGTGACCGCCGGCACTTCGTTCGCGCCGCTCAGCGCAGTGGTGAAGTTCGTCTTCTCCGGCGCCGAGGCAGAAATGACCGCGTAGCTCTCGGAGCAGGCGGCGAGCCCCACGGCCGTCGCCAAGGCGGCGACGGACAGCATGCGATACGTCATGAGTCGTGGACTCCTCTTAAGCGTTGCGATCGATGCAGGCGACAAACTTGCTGTTGTTCGTCTCGATGAAGGGCACCGGATAGTTGACGTCAACCCCGTAGGCGCCGCCCTTGTGGAATGCACCCGTTGGGAAAACAGCCTCGGCGTTCCGTCCATACTGGCGTACGAGCCGGCGCAGATCGCCGAGGCGATGCCCGGTCAGGAACATCCAGTAGGCGCGTTCCCGAAACACCTGATCGACCTCGGCTGATGCGGCGGCCGGCCGGCTCATCGGCGGCAGCGCGGCGATCGCCGGGGGGCTGAACGCGGCCGGGAGCGCCGCGTTCGTGATCAGCGTTGGCAGCGCGGCACGTAACGTGTTGAGCGTGACGAGGTAATCACCACCGGTCCGCTGCTGGTTCTCCGCCTCGATCAGGCGCGCCTCGACGCCATCGGCCAGCACAACCGTCGCGGACCGATTCATGTACTTGGTCTGAACGTTCATCAACGTGATGTTGTCCGCACCAACGCGCGGGAAAAAGGGCGCACCATTACCACGCGGCGAGAACACCCGAGGATCCGTGGCTCCATCCGTGGCGAATGGCAGGCCGTTGATCCCTTCCCTGTCGCCAACCGAAAAGCGGGGGAAATTCTGCGTCGGCAGGAATACGCCGTTGTTCTGGCGCCCCGAGTTCTCGGAGTGGAACAGGTTGTACCGATAGTTCGTCGGTACGGCAGCAACGGCAGCCGCCGCGTCGGCAAAACGCCCAAGGTTGAGCAGCGCCCGTCCACGCCCGATGCGCGCCAGATTCAGAATTCTGCTCTGCTCTGCTGTCGGCGTCGCCGGCGTACCGATCAGCGCCAGGGCGGAGTCGAACTTGGCCACCGCCCGCGTATACAGCACCTGATTGGATAGCGGCTCGCCCAACTCCGGCGTGCCCGCGTCGACGTCGAACGTCGAGAGCGGAATGCCGTTGCAGTACATCTCAGCGAGCATGACGTATGTAAATGCGGCGAGCGCCTGGACTTCCGCCCGCGACGGGTTCGTCGGCTGCACTTGTGCGAAGGTGCGCTCCACGCGCTCGGCGGTGGCCCGGGCGCGCTGCAGCGACCGGTAAATCCCGTCGAGCGTGCCGTTGATCGGGTTGGTAGAGCGCACATCCATTTCGAACCGCGTCGGGAAGGTCTCAGCCCAGATGAACTCGTCGGCCAGGAGAGCGCCGAGCGTGATCACGCCATCCTCACCGCCGGCGCCCATCGCCACCTGAAAGTCGGAAATGACCGAGGCGCGCAGGGTCGGTAGCACGGCCGGATCCGCCAGCGAGCTGGGTGTGGCGACGTCCGGGTCATCGACGGCCAACAGGCTGTCCTTCGAGCAACCCGCAGTGGTCAGCAAGGCTGCCCCGAGGGGAACCATCATCAGGTGGCGCAGGGCACGAGCCCGTGGCGCCGACCCAGGCATGGAAGTCTTCATGGGAAGGGTCGGTTGAGTTAGAAGGTCAGGTTCAGACGCGCCGTGATCCGGCGTACCGGCGGCGCGGTCAGGAAGTCTTGGGTGCCGAAGTTGGAGCTTGTGACCGACAACACTTCCGGGTCGAATCCTGTGTAGTTCGTCCAGAGCGCGAGGTTGCGGCCGCCAACCGTGAGTGAGGCCGCAGCGGCGCGCATCTTCCGCGCCCAGCGCACCGGCAACGTGTACGTGCCGGCGATTTCACTCAACCGCACGAAGCTCGCATCCTCGATGTAGCCATCACTCGTGCCCATCGCGCGAGCGGTCGACTTGACCTGGTCACTCAGTGGCGCGTTGCGATCCCAGAAGTCGGGGCCATTGGCAAACCCGCCGTTGTTCCGGAACTCGCGCGTGTTGTTGTAGATCTTGTTGCCGCCCCGGTAATTCACCAGCGCCGTCAACTGCAGCGACTTGAACAACGTGACGCTCGTATTGAACGCCATTTCACGGGTCGGCAATGGCTGACCGATGTAGTCGAGCGAATCGGAGAGCACGATCTCGCAGCGGGGGCCACCCACCAGCTGGGGGTTGGCCAGTCCGCCATAGCTCGGACAATTGACCCGGCTGATGATCCCGTCGTTGTTGTGGTCGGTGTAGCTCAGAATCCGGCGCTGGAAGTATCCACCCGCCGGGAACCCCGAACGGAACTGCTGCGTGCCCAAAACGATCGGCGCGATGACCTGGCCATCGGCCGATCCCAGATCGACGATGCGGTTCGCGAATGTCGTGAACGTGATGTTCTGCTCGAAGCGGATCTTGTCATTGTCGATCGGCCGAACGGTGATCGACCCTTCCGCGCCGCGCGTGCGCATCAGCGACAGATTCACGAATTGGTTGGCCGCGACACCGAGTGATGGCGCCAGGGTACGCTGCACGAGCAGATCCGTGGTGTTGCGTCGAAATCCGGTGAATTCGCCCGAGAGGCGGGAATTGAACGCGGAGAACTCGAAGCCGGCTTCCGTCTCCGCCGTGATCTCGGGGCTCAGGAAGGCATTGCCCACCGGGCCCCCAATGGTGACCGCCGGCAAGTTGGCCGACGCATCCGTGATGTTGACCGACACCGGATTGAAGAACGTCTGCGACTGGCGGAAGCCAGGCCGCTGACCGGCGCGCCCGTAGGCGGCGCGCAAGCGCAGCGTATTGAGGAAATCCCACTTCGGGAACCAATCCTCCTCGCTGATCACATACGACGAGGTCAGACTGGGGTAATAGGTCCACCCCGCCGCTGAATTGCCGAACACCGAGGCGTCGTCGAAGCGTAGTGCCGCCGTGACGAACAGGCGGTCACTCAGCTCGAACCGCTGCTCGGCAAACCCGGCCACCGTCACGATTTTCTGGTTGACTTCGTTGACCGTGAAGCGGGCGCTCGCGCCGTTCAACGAGGACGTGCCGGGCAGCAGCACGGCGCCGCTGGCATCCGTTCGGCGTACCTGCTCGTTGAGATACTGACCACCCACCGTCGTCGCCGAGCGAATCCTGTCGGTGAGGTTGAAGGTGCTGGTCAACGAGCCCGTGGCCGAGAGCGACGGGATGTAGGACTTGGATTGGAAACGCGAGCCTTCCACGGATGCGGCGTTCAGAAACACGCGGCCGGGCGGCACCAGGGTCGCGTCGTCGCGCCGGAGAATGTCACCGCCAACCCGCATCGTGCCCTTGAGCCAGCTCTTGGGGGTCCAGTTCAGCGTGTTCGCCAGCACCAGGCGCTGGATGTTCTGCTGCTGCTCCTGCACGAAGTACTGCGTCACCGGCACGTTCGAACTCACGTAGCCGCGCGAAAGTGAGTCGTTGTTGGCCGCGCACTCCGCGATACGCGAGCGCGTCGTCGGGTTGCAGTCGAACGCGCCACCGAGCAAGCCGGCGGACAGCGTGCCGGCAAAGAGGTTATCGTTGAGCGGGAAGCCCGACGAGCTGTTCAGGTAGCCGATATTGACCACCGCCTGCAGCGAGGACAGCACGTTGGCCGTCACGTTCGCCCGCAGGTTGCGCCGGTAGAGGTTGTTGGGCGCGAAGATGCCGCGATCCTGCTCGATGTCCGCGGCGAGGTAGTACTGCGCATCCTGCCCGCCACCTGAGACGGAGAGGCCGTAGCCCTCGTTGCCCCCGGTACGGAACGGGTTTTCGTTGATGAAGGGGCTGTTCTTGTACAGTGTGTCCGGCGTCGTGCAGGTACGCAGCGCCTGCGCTTCACGCGAGCAGGCACCAACGCGGGCACCGGCCGCATTTCGCCCGACCTGACGGTAGTTGACCAGCAGCAGGGCATCGTTCGACAGCGAGCCAGTCGTCGACAGGTCCAGCCGCGTTTCCTGTTGGCCGACCTCGCCGTAGAAGTTCCAGCGCGCCTTGCCCGCTTTGCCCCGCTTGGTGGTGATCTGGATGACACCATTGGCGGCGCCGGTGCCGTAGAGCGCGGTTGCCGCCGGCCCCTTGATCACCTGAATGTCCTCGATGTCTTCCGGGTTGATGTCATCGAAGCGCGACGATTGCGCACCACCGATGCCGAAGGTCAGCCCGCCCACGTTGTTGTTGGCAAAGACGCCGTCGATCACCAGCAGCGGATCGTTCGACAGGTTGATCGAGGTCACGCCGCGCAAGCGGATACGGCTACCAACGCCGCTCGTTCCCGCCCCCTGCTGCACCACGATGCCGGGGGTACGCGCGGCCAACACCTGCGAGAAGTTGGCGACCGTCGCTGGATTGAAGGCGCCCGAGTCAATGCGGCTGATGGAGGCCCCAATCTCGCGCTTGCGCTGCTGCTCACCGGTCGCTGAGATGGTGATCGCGTCGAGGTTCGTGGCGGCCACGCTGAGCGCGAAATTGGCCGTCGCCGTGCCGCCGGCGGTTACCGTGACGCTGGCCACTCCTTGGGAATAGCCCAGGCGAATCGCACGCACGGTATACGTCCCGGCCGGAACGCCGGCGATACGGTAGGTGCCGTTCGCGTCTGAACGACCCGCGAGCACGCTGCCCACGACCTGGAGCCGGACGTCGGACAGCGGTCCCTTGGTGCCGAGGTCGGTCACCCTTCCGGTTACCGCGCCAGTTGCTGCCTGGCCCCCTGCCCCCCGGCTCGTGCCGGCAAGTGACAGCAGCAATGCCACCGCGAGCGTGACACGTGATCTAATCAACTGCATGTAACTGCCTCCTAAGAGGGACGAGGGGATGGATAGTCCGCCGCGCGGCACGGTGGTCGTCTGCTGCGCTGCGTTCCAGCGAACTCGTGCAGGGGAGCCCGGCGGAGCGCCGGGCAGGAAAGCATAACACCGCCTGTCCCTGCTCGCACTAAGTACGAGACGCCCTCGGATGGGACCAGACGGTCCGCCACGAGCGCTTCGCGCGCATCCGCTGCGAGAACTGTGCACACGAGTACTTGCTCGCCTTCTCGCGCCGTACAGTTCGTCCCAGACATGGCGCGGCGACGGGTGCCGAGCGCGTGGCCCTGGACGGACGGGGGGTATCCCCGTAGCATGCCGGAGCACACGGTTGACCATTGGCTCGATCCGCAGATTCATTCGTCCCTCCCGCAATGCCCCGCCTCGTCCGCGGTCTTCACGAGCGACTCGTCACACGTCTCCTGGAGCGCGATCTTGCCGCGCTGGAGTCGCACCTGAGCGCCGATTGCGCACCCCTGCGCGATGCCGATGCGGCAGACCGACTGGTGCTGCACCTGAGCCGAGTGATTGAACGCGCCATTGATGCGCTGCCGGACAGGGATCGCGCCAAGCTTGGTGCCGACCTTTCGCGGCGGCTGATCGAAGAGCTGGCGAAAGAGTCCCGATTCGCCGCGGCCGACTTTGCGCTGGAGAGGCCGCTTGATCCGCCACAGCAGCTGAGGGCCGTACGCGCTGCGCTCCCCGACGGCACGCCCGAACACATTTCGCAACCGCTCATCCCGCTGCTCGACACCACGTTGCTGACCAACTCGCCTGGTGAACCCAACGTCGGGCATCAGGTGCAGGCGGAGATCGCCTCCGCCGATCGCATCGATCTGGTGATGGCGTTCATCCGGCGTACAGGTATCCGGCCGCTGCGAGAAGCGCTCACGCGCCACGTACAGGCCGGCCGCAGGCTACGGGTGCTCACCACGGTGTACACCGGCTCCACCGAAGCCGAGGCGCTGGAGCTGCTCAAGGATCTTGGGGCAGACGTCCGCGTGTCGTACGACACCACCGGAACACGACTGCATGCGAAGTCGTGGCTGTTCCACCGGGAGAGTGCGTTCAGTACGGCGTACGTGGGGTCTTCCAACCTCACGCACAGCGCGCAGGTGAGTGGCCTTGAATGGAACGTGCGCGTCTCCGAAGCGCGAAACCGCGCCGTCATCGAGAAACTGGCCGCAGTATTTGAGAGCTACTGGCAGCAGCCGGATTTTGAACCGTACGACTCAGCCCGCTTCGCCGCGGCGACCAGCCGGGAGCGCCCGGCCTCCTCGTTCCACCTCCCACCCACGGAGATTCGCCTCGAGCCGTTCCAGGAACGCCTTCTCGAGCAGGTCGCGCTCGCACGAGAGGAGGGCCGTCATCGCAACCTGCTCGTATCTGCCACCGGTACCGGCAAGACGGTCATGGCGGCGGTGGACTATGCCCGGCTTCGCACCCGGTTGCCACGTGGCCGTCTGCTGTTCATAGCCCATCGCGAGGAGATCCTGGCCCAGGCGCAGGCGACATTCGCCCAGGCGCTTCGTGATCCCTCGTTCGGGGAACGGTGGGTTGGTGGTGACCGCCCCTCGCGATGGGAACAGGTGTTCGCGTCCGTGCAATCACTCAGCGCGAACAGCCTGGAGCACCTCGATCCGACACACTTCGATGTGGTGATCGTCGACGAGTTCCATCACGCTGCCGCGTCGTCGTACGAACGGGTACTCGCCCGCCTGCAGCCGCGTGAACTACTCGGCCTTACGGCCACACCAGAGCGCAGCGATGGGCTCTCCATCCTGCAGTGGTTCGACGGGCGAATTGCAGCCGAGCTACGGCTGTGGGATGCGATCGATCAGCATCGGTTGGTCCCGTTCGCGTACTTCGGCGTTACGGATTCTCTCGATCTCACCGATATCCCGTGGACGCGCGGTCGTGGCTATGACACCGCAGCACTGACCGGGGTGATCACCAGCACCGACGTGTGGGCGCGTCAGGTGCTCAAGCAGTGCGCCGAATACCTCGGCCCGCTCAACGCAGTCCGTGCGCTTGGCTTCTGCGTGAGCGTCGATCACGCGCGATACATGGCACGTGTCTTCGCGGAGCATGGCGTCGCCGCGCGCGCCGTTCATGGTACGACACCTGCAGAAGAGCGTGAGGACGCCCTGCGGCAACTCGCGGTGGGCACCGTGAACGTGGTGTTCTCGGTGGACCTGTTCAATGAAGGCGTAGACGTGCCAGCAGTGGATACGCTGCTCATGCTGCGCCCCACGGACAGTCCGGTGCTTTTTGTGCAGCAGCTGGGGCGAGGGCTGCGCAAGGCGAATGGCAAGGCGCTGTGTACCGTGCTGGACTTCGTGGGGCAGCATCGCAAGGAGTTCCGGTTCGACCGCCGTCTTGGCGGCCTCCTCGGCGGGACACGGCGCCAGATCGAGGAGCAGGTGAAGCTTGGCTTCCCGTTCCTCCCGGCAGGCTGCCAGATGCAGCTCGAGCCTGTGGCGCGCGAGCGTATTCTGGACAGCATCAAGCAGAGCGTTCCGTCGCGGAAGAACGATCGGTCACGTGAACTGATGGCGTTGGCGGTGCAGCGGCCGAACGTGTCGCTCGCCGACTACCTGGCCGAGACAGGGCTCGAGCTGGAGGAGGTCTACGCGGGTGGTAGCGACTCGTGGAGCGCCATGCGCGAGCGTGCCGGATTGGCCGTACCCGCGGCTGGACCGCTCGAGGAGACGCTCCGCAAGGCGCTCTCCCGGTTGCTGCACGTGGATGATCGAGAACGACTCGATGCGTGGCGGGCGTGGCTCGCGTTGCCGGCCAGTGTGGATGCTGAAGAAGCAACCCGTGAGGGCTGTCTGGTGCGCATGCTGCTTTCGCAGCTGCTCGAGAGCATTGCAGACGACAAACCTTCGTTTGCCGTTGGAGCACAGTTGCTACTGGCTCATCCCGCTGTGTGCGCCGAGCTGGTGGAGCTGTGTGATGTGCTGGCTGGGCGAGTGAAGCACCTCTCAGTGCCGTTGAACGGATTCCACGACGTACCGCTGCGCGTGAACGCGCGGTACACGCGTCGAGAGATCCTTGTGGCCAGCCGTGAGAGTACCGACGTGCGTGGCAGCACATGGCGCGAGGGAGTTCGTTTCGCAGACCAGATGCCGGCCGATCTATTGGCGTTTACCCTCGACAAGACCGAGGGTCAGTTCTCGCCCACCACCCGCTACCGCGACTACGCCATCAGCCGCGAGCTCATTCACTGGGAGAGTCAGTCCACAACGCGCGCTGGCAGCCCCACGGGGCTTCGCTATCAACAGCATGAGGCGCGCGGCAGCCAGATCTGGCTCTTCGCGCGCCTCAACTCAGGAGAGCGGGCGTTCACCTTTCTTGGCCCGGCAACGTATGTGTCACACGTTGGAGAGGCGCCTATGGCAATCACGTGGCGTCTGTACCATGCCCTGCCAGGTGACCTGTTCCAAGCGTTTGCCGCGGCGGTGGCGTAGTGGCCGAGGCTCAAGCCCGCTCGTAATGTGCCGCGCACTTCCCGAGGTCGACGCCGGCCGATTACTCCGGCGCCGCCGCCCCCGGGTCCCGCGTCACACTGAACCCCTGCAGCCACCCCTGGAAACGCGAGTTGGGGTTGCGATCGCGCAGCGGCACCTGCACCAGGTACGCCCACCCGTACTCCCACGCGCCATCGGCCTGCGTGCGACGCACGCGCGTACGGGTGAACATGTAGTGGCGCCGCGCCACGACCACGCCGCGCACGATCCGCGACGGCACCCGGTCTTTCCCCCCCACGAACGCCACCCGATCGCCCACAGCCAGCGGCGGCAGTGCCGGTTGCGGCGCGTCGTGCATGGCCACCACATAGGGCGCGGTGGGCGTAGGCGCAGACCCGAAGGACACGATGGGAGCCGACAGCATGCTGAGGCTGAGCGCCGCCTCCACCCCCACGTCGAAGAGCAGCATGGCACTGGGGAACCGCCCCACCACCGCGTTGTCCAGCACCGACTGGTTGTCGCTCACCGCCGCGGGCACCGGCGAAGCCGACCCCGGCCCACGCGCGCCGCTCTTCACGGGCGGGTCGCCACCCAGCAGCGGACGGGCGGCAAGCACCGTCAACGTGGCCACGCTCGCGGCGCGACGCGTGACCCCCAACCAGCGCGCACTGGGCGCTGAAAAAGCACGCGGTGCAGTCACCAGAACCGTCCTAACTCGAGCACAAGTCCGTGTCGTTCCACCGGGTCATTGGGGAACTTGTACCCCGCCACGAAGATCCAGTTCTTCGAGTGGTACAGGAGCCCCGGAATGAGATTCGAGGAGTTGTGGCGCCCCGAGAACCACTCCATGACGAGCACGAAGTGGTGGGGCAGCGGCTGCTCGATGCCCCCAAGGAGCGTCCACGCGTCCTTGTCGAGCACCTGGCGCGTCGCGTAGCCGCCCCCGGCCGTGATGCGCGTTTCCAACATGGGGATACGCGCACTGAGATGCGAGTAGGCCCACGTGCCCACCCCGCGCCCCTGTAACGACACCGGCAGCATGTAGCCGTAGGTCAACTGCACCTCGCGGCGGGCTAGGCGATCGGTGAACAGGCGCTGGGCCCCCTTGAAGCCCAAGCCGAGCGTCACGTTGTCGCTGCGTGGTGTGCGAAGATTGTACAGCGTCGCGGCCAGCTCGAATCGGTCAGTGACGCCGTAGGTGTAAAAATGCGTCATGGCCCACGCGGTGGGCTTCGTCCCCGCCAGCTGCGTCTCGTGCATGACGAACTGCTTGCCGCGCGGCGTCTGGTCGGCCGAGGGCAGGTTGATGATCGCCTGCTGCGCGCCCACCGCCGACGGGGCAAACACCGGCCCAACGGCGAGCCACGCACCAACCCCCGCTGCACCCCACCCTCGGCGGACCGCGCGGCGGAACATTCGTGAAGACAATGACGGCATGGGCGATAACCGGAAATGGGAGGCCCACGCGGCGACGCCCGCGCACGACCACGCGCAACAACGCGCGCGGGGGCGGACTCGGTTCCAGCGGGTGGTCTGCTACTGGCGCACGCCCGTCATTGGTAACAGGCTCCATGGCATGAACTCCCGATTCAACGCCGCCGACCTGCAGGCCATGCTCGACGAGATGGAGCGCGAGGCGCCCTTCTCCTCGCTCGACGCGCTCAATGCCCGTCTGGTGCAGCGGATGCAGCAGTACAACACCACTCCTCAGCCGGAACTGGGAGGGCTCTCCCCTGACCAGACGGCGCAGCTCCTGTATGGCGACTGGGCGACCGCTGGCGCGTTCCGGGTCTCCGGCGAGGCCGCACCCGCGGCGCTGCTGGCGGTGCCGATCGTGGCGGACGCACGCCTGCTCATGACGTACCTCGACGCCAACGGGCCGGTCAAGCTCACGCCGAAGGGCAACCTGACGCGCGCGGCCGTAGCCGAGTTGGCACCACAGCTGCGTACGGAGGCGCTGAACGAGGAGGCATTCGACCTCGCTCCCCTCCCGGTGCGCAATGAGGACGACGTGCGGTGGCTTCCGGTGCTCAAACATGTCCTGCTCTTCGGCAAGCTGGCCACCAAGCGCAAGGGGCTCCTGCTCAGCGCGCGCGGGCGTACGCTCCTGCCGGAACCGCAGGTGGGCGCCCTGTTCGTGGAGCTTTTTCGCACCTTCTTCCGGCAATTCGACCTGCAGTACCTGTACAGCGGTACGCCGCACCTGGGACTGCAGCAGACGCTCCCCTACACGTTCTACCAACTCGGCCGCACGGCACACGACTGGACGCCACTCGTGCCGCTCGCCGAGGCCGCGTGGCTGCTCAGCGCCCGGGACCCGTTCGCGAGCTGGGAGCGTGATCATCCCGAGGCGCGCTTCAATGCGTTCCGGTACCGGGTCCTGGAGCCGCTGGTGCATTTTGGTCTGCTGGAGCGCCGACTGCTCCCCGCTGAAGCCCTGTATCTGCGGCGCGCTGAGTTCCGGCGTACGTCGCTCTATGCCCAGCTGTTGCGGTTTGCGTTCACCGCACCGTGAACAGGAGATCGCCTTGCGTGCTCGGATGATTGCGCCGGTTCCGCACGCCCCCCCGCAGCCGTCGCGCGTGGTGTGCCTGCCCGTCACGCGCCGGTGTGCAGCACACCGAAGGCGCCGCGTTGCCGGCACCGCAGGCAGAAAATCCGGCCTATCGGCGAAGGGTGATGAGATCGGGGCACCCTCCAGCGTACCGCTTGTTGGCGGCGCTCAGAACGGCCGGATCGGTCCGTGCCCCGCATACACCGTGGTCGCCCCGCGGTCACGCAATCGCTGCCAGCTGGCCTGCGTCACCGCTGCCTCGGCATCGGTCATCAGCGCTGGGTGCGTGAGATCGCCGGTGAACACCTCGCCGCTGTCCAGCAGCAGGGAGACACTGTCGTCCGAATGACCGGGCGTGTGCAGAACCTCCCCCGCGATACCGACGCGCGCCAGCAGCGCCCGGCTCTCGGCGGCCGTGATCACGACGTTGTCGTGCAGTGTGATCTCGGTGAACCGGTCGGTGGGCTTGATGTGCCGGCGCATGAGCGGCATGCTCGGCAGTTGCACGTCGATCACCAGCAGCGGCACGCTGGCCAGCTTGAGATCCTGCGCCAGCCCGGCATGGTCGATGTGATAATGCGTCGCGAGGCCGTAGCGGATTTCACGCAGCGGGATGTCCATACGCTGCAGATTGCCGCGCAGCGTCTCCATGGTGCCGGGCCAGCCGAGATCGACGAGCAGGCGTGAGGTGCCGACGCTCACCACCCACACGTTGGTGGAGCGATAGCCGACGTTCACGATGCTGGGGCGCACGGTGGACACCATGCCGGAATCTGGCTTCGACGCGGGTGGGCGACCAGTGACGTGCGGTGCGTGCCGGTGTCGACCGCGATCGGGACACGCGTGCTCGCCGTGCCCTCTATGCCCGCCCCAGTCGCTCACCGACCTGCGCAACGCAGGTCGAGTGACCCTGGGTGACTTCGCCACCCTTGGTACTACCACGCCTTGCTGGCTTCGTCTGCAGCGGAGGAATTCGATGATGGTGCGCGCTACCGAGGAGTCCACCGGGCGACCGAGCGGAAGGCACCGCATGCCTGTGCCGCACGCCGTCGGATACCATTCCGCTGCAACGCATCGCACCCGGCTTGCGGCCGCAATAGTGCTACTTTAGTATCACTCATGCGCACGGAACTGGTCACCACCCTCAAACGTCAGGCCACGGAGTTGCTGGCCGAGCTCGAGCGTGACAGGGAACCCATCCTGATCACCCAGCATGGGTTGCCCAGCGCGTATCTGATCGACGTGGAGTCGTATCGTCGGCAGCAGGAGCGCATGACCATCCTTGAGGGAATCGCGCGCGGAGAAATGGCGGTCGCGGACGATCGTGTCGTTGCGCATGACGAGGCCAAGGTGCGACTGGGCAGGTGGCTGAAATAGTCTGGACCGAGCCGGCGCTCGCCGATCTGGAGGCGATCGCGGACTACACGGCCATCGAGAGCCGGGCAGCCGCCGCAGGGCAGGTGCAGCGCGTCGTCGCCCACATCGAGCACCTGGCCGCACACCCGAAGAGCGGTAGCCGACCGCCAGAGTTTCCGCGCAGCACACGCTACCGACAGATCGTGGAACCGCCCTGCCGGATCTTCTATCGAGTGGACGGCGAGCGGGTGCTGATCCTTCACGTGATGCGTTCGGAGCGGACGCTCCGCCCATCACGACTGACCCGCAGCGCTCGCAAACGCTAGCCGCGGCCCGGCGTGGCCATCGCGTCTCGCCTACATTCCGGCATGTCCGACGCCCCCACGACGCCGCGCCCCCCCGACCCCATGCACGGGGTCACGCTCAAGGCCATGATCGAGCACCTCGTGGAGCGCTACGGCTGGGACGGACTGGGCGAGCGCATCACCATCCGCTGCTTCACGCACGACCCCAGCGTGAACTCGTCGCTCAAGTTCCTGCGCAAGACGCCGTGGGCGCGCGAGAAGGTGGAGTCACTGTACCGCCATTCGGTGGCACACCCGCGCAAGACGCCCCGGGACGCCGCGGCCGGCGAGTAGAGTGCGCTAGATTCCGCCGCATGTTCGGCCGTCTGCTCATTCTGCTGCTTTCCGTGCTCCCCAAACACGCGCTCAGTCGCGGGGCGGGGTGGCTGGCCACCCGCACCGTGCCCGTGGGGTGGCGCGGCGCCGTGTATCGCGGCTACAGCCGCATCTTCGGCGCGCGCCCGGACGAAGCGGAACTGCCGCTCGAGCAGTACCCCACGCTCAACGCCTTCTTCACGCGGGCGCTCAAGCCGGGGCTGCGCCCCATCGCGGCGCACGCCATCGTGAGCCCGGTGGATGCGGCCGTGGGGGCCTACGGCACGGTGGAGGCGGGCACGCTGGTGCAGGCCAAGGGGCGCACCTACTCGCTGGGCGCGCTGCTGGGTGACCCGCAGCTCGCGGCGGCGTTCGAGGGGGGCACGTACACCACGCTGTACCTCGCGCCGAAGGACTACCACCGCATTCATGTGCCCATGAGCGGCACGGTGTCATCGGCCACGTACCTGCCCGGCGAATTGTGGCCGGTGAACGTGGCTGCGGTCACGCATGTGGCCGACCTGTTCGCGGTGAACGAGCGCATTGTGGTCCTCATGGACGGCGCCCACGGCGGCCGCATGGCCATCGTGCCGGTAGGCGCCACCATGGTGGGCATGACCCGGCTCGTGTTCGACGACCTGCACACCAACGCCCGACGGCGCGAGGTGCAGCGTCGCCACTACGACCCGGCGATTGCCCTGCGCGCCGGCGACCAGCTGGGGCACTTCGAGTTCGGGAGCACGGTGGTGCTGGTGTGCACCCGCGATGCTGGCGTCATCGAGCCGCTTACACTGGGCGCCACGGTGCGCATGGGGCAACGCATTGGCGCGCTGGCTTCAGGGGAAAACGGCGTACGGGGATGACGTAAGCCACCCACCACCCTCAACTCCCGACCCCCAACCCTGTACGGTGTCGCTGCCAGTCGGCTGCGCCGGCATCGCCCGTCAACTGGCGGCGGGACCGTTCAGGGTGTAGGGCCGAGGGTTTCGGGTTCAGGGTGTTTGCCAATCACGGATTGTGGGAGTCGGTGGTTTCCGTGCTCGAACCCGCGCTATTGACCGCACCGCTGCCATATGCCGCGCCGGCGTTGTGCACATACACCAGCTGCCCGCCGCTGTGTCCCACGTTCCAGCCGGCGCCCAGCACCGCCAGCGTGCCCACGGTGCCCACCACCCGCAGCGTCTTGCCAAGGGAATTGTTCATGAGCCCGCCAGCCGCCAGCACCAGCACGCCGCCCGTCACCAGCAGGAAGAGCTCGGCCGCCTCTTCGTGCTTCTCGAACGCAGCCTCGGGGACCACCCGCTCCACCCGCTCCTCCTGCTGTTCGCCCGTCTTTTCGGCCACCAGCCCACTCACCAGCAGCAACGCCAGCATCCCCACCGGGAAGCCCCAGGCGACATGTGGCTTCATGACACGGCGCCCCAGCCAGAGCCCCAGCAGGGCAAAGAGCGGCACCAGCACCGTGAGCGCGATCGGCATGTGCACGATGAGGGCATGAAGCGGCAGATTGTTGAACATGGTCGTCTCCGAATGTCGTGGAGTCTGGTGGGCGGGGATCGCCACACCCTTCGAGAGGCAAGTTCGGGCGCACGGTGGACACAAACCATCCGGCAAATGACGTCATCGAGCCGGTACCTCATCCGACATCTGTCGCAGTGATCGAATTTCGCGCATGGAACACAACGACATGACCGCAGAATCGGACACCCTGACCGGCGCCTGGCCGCCGGTCCTGATCGGCTTTCTTCTTCTCATCGTCGTGGGCGGTCTCACCGATATCGCCCTCGACCGTCCGCAATCGTGGTTCACCGCGCACATCGCGGTCGAAGTGGGGATGGTGGCGGTGAGCCTGTCCTTCGCCGTGCTGATCTTCAGCCGCTGGCGGCGGTCGCAACAGGCCTTGAATGCTGCGCAGGCCTCACTGTTGGCGACCGCGCGCGAGCTGGCCGAACGACAGGTGGAGCGTGACCTGTGGCGCGCCAACGCCGAGCAGGCGCTGGCGGGCTTCGGCCTGGCGATCGATCGCCAGTTCACGACGTGGCAGCTTACCCGCGCCGAACGCGAGGTGGCGCTGCTGCTGCTGAAGGGGCTGGGGCACAAGCAGGTGGCAGCATCGCTGGGGCGCAGCGAGCGCACGGTGCGTCAGCAGGCGGTGGAAGCCTACCGCAAGGCGGGCGTGCAGGGGCGGTCGGAGCTGGCGGCGTTTTTTCTGGCGGATCTGGCGCTGCCGGGAGCGGAAGGGCAGACGGGGGAGCCGTCGGGGGAGCCGTCGGGGCAAACGGCGTCATGAGGGACGGCGTCATGTTGGACGGCGTCATGTCTGAGGGCGCCACCGGTCACGGCGGTAGCGGAGACGGCAGCCGATGGCCGCGCCTCGGGGTGGGCGTCATCGTGCAACGCGGGGAGCGGGTGCTCCTGGGGAAACGGCGCAGCACGTCGCACGGCGACGGGGTCTGGCAGTTCCCCGGCGGGCATCTCGAATGGGGCGAGTCGGTAGCCGACTGCGCGCGCCGGGAGGTACGCGAGGAAACCGGGCTCGAGGTGCGCGTGGTGGGGCAGGGGCCGTACACCAACGACTACTTCGCGGGGAGCGAGCCCGGCGCCGACAAGCACTACGTCACGCTTTTTGTGCTCGCCGAAAGCGACGCGGGCGAGCCGCAGCGGCTCGAGCCACACAAGTGCGACGCGTGGGAGTGGTTCACCTGGGACACACTGCCCACGCCGCTGTTCCTGCCCATCGTGCACCTGCTGGAGGGCGGCTTCATGCCGCCGCCCCCGAGGGAAGGCGCGATGTGAGTGCTACTTGTGCCGGAAGGTGATGCGACCGCGGTTGAGATCGTACGGTGACACTTCAACGGTCACCTTGTCGCCGGCCAGAATGCGGATGCGGAACTTGCGCATCTTGCCGGCCACCGTGGCCAGGATTTCGTGGCCGTTTTCGAGATTGACGCGGAACATGGTGCTGGGAAGGACGTCGGTGACGGTGCCTTCAAACTCGATCATGTCTTGCTTCATGCGCCCTCCTGTGGGCGGTCAGGACAGTGGAGCCGGTTCGGGATTGTCGCGGAGCGCCGTCTCGAAGGCCGACTGCAGCTGCGCCATGCACCGTTCGGCCAACTCGGGGGACGTGTAGCCCGTCGAGTCGATACCATTGGGATGCCAGTGCCAGCTGGACTCGGCGGCTGCCGATACGACCAGCGACTCTTCCCACACCGACACCGGCGGCGGCGGAACGCGGCGCGCTCCGTTGCGCTCGGGGACGTGGTCACCTCGCGGAGCGATGGTCCCGTTCCAAATGATGGCGAGCAGCTGGCCACCAGGCGGCACGTCGTTGCCGACGCGGATGTGCGCCACGGTCAGGGCGACGGGGCCGAGCTGCACGATGCAGCGGTCGGGGGAGAGCCGGGTGACGGGCGGCTCGGCGCTGTTGAGCGTGGCGGCCCGCTTGGCGAGCGCCACCAGCGATTCGGCGAGCTTGGTGAACTCGCGGGCGCCAACGGACTGGGCGCGGTGAGACGTGAGGAAGTTCGTGCGGTCGGGCCCAAAACGGGATTCCGACGGCGCCACAGGCGCTGCGTGCTCAATCACGGGACCTCCTGCTGAAGACCGTTACAGAAGAGACAGCATCGCGTGGGAGCGGCACGAGCCGCTCCCACGCGTGAGACAGAACAAACCCGTCGAGTGCGAAGACCCGGCGCGGTTTGCCTTAGCGCATGCGGGTGACGTTCTCAGCCGCGGGGCCCTTCTGTCCCTGCACGATGTCGAATTCGACAGTCTCGCCTTCGGTCAGCGACTTGAAGCCCTGACCCTGGATGGCCGAGTGGTGCACGAAGCAATCCTTCTGGCCATTCGACGGGGTGATGAAACCAAAGCCCTTCGCGTCGTTGAACCACTTCACGGTGCCGGTCGTACGCATTGCCTGTACTCCTGATGATGGATCGATGCTGGATCTGTCGGAGCACAACGCCCGAGGGCGCGCATGCAAAACGATACCGACTTCCACGTGCTCGTGATCGCCCTCACGATGGGCGCCATACCGATATGGCTACGATGCAAACGCAAACGGGCCCGCTCGCTTTGGCAGGCCCGTGTCATTCGGAACTTGTCCACGCTGGTTGAAAACCGCGCGTGCATCGCTGAGAAGAAGTGTACCCCATTCCCGCGCCGGGGGCAATACACAAGAGCGAAATGGTCGGGATTGTTTCCGGTAATCGGAACCCCGGCTGCCGGCGCACGCCCGCCGCCGACAGCCCGGTCCCCGGTCAGCGCCCGCCGGTCAGCGCCCGCCCCCCAGTTGCCCCAGCAGCACGCGCACGGCGGCGTCGAGCTGGGAATCCGCCCCGGTGGCGTGCTCCCCCATGGGCCGGGTGACCGGCACATCCACCCGCCGCGGCACCAGCTCCATGTTCTTCCCCTCGTCGTCGTCCACGCGAATGAAGGGCAGGCGCAGCGACGTGCCATCCACCAGCGTGATGTTCGAGGTGTAGATGATCCAGCCGGCGGTGGGCTCGCCCACCACCTTGCCCAGCCCCAGCACCCGGTACCCCTGCGTGAAGTCCTCGCCGTCGGAGAGCGTGTGCTGGTTCACCACCAGCACCGTGGGACGCTCGAGTGCGCGCTGCCCCAGCTGGTTGCGCGCCGGTACCGTCACCGACCCCCGGGTGGTCATGGACATGTACGGACGGCGCGCAAAGACATCCAGCGCGTAGGCATTCACGAAGCCGCCGTTGTTGTTGCGCACATCGATCACCACCCCCTCGCGCCCCATGTTCTCGGCGTCGAGGTCGAAGTGCAGCCGCGCCAGCGCCTGCTCCCCCATGTCGAACATGTGTACATACCCCAGCCGGCCGTTCGACACGCGGGCCACGTAAGCGCGTCGTTCCTCCACCCACTGGCGATACAGCAGCTCCTTCACGGTACCGGTGGTGGTGGGCTGCAGCGACACCGTGCGCGCACCGGCGGTGCCGACCACCGTGAGCGTGACCTTGCGCCCCACCTGATTGGCCAGCAGGGAATCCAGGTTGTCCGTGCGTGCGAGTGGCACGCCGTCCACCGCCGTAAGCCGCTCGCCGGGTACCACGCCGGCCACATCGGCCGGCCCCAGTCGCACCACCTCGGTGACGCGCCGCGTGCCGTCGCGCTCGTAGGCGTCGCGATCGAATTGCAGCCCCAGCCGCCCGGTGGGGGCGAGCGGCACCGCCGGCGGCCCGCTGGCGCCGCTGTGCGAGGCGTTGAGCTCACCCACCATGAGCGACAGCAGGCGGCGGAACTCGTCGGGCGAGGTGGCGGCGCGCACCACCGGGGCGAAGCGCGCCTTCACGGCGTTCCAGTCGGTGCCGTGCATGGCCGGGTCGTAGAACTGATCACGCTGCGTGGCCCATGCCTGCTCGAACGCCACCTGCTTGTCGAGCGCGAAGTCCACGTCGAGCGCTGCCGAGATCGCCACCGGGCGCGACGCACCACCGGCCACGGGAACGATGGCCACGCGGCCGCCCTCGAGATACCAGAGCTCACGCGCATCGCCCGAGAAGCCGATGACCGACTTGGGGCCGGTGGTGGTGGTGAGCTGCCGCGGCGGCGCCGGCGCGCGGGCGCCGTCATCGAGCGTCCACGCGTAGAGGTTGGGCTGTCCGCCACCGGCGCTCGTGAAGATCACCGTCTTGCCGTCGGGGGCCAGCCAGGCGCGACCGATGTCCATGCCGGGCTCGAGCAGCTGCGCCCGTTCGCGAATGCCCTCGAACACGATGCGCGTGGCGGCCGCCGCCGCGGTGCCCGAACCATTCGCGGCGCGCGCCACGCCGGTGTCGCGCGCCGCACTGCCTGGTGCGCTGCCTGGCGTCACCGCGGGCGCTCGAGCGCTATCGCGCACCGGCGCCGTGAACAGATCGCGAAAGCGATCCTCACGGAAGGCGGGGGTGCGCGGCACGAGATCGATGCGGACCAGACGCGGGGGTTCCGTGCGCTGGCTGGTCACGAAGAGCAGGAAGCGCCCGTCGGCGCTCCATTCGAGCGAGCCGCTGTTGCTGCTCGCCAGGAAGCTCACCGGCCGCGCCTCGCCGCCATTCACCGGCACGACGGACACGTTGGTGAAGCCCCGCGCCCCGCGCGACAGATACGCAATCCACTGCAGGTCGGGGCTCCACGCCAGCGTGCGCCCATCGTCGAAGGGGGGGCGGTCGAAGTAGCCGGTGGCCAGCTTGCGGTCGCCGGTGCCGTCGGCGTTCACCACATGCAGGGCGTTGCCGTCGCGCAAATAGGCCACGCGCTTGCCGTCACGCGACGGGGTGGGCTGCGACGCATCACCCGCCGTCGTGAGCGCACGTGCGCGGTTCGCGGCCACATCGTGCACCATGACCTGTCCTCCGCTGGCGCTCCACGCCACGTACACGATCTCGCGATCCCCTTCGCGGCCTCCGCGCAGCCACCGCGGCTGCTTTTCAACGGCAGGGCTGCTCGTGAGGCGCGTAGCGTCGCCCCCCTCGCGCGCGTCGCTGGCCCACAGCTCGCCGCGCCCAATGAGCGCCAGCTTGCGGGCATCGGGGGACAGGTCGGCGGTGAACCCCTGCGACAGCGTCACCCGCTCCACGCCGCGCGCTGCCGACACGCCGCGCAACGCAATGGGCACGGCGGCCGCCTCACGCGTGCGCACATCGTAGCGCCACACGCCGAAGTCGCGTTCGAACACGATGGCGCTGCCGTCGTACGCCACCTGGGGCCACAGCACCCGCCCCGTGGTGAAGCGGGTCAGCGGTGTGGCGGCACCGCCGCGCGCGGGGCGCGCCCAGAGATTCTCGGGGCCGGTGCGATCGCTCATGTAGTACACGGTGCCACCGTCGGGGGACCAGCCGGCCCACAAGTCCTTGGCGCCACCCTCTTCCGACAGGCGCGTGTACGTGGGGGTGCTCCCCGGGCGCACCAGCCATAGCTCGGCTTCGTCCAGGTGCGACCGACCATGTCGCCACCACTGGCCACTGGCGGTGCCGCGTGCGGAGATCACCAGCGTGCTCCCGTCGGGCGACGGCGCGCCGAAGAACTCGCTGGCGTACCGGTCGGCGGCCACGGGCATGGCGGTGCCGCCGGTGCTGGATACGCGATACACATCCTGCATCCCCGCGATGTCGCCCGCGTTGCTGTGGAAGTACAGCCAGCGGCCGTCGCGTGACCACGCCGAGACCGTCTCGGCGGCGTCATCGAAGGTGAGGCGGCGCAACGCGCCCGTGCGCAGCTCGAGGGTGTACACGTCGCCGTTGCCGCTGCGCGTGCTCGTGAACGCGACGAACTGGCCGTCGGGGGAATACAGCGGGCGACTCTCCGCCGCCGGGTGCGCCACCAGCAGCCGCGCCTCGCCGCCGCCGGCCGCCACCGTCCAGAGGTCGGCCCCGCTCACGAAGACGATCTCCCGTGCGTCCGGCGACAGCGCCGGTTCGGCGAGGGCAGGGCGTGACATGGCGTCACCGCCACCGCTACTGCCGCTACCGCGCTGCGCGTGCAGGGGTGCGCAGGGCGCCGCGAGCAGCAGGGCGGTAGCCAGTTGGAGGTCCAACGAACGACGCAGCAGGGAGGGCAGCATGAGGCACACTCGCGCGAGAGGAACAGGGCCGCGGCTACGCGGCGACTGCCCAAAGCTTGCCCCCGCGGGCGCCATCGTCTAGCTCTGTTTCATGTCCCGCCTTCGTTCATGACGCCACCTCGCGCCCCGGCGGTTCAGCGCATCGACTTCGCCTCGTTGGCGGAGCGCCACGAGGCCATTCTGTTCGACGCCTATGGCGTACTGGTGAACGCGGCCGGCGCGTTGCCTGGCGCCGCCGAGGCCATCGCGCATCTGGTGGCGCGTGGCCAGCGCTTTCTGGTGGTGACCAACGATGCGTCGCGCTCCCCTGCGCGCGCGTCACGGCGTTTTCTGCGTCTGGGGATTCCGGTGCAGCCGGAGCATGTGCTGAGTTCAGGGATGCTCATTGCGCCGGCGCTCGAGCAGCATGGCATGCGCGGGCGGCGCGTGGTGGTACTGGGCACCGGCGATTCGGCCGGCTACGCGCGGCAGGTGGGGGCGCTGGTGGTCGATCCGGACCCCGCCAATCCGGCCGACGCGGTGGTTCTTGCCGACGAGGGCGGCTTCGACACACTGGGCATGCTGGACGCGACCCTCAGCATGATCGTGACGGCAGCAGAGCGCGGCCGTGCACCCGTGCTGTTGCTCGCCAACCCCGACCTCGTGTATCCATCGGCCAACGGTACCTTCGGCCTGACGGCCGGGTCGCTGGCGGGCATGCTGGAGCGCGCGCTCGACCTGCTGCTGGGGCACGGGACGCTGCGCTTCGAGGTGCTGGGCAAGCCGGCGGCGCGCCACTTCGAAACGGCGCTGGAGATGGTGGGCACGAGGCAGGCGGTCATGCTGGGCGATACGCTGCACACCGACATTGCCGGCGCCCGCGCGGTGGGGATTGCCAGCGCGATCGTGCTCACGGGCGTGACGACCGCCGTGCAGGTGCAGGAGGCCGGTGCGCAGGCCCCCACGTATCTGCTGGACGATCTGCGCGGCTGACTGCACGGGGCGGCGCATGGTGTCCGTGCTGCGCGTACCGTGGTGGTGTGTAGCTTAGGCGCATGGTTCTTCTGGCCGACCTTCCGCTTTGGCGTGACGACACCCTGTCCTCCTGGGAACAGGCGCTCGCCACGTACGACCGCGCCATTGCCGCCCTGCCCAACGGCAAGCTGCCGGCGCACGATGTCTGGTACCGGCACGAGCTGCCGGCGCTGGTGCATGCGCGCGCGCCCATGCACGTGACGCACGACGAGATGGTGCGCATCACCGAGTGGAAGATGGCGCGCGGCGTGTGGCGCGCTCCCAACCTCGTGCTGGTGCGCAACAACCCGTCCGGTGCCGTGGAAGCGGCCACGGCGCGTGCGTCGGCGTTGCTCGACAACACCGCCAAGGCGGTGGCCGCGGTGAGCGCATTGGGTGGCGTGGGGCCGGCCACGGCGTCGGCGGTGCTGGCCATCATGGCGCCCGACCGCTTCCCCTTCTTCGACGAGATCGTCACCGGCCAGGTGGCGCCGCACGTGGAGGGAATGGGGACGATCGCGTGGACGGCGCCGTACTACCGCAAGTACGTGGCGGCATTGACGGCGCGCGCGGCGGCGCTGGCGAACGGCTGGCACGCCACCATGGTGGAGCGTGCGCTCTGGGCACACGGTGTGCATGCCGGTGCGCGCGTATGAGTGACGGCCTGCACGGCGCCGGCGCGACGGACACCGCCGATGTCGTGATCTGCGGCGCCGGTATTGCCGGCATTGCGGCGGCGCATGCGCTGGCGGTTGGGCGCGGCCTCGCGCGCGTGGTCATCGTGGACGACACGCCGCCACTCACGCTCACCAGCGACAAGAGCACCGAAGCCTATCGCAACTGGTGGCCTGGCCCCGACGACGCCATGGTGCGGCTCATGAACCGCAGCATCGACCTGCTGGAGACGTGGGCCACGGCGAGCGACAACCGGTTCCTGCTCAACCGGCGCGGGTACGTGTACGCCACCGCGCGCGCCGCGCGGGCGGCGCAGTTCGCAGCCGATGCGGTACTGGCGGCATCGCAGGGAGCCGGCGAGGTGCGCACGTATCGCTCACGGCAGGAGGCGGCCGCGTATGAGCCGTCGGCGCATCAGGGGTGGCAGGGGCACCCCACGGGCGCCGATCTCTTTCTCGATCGTGACGCCATTGCCGCGCACTTTCCGTGGCTGTCGCCCGACATCTGCGCGGTGCTGCATGCGCGTCGGTGCGGCTGGTTCAGCGGGCAGCAGTTGGGGATGCTGCTGTTGGAGCAGGCGCGGGCGGCGGGTACAACACTGCTCGCCGGGCGGGTGAGCGGTGTGCAGCAGGAGGGGGGCAGGGTGACGGCGGTGCAGGTGGCCACGTCATCGGGCGTCACGCACACCATCAGCACACCGGTGTTCGTGAATGCGGCGGGCCCCTACGCGAAGCAGGTGGCGGCGTTGTGCGGCGTTGCGCTGCCACTCTTCAGCGAGGCGCACTACAAGATTGCCATCGAGGATGCGCGCGGCGTGATCGATCGCGACACGGGGCTCGTCATTCTCGATGATGCGCAGTGTCTCGAGTGGAGCGACGAGGAGCGTGCCGAACTGGCCGCCGACGCGAGCACGCGCTGGCTCACCGAACCGCTGCCGGCGGGCATTCATCTGCGCCCCGAGGGATACGGCGCCGCGCGCACGGTGCTCATGCTGTGGGACTATCATGGCGCGCACCGCTTCGACGACCCCGTGTTTCCGCTGCCGGAGGATGCGTTCTATGCCGAGGTGGTGCTGCGCGGCATGACGCGGTTGGCGCCGGGGCTGGCGGCGTATCTCGACCGGTTGCCGCACGCGTACGTGGACGGCGGCTATTACACCAAGACCGAGGAGAACCGGCCGTTGGTGGGGCCCATGGGCGTCGACGGGGCGTACGTGTGCGCGGCCTTTTCGGGATTCGGGCTCATGGCCGCGCCGGCGGCGGCGGAGCTGCTGGCCGCGCAGGTCACCGGCGCCTCGCGGCCGTCGTACGAGCGTGCCTTTCTGCTGTCGCGGTATGACGATGCCGCATACTGCGCGCAGGTGGCGCAGTGGGGGAGCACCGGGCAGCTGTAGCCGAGGGCGCTGTCATCGTCACCGGCGCGCCGCCCACCGGGCCTCGAGTGCCCGCCAGGCGGCCAGCCGCTCGCGCGCGGCGGTGCGCATGGGTTCGGTAGGCGGCGTGTCGCTGTCCTGAAGCACATCGATGACCGTCTGGTGCGCCCCCGCCACGGCCCCGTAGGCGGTCACGAACTCGGCCAGCCCCGCCTGCCGCGCCTCGTTCACGCGCGTGCGCGCCAGCAGCATGGCGTCGTAGAGCGCCACGCTCAGGTCGTGCTGCGCCTGCAAGGCCGCACGCGGGGTCTTCACCCGCGGGTCCATGCGCACGGTGAGCGGCTTGCTGTGCACGGTACCGTCGACGGTGAGCCGCACCGTGTACGTGCCGGGCATGACCCACGGCCCCTCGGGCTCGCACTTGGTGTTGTACGGCGTGGCCGAAATGGGGAGGGCGCAGCTGTCGGTGGGGCGCGCATAGTGCAGGTCCCAGGTGAAGCGCTGCATCCCGGCCTTGGTCCCGGGCGCACTCGCGGGGCGGAACCAGTACCACGGCGCATTGCCCGCGTCGGCGGGGGGCGGCACGGGATCGCTGCTCGCGTAGCGGCGCAGCACCCGCCCGCGCGCATCGAGCAGCTCGATCGATACGGCGGCGGCGTCGCGCGCCAGCCAGTAGTCGATCATGGCGCCATCGGGGGGATTCTCTGCGTGCGGCTCATCGGGCGGCACCGGCGTGTCGGTGTACATGCTGTAGCGCACCCGGGTGGCCACGGCCGGCGCAAAGAGCAGCGCCGGGGTGGCGGCGGTGGTGGCGCCGAACTGCCGCAGCGCGGTGACGTTGTCGAGAATCCAGAAGCCACGCCCGTGCGTGGCGACGGCGAGATCGTCATCCTTCACGACGAGATCGCGAATGGAGATGACCGGCATGTTGCGGCGCAGCGGCTGCCAGCTGTCACCGTCGTTGCCCGACACCCACACCATGTGTTCGGTGCCCGCGTAGAGCAGCCCGCGACGCTTCGGGTCCTCACGGATCACGTTGGTGGGGGCATCGGTGTCCATGCCGCCGGTGATCTCCGTCCACGTCCTGCCGCCGTCCCGCGTGCGGTAGAGATGCGGGCGCAAATCGTCCAGGCGGAAGGTGTTCACCGCCGCGTACGCGGTGTTCGCATCGAAGTGTGACGCGTCCATGATCGAGACCTTCCACCACGGCCCGAGCTGTGGTGGCGTGACGTCGCGCCAGGTCTTGCCGCCGTTGCGTGTCACGTGAATGAGCCCGTCGTCGGTGCCCACCCAGATCGTGTTCGAGTCCACGGGACTCGGCGCAATCGTGTACACCACGCCCCGCCGCGTGGGCTTGGCGCTCGGCGTGTCGCGGTAGATGCCCACGCTGGCCGGTACCTCCCACGTGGCGCGCGAGAGGTCGTCGCTGAGCCGCGTCCAGCTGTGCCCGCCGTTCACCGTCTGCCAGAGCACGTTCGTGCCGTAGTACAGCTTGCGCGGGTTGGTGGGGGAGAAGAGGATGGGCATCGTGCGGATGCCACGGAAATGGTCGGGGCCACTGCCGGCGGCGCCGCGTCCACGTCCAGCGTTGGGGCTCACATTCTGGGTCTGCCCCGTGCGGCGGTCGAAGCGCGTGACCGTGCCGCCGAAGTACACGTTGGGGTCGAGCGGATCGGGGGCCACGTAGCTGTACTCACTCGCCCCCACCGGTCGCCAGTCGCGATAGGTGATGCTGCCGTCGTTGCTGCGGCTCGGCACGCACGCCGATCCCGACTCCTGCTGCCCGCCGCACAGGTTGTACGGCCAGTTGTAGTCGGCGGTGACGTGATAGAACTGCGCCGTGGGCTGGTTGTACCACGAGCTCCACGTGCTGCCGCCGTTCACGGTGATGATGGCACCCTGGTCGGCCACCATGAGCATCACGTCGGGGGTGGTGGGGTTGATCCAGAGCCGCTGGTAGTCGTCGCCACCGGGGGCGCCGCGAAAGCTCTTCCATGTACGGCCGCCATCGGTGCTCTTCCACGCCACCACGTTCATGGAGTACACGGTGTTCGGATCGCGCGGGTCCACGGTGACCGCGGCAAAGTCATCGCCGCGCCCGAAGATGCGGTTGTCGGTGGTGGTGCGTTGCCACGTGGCCCCGGCATCGTCGCTGCGATAGATGCCGCTCTTGTCACCGGCCGTGGCGGTCACGTACAGCACGCGCGGATTGCTGGGCGCAATGCCGATACCCAATCGCCCGAGCCCGTCGGCGGTGGTGGGCAACCCGCCCCCCAGCTGCGTCCAGGTGGCGCCGCCATCGGTGCTCTTGAAGAGCCCAGAGTTCTTCCCACTCCACGCCGCGTTCTCCCACGGCCCCTGGCGCGCTTCCCACAGTACCGCGTACACCGTGTTGGGATCGTTGGGCGACAGGACCACATCGGCGCCGCCGGTATTCTCGTCCTTGTACAGCACGCGCTCGAACGACTCTCCACCGTTCGTGGAGCGATAGATGCCGCGTTCGGTGTTGGGACCGTACGGATGCCCCAGTACCGCCACGAACAGGCGATCGGGATTCGCGGGATCCACGGCAATGCGCGGAATCTGCTGGCCGTTGCGCAACCCCAGTCGTGTCCATGTGCGCCCGGCGTCGCCCGAACGGTACATGCCGTTGCCGGTGGAGAGATCGGGGCGCTGCAGCCCTTCACCGCTCCCCACGTACACGATGTTCGGGTCCGACGGCGCGACCTCCACGGCACCGATGGAGCCGGTGGGTTGGTCGTCCATGATGGGATTCCATGTGCGCCCGTAGTCGGTGGTCTTCCACACGCCGCCGTTGGTGACGGCCATGTAGAACACATTCGGCTGCTGCGGCACGCCCACCGCGCTCTTGGTGCGCCCGGCCCGGAAGGGGCCGATGTGCCGCCAGGTGAGGGCGTGCATGGCGTTCGTCGGGAGCGCTGGTTGGGCGTCGGCGAGTGAGCTGAGGCCGAACAGCAATGCCGCGGCAAGCGAATGGTAGGCGCGCATCGTGGTGGGCGTGCGAGGGGAGTGTGGGTGTGATGCTGCCAGCGGCCCCGTTCAGGGTCGGAGGTCGTGGGTGAAGTGTTGTGGGTTGGTGTGTCGTCGAAACACCCACCCACAACCCTCTACGCACGACCCCCTACGCTGAACGGGGCCGCCGTCAGTCGAACAACAGGCTCTTCCGGCGCCGGCTGAACGCCGGTGCCGTTACTGCCCCGTCGTCGCCGGCTTGACGATTTCCGGCAGCGCCGCCGCCACCTGCTTCATCTCCGCCGGTGTGCCGATCGAGATACGCGCCCACGTGTTGTACGGCGGGAACGCGCGCCCGATCATGAACCCTTTCGCGAGCATCGCGGCCTGCACCTTCTCCACCGGCATGCCGGTGTCGAAGAACACGAAGTTGGTGTGCGAGGTGGTCATGCGACGGCCGAGGCTCTTGATGGCCGTGTGCATGATGGTGCGCCCTTCGGCGTTGCGGTCGCGGCACATGGTCTGGTACGCGGTGTCCTGCATGGACGCCGCCGCGGCGCGCGCGCCGAAGACGCCGGGGAAGCTGGTGACGCACGGCTGCAGTCGCGCGATGATGTCCGGGCGCGCGATGGCGAAGCCGGTCCGCAGCCCCGCGAGGCCGTGGATCTTGGAGGCGGTGCGGGAGATGATGACGTTCTCGCCGGCCTTCACGAGATCGATCATGCTGGTGTACCCGGGGTCGGTCACGAAGTCATGATACGCTTCGTCGACCAGCACCACCGACTTGCGCGACGCGTTGCTCACGAAGCTGCGCAGCTTGGCGGCATCGGTGAGCGTGCCGGTGGGGTTGTTGGGGTTGCACACGAACACGAGATCCACCGCCTGCACGAGGCGACGATCCATGGCCTCGAGATCGTGCGCGAGGTTGCCGTCGAGCGCCACCTTGTGCACGCGCGCCCCCATCGACTCGGCGTAGCGCGGCAGCCCTTCGTAGGTGGGCCAGGGGGTGAGCACATCACCGCCGCGCATGGCGTAGGCGAGCGCCACAATGGAGAGCACATCGCCCGAGCCGGCGGTGACGAGCACGTAGTCCTCGGGCACGCCGACCTGCTGCGCGAAGACCTTGCGCAGCGCGGGGATGGCGTTGGCGTTGTACCAGGCGTGCTCCTTCCACATGTCCATGATCGCCTGCTTCGCCGAGGGCGCCATGCCGTACGGATTTTCGTTCGAGGCCAAGCGGAGGGGGCCGTCGGCGCGGCGCACCGCTTCGATTTCGCGCTCGAGGGCGAGGAAGCCCTGCCAGGTGGTCTGGCCGTCGACGACGGCGGGGGCGGCGGGCGCCTCGAGGGCCGGCAGCAGTGACGGCGAGAGCGACTGCGTGGCGATGGCCCCGCCGGCGACGAGACCGGACGACTTGAGCCACTGGCGGCGGGAGAACGAGCGATCGACGGGCGTGGACACGGGCGTACCTCGGGGGCAAAGGTCGGCGGACTTCCCGGGGCGGACGGGACGGGCAACGATAGCGCCAAATGGTACGAAGCGCACGACCCCGGCCGGGTCGGGGTCGGGGGTGTGGTCGTGGCACTGCCACGACGGTCGGGGTACCGCCACCACGGTCGGGGTACCGCCACCACGGTCGGGGTCTTCCTCCAGTCGGGGTTTGGGCCCGGGTCGGGGTCTTTACCGCAGTCGGGGTCGGGGCTCCGGTCTGGCCGACGCTGCGCTGGGCGTCTGGGGGCGGCGGTCGGGGGGCGCGGCGCGGACCGCCCCCCACCCCCCAACCCCTGCCCCCCGACCGCCCCCCGCCGCGCGCGCCCCCGACCGCCCCCCCAACGCCCCGCGCAGCGTCGGCCCGACCCGCGCCCCGACCCCGACAGCCCGCAGCACCCCCACCCGGGCCCCATCGGGCGACCGGGGGGGGGGGCCCCGCGCTGCGGGGGGGGGTCGGCCACCTGGGGGGTGTGGGGCGGGGGGGGGGGGTTGGGGGGCTGGGGGGGTGGGGGCACGGGTGGGGCCGCCGGGGGGGGGGGGGTGGGGGGGGGGGGGGGCTGGGGAGCGCG
>NZ_JAPZSK010000019.1 GCF_027531815.1 Gemmatimonas sp. | reverse complement strand
TGAACCGCCCCGGGTTTGGCGGAGGCTCCCAGCTTTGAGAGATTGGGAGCATGACGAAAGACAAAGGGGTCCGGGGGCGCGGCAGCAAGCCGTTCTCGCCGGAGGTCCGCGAGCGGGCCGTCCGGCTGGTGCAGGAGCAGCGGGACGCCCATCCGACGCAATGGGCGGCGATCCGGTCCATCGCGGAGAAGATCGGCTGCACGGCAGAGACGCTCCGGCTGTGGGTGCGGCGGGCGGAGCGCGATGCGGGGCAGCGCCTCGGCGTGACGACCGACGAGCGGGAGCGTCTGAAGCAGCTGGAGCGCGAGAATCGCGAGTTGAAGCGGGCGAACGAGATTCTGCGGAAAGCCAGCGCGTTTTTCGCAGCGGCGGAGCTCGACCGCTTCACGAAGTAGGTCCCGCCGTGATCGATGCGTTCATTGACGCGGAGCGCGGCGTGTACGGGGTCGAGCCGATCTGCGCGGTGCTGCAGGTCGCCCCGTCGGGCTATTACCAGCGCCGCGCGGTCCGTGCGGACGCGACCAGGCAGTCGCCACGCGCGCAGCGTGACGCCGAGTTGCTGGAGAAGATCCGGGCGGTATTCCGCGACCACCACGAGGTGTACGGCGTGCGGAAGATCTGGCATCAGCTCCAGCGCGAAGGCGTCACGGTGGCACGCTGCACCGTCGCGCGGCTCATGCGCCGCGCGGGCCTCCAGGGTGTCGTCCGGGGTCGGCGCACGACCACCACGCGCCCGGACACCGCCGCGCCCTGCCCCGAGGATCTCGTCCAACGGCAGTTCACCGCCGAGCGGCCGAATCAGCTGTGGGTCGCGGACTTCACCTACGTCGCGACGTGGCGCGGCTTCGTCTACGTGGCGTTCGTGATCGACGTGTTCTCGCGGCGGATCGTCGGCTGGCGGGCGCACACCACCATGCGCACGGACTTGGTGCTCGATGCGCTCGATCAGGCCTTGCACGACCGCGAGCTGGATGGCCGGCTCGTGGTCCACTCGGATCGCGGGTCGCAATACGTCGCGATGCGCTACACCAACCGCCTCGCGGACGCGGGCGCGGCCCCGTCGGTCGGCAGCGCCGGCGATGCGTATGATAATGCGCTCGCCGAGTCGATCATTGGGTTGTACAAAACCGAGGTCATTCACCGGCGTGGGCCGTGGAAAGGCTTCGACGACGTGGAGTATGCGACGCTGGAATGGGTCGCCTGGTTCAACACCCGCCGCATTCTCGAGCCCTTGGGATATGTTTCCCCTGCGGAGTTCGAGGATCAGTATTACCGCACCCAAGCGGCTCCTGCGGAGCGCTTGGCACTCAACTAACCGAGTCTCCACGAAAGCCGGTGCGGTTCA
>NZ_JAPZSK010000018.1 GCF_027531815.1 Gemmatimonas sp. | reverse complement strand
GATACCCGGCATCCGCGGTGATAAGCGTGTCGATCGTGCGCAGCGGCGCGGTGGCGGCGACGACCCCCAGCAATAGCTCCTGCTCCGCGCCCACGCCATGCGCCTGGGCATCGACAATGATCTGGTGCGCGGCGTCGACGGTTGCCACCCCGGTGTAGCCCTGAATGACGCCCTTGCTGGTCGCCATCTTCGCACTTTCGTTATCCGTGCGATTGCTCTGGCGTACGGCGCCGCGTGCGCCCCGCCGATCGGTCGGGTGCTGCGTGAGCCACGTGCGCAGCTCGGCCGCGTCTCGCACGAGCCGCTCGCGCCGCACCGCGTCCTTCGCCGCGAGCGATGGCGCGACGTCGCGCGCATCCTCTGCCCGGTGGCGCGCGAGCATCGTGTCCGCCGCCCGCTCCATCTTCGTGGCCTGCCGCTCGAAATCCGCGCGCGTGCCGCTCCGATGCTTCGACGCATTGCTCGGCAGTTTCACGCCGTCAATGGCGAACATCTCGCGCCCGATCAAGCCCTGATGATCACACACCGCGAGCACGGCGGCGAAGATCGGCGCGATCTGATCGCCCAGGGTGCTGACGAAGTGCGCGATGGTGGTGAAGTGCGGGCGCGAGTCGCCGCTCAGCGCAATGAACGTCACTTGCTCCTCGCAGGCCCGCGCGATGGCCCGACTGCTGACGATGCCGCGCGAGTACGCAGACAGCACCACCCGGAGCAGCATGCCAGGCGCGTAGGCGGGCGCCCCGGTGGTGTCGTTTCGATACCGGGCATCGAACGGCGTCAGGTCGATCGCCTGCTCGAGCAGATGGTGCAGCGCATGCTCGAACGTCCCAGGGAGCAGCTGCGCCGCCAGGTCGATCGCCACGAACTTGGGCTGCGTGTCGACCGGCTTGTAGCGGGCCATGACAGATCTCGACGAGGGACGAAAGCGACCGCAGATTTCCTCTGAGGCCAACGGCTCGGCACCCGAAGAGTTCCGTTTCCACATCGACCTCACGGGACTTTTCCTACAGCCTCGTTATGCAGTAGTCGAGTCCTGCTGCATGCCGTTCTGTCTACTCAAGTCGGTACCGCAGTTCGATTCTCCTGCAGCAGATTCATCACCCTTCAACAGTTGAGGTCATGATGCCCAAGCAGGCGATGCTTGCTCTTTGCGCCGTACTTGTCGGTGCGGCCTGTGTGCAGACAAAGTCCGTAATGCTCGATCCCAGCGTAAAGCCGCTCCCGGCGATCTCTCCCGACTCGGTACGGATCTTCATGAACGAGAAGGACCTAGGAGGTTTCGACAAGAAGTGTGTAAATGCGCGTCAGGCGGCGGCCTTCTGGGTGGATGAAACAGCGGGTACTTCGAGGCCGTCGGCGTAGCGCACGCCGCGGTACACATCCCGGCATGGCTCGGGCGCGTTGAGTTTGCGGAAGCGCTTCTCCGCGACCTGCAGCAAGCGCCAGATGATCGCGGTCGCTCGCGTCTGCGCCTGTGGCAGGGTGCAGGCCAGGGCCATGGTCGAGGCCAGGGCCAGGTGGCGGAGATGGAGGGCCAAGACGGGCTCCTTGGGGATGATGGATGAGCCCTCATTCTTCCGGACCTCGGCGCGGTCGAGGCCGCCGCGCGACGAACGGTCGCAGCGGCGTCATGAACCGCACGGGCGGGCGAACGAATGCGCATCGGCCGTTGCTTCAGGCAACTTCCCATGGTTTCAAGCGATGATCAATCCTTGAAGGTCAATGCGCGTCGCGCGTCGCGTCGAGGGCGGTCAGGCCGCTTTGACGGCCCAACCACTGGAGCAGGCAGCGCGGCAGCAAGGAATCCGTGTCGACGAGTAGCGTCACGCTGTGTGCCCGGCCACGCCCGTCGACGGTCCTTGCGTCCACGGAGAACCACCAACTTGAGCGCCTCTGCAATATGGTCAGATTCCATCCGACCACCTGCGCCTGGGTCCTCTCCAGCCGTCCAAATCGCTTTCGCTGCTCGCACTGCCCGGCCATGATCCACCATTCATCGAGCCAGCATTGCCGCGCTGCCTGCCGGGTCAGACCGGCGCCGGCGACGACCGCCATCACCGCGAAGACGATCAAGGCGGGGTCTTCCGGTGAGCGCGCAAAGTCCCAAAGCAGGGCAGCCAGCGCGATGGCGCATCCGAGTGCATAGGCTCCCAAGGCAAAGGCCTGAACGCGTGACCACCACGCAGGGCAGGCGAGCACCAACGCGCCAGAAGGATCGCGCCGTACGCGCCATGGGGCGGGCACGGCCGGGCGAACCACGGCGCCACTTTCCGCCTGCAGCCCAAGCGCATCGCGAATCTGCTGCGCCGCGGCCGGGCACTCGATTGGGCTGGCCAACTTCGACAACACGACGAGTTGCTCGCCAATGTGCGCCACCAGCCTCGGCCACTGCCGCTGGCTTTGCGGAAGGGCAAACACCGCACGCACGTCTTCGATTGCATGCGAATCCGCCCAGCGAAATGGACCGATACGATGCGTCACACGCAGCGAACGCTGGTCGAGCACGATGCAGTCTTCGGCGGAGGCCATCACCAGGATCTGCGCGCCGACAAGACCTGCAACGACCGTCCAGAAAAGCGGGATCAGCGACAGGAGCAGCGACCCAAACACGAACGGTCCGATCCGGATGTTCGTGTGACCCAAGAAGGCGGTGCCGCTCACGAGCGCGTCGAGCGCATGGCCCGCGAGCACTGCGCAACCGCCCACGCCTGCAAGGTACAGAGCAGCCAGCACCGCAAGGATGGGCAACCACAGGAGGCCGCGCCCGGCTGGACCGAACCGCCATTCGAACCGCGTGACAACCTGATCCCGCGATGCTGCAGTCATGGTGTATGAGGGTCGTGAGGAATGTTTCGATCGCTGGATTGGCCAGGCGCAATGCATCATGCGCGAGCACCGACCCAACGTGAACATCCGAGCATAGGACGCGGCACGCAGCGATGGGACACGGTCCAGTCGCCGCCGAGCGGCATATTCACCGCTGGCAGCGGGCCCGGGGAGGCGGAGCCCCCGTTCAGCGGGCCAGGAACCCGCCGTCCACGGGGTAGTAGGCCCCCGTGACGAACGAGGCCGCCGGCGAGCCCAGCCACAGCACCAGCTCGGCCACCTCCTCGGGCCGGCCGATGCGGCCCAGCGGGTGCATGGCCACCAGCGCGGCCTGCGTGGCCGGGTCCTGCTCGAGCCGCTCGATCATCGGCGTGTGGATGAAGGCCGGGCCGACGGCGTTGACGCGCACGCCCTGCGCGCCGTAGTCCAGCGCCGCGGCGCGCGTCAGGCCCACCACCCCGTGCTTGGCCGCGGTGTAGGCCGGGGCGCCGGCGAACGCCACCTGGCCCAGGATCGACGACACGTTGACGATGGCGCCGCCGCCCGATCGCAGCAGCGCCGGGATCTGCTGGCGCATGCCGTAGAACACGCCCGAGAGGTTGACGTCGATGACGCGCTGCCAGGCCTCGAGCGGGTAATCGGCGGTGGGTGCCAGGTCGCCGCCGATGCCCGCGTTGTTGCAGGCCATGTGCAGGCCGCCGAAGTGGCGCTCGGCGGCGGCCACCAGCCGCTCGTGGTCGGCCGGGACGGCCACGTCCGCGGCCACGAACAGCGCCTCGCCGCCCGCGGCCTGCACCAGCGCGACGGTGGCTTCGCCGCCGGCCTCGTCGAGGTCGGAGACGACGACGCGCCAGCCGGCGCGGGCCTGGGCCAACGCGATGGCGCGGCCGATGCCGGAGGCGGCACCGGTGACGAGGGCGACGGGATGCTGGGACATGAGGTACTCCGGCTGTGGGCAACGCGGCCCAGTGTCCGGGCCGTGCGGATTTGGGTTCTTGATCGAGGTCAGTAACCACGCCGGGCCCGCGACCACGACGCCGATGGCCGGGGTGTTCAATCCTGCAGGGGATTGGAATTTCAATCGGGGCGGATCGACTATCGGTCGAGTATAGGGCGAGATCACCGACCGCGTAAGCACCGACTGGCGGGCGGCGGCGTGCCCACTGACGTGTTCGTGCGACTCGAGGGCCGTGGGAACGGCGGTGACGGTGGGGGGGCGATGCCGGCGGGACCAAGGAGCCGCGCCGGCGGGACGAGCGTGGGGTGCGCGCCGGGCCCCGGCTCGCGGGGGCCCGGGTCGATGGGGGGCTCCGTGGCCCGGCGTGCGCCGCACGGGAAGCGCGGGTCCGGAGGTGGGTGTCTCGCGGACTTTTCCTACAGCCTCGTTAGCTGGCATCTACGTCGCCCCCTGCAGCACGCCATTGGCGAACAGGTTGAAGCGGTCGCCGCTCACACCGAGGTCGACGATGCGCAAGCGCACCTGCTGCCCTGCGCCGGCCGAGCAGGAGAATCCGTCACCGGCATTGGGCGAGGGGAACCCCACGTCCGGGTCTTCGAAGAACTCGAAGGTGTGCCAGACGCCGCTCACGGGCGCGGCCTGCGCGGACGTGCGTTGCGGCACCATGACGGTCGCCACGGCCGCGGCCCCGAACAGGGCGCGTCGAAACCACGTGTGCATTGTCGGAATCCAGCTTCGGGGGAGGGATGATCGATACGAGCGAGCTGACCCCCGAAGAGACGGAGCGATGCCTCAAATGTTCTCCCGCCGCCACAAAGGCCGGTTCGGCCAGCCTCAGCGATACGCCCCCAACACCCGCGTACACGTCTGAATGCGCGGATTGTTCAGCACCGTAGAGGCCACCGAGGCCGCGCCGAGCAGCAGCCAGTCCCGTTTCGCGGCAATCTCCGAGCCGCCTGGCGGTCGATTCGCCGCGTCCTGCATCAGTTCGATGAGCGCGACCTCCGACGGATAGCGCGCCAGGGTGCGTCGCGCCTCGTCAAACGCAGCATCCGACGCCGCCGATGGCCCGAGCAGCGTGCCACGCACGTTGGTGCAACTGCTGAATGCCAGCGCCCGCAGGCTTTCCAGCCGAATCGTGCGAGGAACCGTGGGATCGCCCGCGACGGCAATGAGGCGCTGCTCGGTGGTGCCGTCGCGCGCGCCGAGCGTGAGCGACGTCGCGTCCGTGATCGGCGCCGTCAGTGCCGCACCCGCTGCGTTGCCCGTGATCGTGTACAGCGTGTGCAGCCCTTCGCTCGCAATACCCACCATCACGCGACCGATCAGTCCTTCAATGGCGCTCGTGCCATTGTCGAGCATCACGAAGCCGTAGGACAGCACCGAGCGCAGTGCGTGCTCGGCGCGCTCCGGCTCACCCTGCGACAGATGATATGCCGCCCGCGACAGACCCGCGTAGGCGATCTCCTTGGTGGTCGCGAATCGTGGGATGGGCATCAGCACCGGTGTGGCATCGGCGCGAAACGGCAGCACATAGCGCGCACCGATCACATCCACAGCGCCGGCACTCGCGAGGCGATCGATGTCGCCCCAGATCGGCGACTCAGCCACGGTGCGCAGGTACTGCTGCTCGGACGCGGACAGCGCGCCCTGCGCCGCCCGCAGCACCTCCGACGACTGCAGCAGATGCGCATCGCGACGACCAATGTCCGCAAACATCGCGTCGCTGAGCGACGCGTGCTGCCAACCGCGCTCAGCGGGCTCCGCGGCAGGGTGCACGGGGAACATGCCGTGCTTCGCGGTCACATCGGTGGCGTGCCACAAGTGGCCGGCCGCCAGCGGCGACAGCTCGCTCGTGGTGGGCAGGCGGAGCACTCGCAGCTTCTCCACCTGCGCGATCCGCGTGCTGAGGTCCGAATCGTTCAAGCGCAGTACATCACCGCGGGTCGCAATGACCACGAGCGGAATGCTGGTGATGATCGCCAGGCCGATCGCGGCGTCACGCACCCAGCGAAGCGCCGAGCGCCACATGCTGGTGGTTGGTGCTGCCACGGGTGTATCGTGGTGGGAGCTGCCGCTGACCGTCTGCCCGGCCGACCGTACACGATCGGGCAACGGACGCGCCGCCGCCCCCATCCAGTCTGGCGACAGGGCGTCGGCCGTGATCACGGGTTTGTGTTGCATGGAACCTAGGCCGGTGTGAGGGAGATCTGCTGCGGAAGGCGCAGCAGATGTTCGACGTCGTCGTGCGCCTGGATCAGACGGTCCACGTTCTCGGACACGTCGACCGCCAGGGCGATGTGCGTGGTGAGCGACCCGAGACTGAGCGACCCGGCGTGCAGGCGCAGTAGCCCGAGGCGGATGTTTTCGAGCGCACTCACGGTCTCGCGCAGTCGCGCCTGCACCATGTCACGCTCTTCCGCGAGCGCCTGCTGGTGCGAGGACTCGGCGTGGCTCGACGCAGCGGCCCCCTGCCCCGATCCGTGCAGCGCCTGCTGCAGTGCATCGAAGCGCGTCCGCAGTACATGCGCGTCCCGCTGCAACCGTTCGATCAGCGCCGGCAGATCGCCGAGTGATTCGCGCGAGGCCTTGGGCAGGCTGTCGAACAGCTGCTCCGCGGCGAGTCCGAGCGAGAGTTCGGTGGCGCGGTGCGTCATGGCCGGTGCGACGGGTGCACGGCCGCGCCACTTGCGAGCGAGTGCGAACGACCACGCGCCGAAGCGACCCGTCCACACGCGACTCCAGAACTCCACGTCCACGTCTCGGCGGAGCTGCAGCACGACCAGATAACCGAACACGCTGGAGATGGCCACGGCAAGGCAGAGCAGCACCAGCGGGACGGCGTACAGCTGCTCCATTGGCGTGGCCAAGGCGAGCGCCGGAATCACCGCGGCCGTGGTGGCCGAGGACACTCGTGCGACATGCCGCAGCACACGCTCGAAAACGCGTCGCAGGCGGCCGGGGTGTACCGCGTGCTCTTCACGACTGCTTTCGCGCTCCACGTCGAAGGCCGGCCACAGATCCTGGTGCGTGAAGCCGAGGTCGAGCATGCGCCGCGCCGAGAGCACACCGAACGCCGCCGGGGCCACCAGCGCACTGATGGCCGTCGCGGCCAATGCCTGCGCCGGCCCGGCAACCGCCGCCACCACACCGGCTCCGACCACCGTGCCCACGAGCGTGAGCATGGTGCCGGCCCCATCGGTGCGGCCGTTGCGCTTCACGAACGCGCGCAGCGCGACCGGCAGCTCACGGCGCTGTTCGATCGCCACGCCCAGCTGATCGGCGAGCAGTTGTGCGCTCGCGGGGCGGTCGGCGGGGTGCGTGGCGAGGCACCAGTCCACGAGCTGCGTGAGCTTGCGCGGCACCCGGGTGCCGGTGGTGTCGAGCGAGGGTGCTGAGGTGGTGAGCCTGCGCGCCAGCACGTCGCTGGTGTTCGCGTCGGAGAACGGCAGCGCACCGGAGAGGGCGTAGAACGCGGTGGCGCCGAGCGAGTAGAGATCGCTGCGCGCGTCGATGTCGGCGCCGAGGATCTGCTCGGGGCTCATGAAGTCGGGAGTGCCGGCGATCTGATCGCTGATGGCGTCACCCGTGGCGGCGGCAATGCCGAAGTCGGCCACGAGCGCCCGGCCGGTGTTGGCCTCGAGCAGAATGTTGTCGGGCTTCACATCGCGGTGCACCACCTGCTGTGCGTGCGCGTAGCCGAGCGCCCAGGCCACTTCGCGCAGTACGCGCGCTCCTTCGCGCGCCGGCAGCGGGCCGCGCGATTGCACACGCTGCGCGAGCGTCTCGCCCTCCACGTAGGCCATCACGAAGAACACGAAGTCGTCGATCGTGTCCACGCTGTGAATGGGCACGATGTGCGGGTGCGACAGCTTGGCTGCGAGTTGCGCCTCGCGCAGAAAGCGATCGCGCAGCGCGGGCTGCGTGGCCATGGCGGGGGGCAGCAGCTTGATGGCCACGGCGCGATCGAGCATGACTTCGCGCGCGAGGTACACGACGCCCATGCCGCCACGGCCGATCTCGCGATCGATGGAGTAGCGGCCGGCCAGCGCCGTCTGGAAGGCGACGAACAGCGGGTCGGGCGCGAGGGCAGCAGGGGGCATGCGCGGGGCGTCGGGGGGCGTGGGGGCTCAGCGTCTGGACTGATGCCAACGGGCCTGCGTCACCGCGGATTCGGGGTGAGCAACACGCCACGGGACCGGAGTGTCACAGCGAGAGCGCGCTCCGCAGCTTGCACGCTCACCGGAGCGGGCCCCGAGGCCGCGGGCTTCGATCCACAGCTGCTTGCCTTGCGCTGGATAGGAAATTCGATTGGGGTCGGTCGAGGATACGGCGTGATCGCCGACCACGCGCGCACCGACAGACGGGCGGTGGCGTGCCCTCCGCCTCGCGCGCGCGCCTCGCGGGCCGTGAGAATGGCGGTTACCGTGGGGGGGGCCGATGCCGGCGGCGGCCGCTCGGACGCGCCCCGGTTCGTGGGGGCCCACGTCGATGGCGGACTCCGCGGCCCGCCGTGCGCCTCGCGCGCGGCGCGCGTCCGGAGATGCGCGAGGATCCGGTCGATCACCGACGCCTGGGTGATGAACGCGACGATGCGCATGGCGCCGTGGCAGGTGGGACACGCGAGCGAGTCGACCTCGAAAATCTGCTGCAGCAGGGTCGCCCACCGGCGGCTGGCTTCGGTCGGCGCGAGGCGTG
>NZ_JAPZSK010000017.1 GCF_027531815.1 Gemmatimonas sp. | reverse complement strand
GTGAGGACAAGGCCGAAGACTGCGCCTGCGACCGCGCCAGCGACAACCAAGCCAACCTGCAGAATGCGCCGTGTGCGCAGGGCATGACCAAAGATGCGCATGAGTCGTTCGGGTAGTGATCTGCATAACGCGGGCTTCTGTAGCGGGCGATTCAACAAGATGCGAGCGCAGCGAGCTACCGCGCTGCCCGCCTGCAGCAAGCATCGTTTGCCAAGGTCGCATCGTTCGCTGGTGGTCGCGCTACCGGCACTTCGGCCTTACCTACCCGACGCGCTACGACGGCACCGCAAGACCAGCCCGCGCGGATCGCCCAGATTGGCTACCGCGCCTCAGCACCGGTCGGGGGCACCGGCAACCGAGTACGCTTGCGGGGACATTCGGTGAGAATCTGACGCGCCGTACCAACACCGGCGTTCAGCGTACGATCCTCGGGCGCGCGTGACAGCCGCGCCCACACATGGACACTGTCAGGGCCGACGCGCAGGATCGTCTTCAGCGCCTCGATGCTCCCTGTCCCGTCTGCTTGGCGAACCCATCGGCGCCCTACGACTCGCGCGTCTACCGGCTCGACCTCCGGCCATGCTTGAAAGCCCGAGCGCTCCGCCACGCGCTGGATACACTCGGCCGTGGCGAGCGAATCGAGTCGGCGCACCTCAAGAGCGACCGCCGAGGTCGTGTCTCGGACGAGGAGCGGTGGTCGCACCACAGCTTCGTGAGACAACGACGGCGCGACGCTGCGGAGCGCGCCAACGATCCCGAGCAACAGCACTGTCTTGGTCATTGCGGCCTCCATGGTTGAAACGTCTGTCCCAATCCTTACCGCCTACCCTTCATGCCGCCACACTGGCTAACGCCTGGCTTCTGCAGCGGGCGATCACATCATCGCGAGCGCAGCGAGCTTCCGAAAACGCCCGTCTGCAGCAAGCACCGTTAGGCCGACTGCGCCGGGACACTGCCCGCGAGTCGCCTTCGCCAATGCAGTATCACAGTCACGCCAATCAGGGCTGGCGGGAGATGCTCCAGCGCCTCAGATGCGGGACGTCGTCCGAGTCCCTCCACACCCCCAGGATCTCGCGCGTGCTAACCCGCAGGACATGAATGCGCGGTGGTAGCACGACGCGTGCGAGCGCTATGCCAGTGCTGTCGTACACGAAGAACTGACGGGGGTCGTTCTCGAGGACCCACGCGTCTTCTACCCACAGGCCACCGTCGGCACCTACCAGAAGGCGCGAAGCGAGCGTATGCGACTTCGCATACCGCCAGCCTTTCACCATCTGTTGCACGTCGGCCTTGGCAGACGCAGGGCGACCACTTTTCTCCACGGCATCGAGCACCTCACTTTCCAACCGTACCCGGTCTTCGTCGGTGACGGGGCGTGGTGTCCGCGCGCTGCGGATACGCCGCACCATGCCCTTCGCGCCGTACTCCACGATCTCCGCCGTCTCATTGGTCGCCACAAACGTACGACGACCATCGGAGGCGACGATCGTGTTGTGGCCGAACCGCAGCGGATGCTCGTCGGCCCGCGTCTCCCCATCTTCGGTGCTGTTGGCGCGATAGGCTTCGCCATCGGGCACCACGGCGATCGTATCGACATCGGCGGGTGGAACTCCGGTGTCCGCGCCGGTCGAAGGAACGACGCGATACGCCACGATTGCGAATGGTGTCCGATACACGGAATCGCGATTTTCCGTCGCCTCCACCCACGGCTGGCGTAGCGATCCAAGCAGTCGTCCGTCCATCAGCTGCATATTGATGCGGACCGACGAGCCATCCTCGAAGCGCGGAAAGAGGACCTGACGCGCGAAATGCCCATTCGGTCCGAACACCGACACGCGCCGATTGTTGGCATCAACAAAAGCCAGTGAGTCACCCGCAAGCATTTGTAGTCGACTGACGTAGCCTACCTCGCCGGGACCGCGGCCCGGTCGGCTCAGCACTCGCTCGAACGCGCCGCTCGCCGCAAAGGCCTTGATGTCCCGCTGCTGCTGATCGGCAACGTAGAAGCCGCCGTCGGCACGCTGCACCGCGTCGAGAATCCTCGCGAACTGCGTGTCTGTCGCGTCGCCGCGCAGCTCTTGCAGCGGCGTGCTGTCGAGCGTCCACTCGGGGAGAGCCGCCATGTACGCGGCCGAGTGTTCTACGATCGACACGCCGGCGCTATCGCGAGCCGTCTTGCCCGTATCGGATCGCTCGGCGGTACCAGTGCAGGCGTGCAAGGCCAGCATGAACAAGAAACAGCCAGATCGTCGGATCATTGCGCGAAGGGGAAGTGTGAACAGCTCGAGTGGATTGCCGTGAGCTTAGTGGCCGCCTCTAGGCAGTTTGCAACTGCATCAGACTCAGCAATGAAACGCATCTAGCCTGCGCTAGCCGCCAGCTTAATCCCTGGTTAGCGGCCTAACGCTGATTAGGCTGCAGGCGATCACTGCAGACCACGGATTATGCAGCGCATTTCCGCAGTCTAATCCCGCGCACCGACCGTCGACGCCAATGGGATATCACCCAATGCATCAACGACTTGCCCCAGTGGCCAAGGCATCGACGCCACCGCGTTAGGCTGCAGATAATGCAGTCTAACGTTCAGTCGCGCCGAGAGACCCGCAAGAGGCACGCACCGCCACGCCGAGTCATCGAATGGCGCGGCGGGACAACACGCATGCGGGTATCGAACGAGCGGCGCCCCACTCCCCGAGTGAAGGCGCCGCTCTTCTGTATTCCTGCGCGCGACTATACCGCCATCAGCCCCACGCGGACCGCACCGTTCCTACCGCCGCCAGCGGCGCCCGCCCCCGGTTCCCTTGCCCCGCCGCCCCACGCGCGCCATGCTATCCGCCACCCGTCCCCGGAGAAACCTCATGGAGCCGACCGGTCCGTCACCACGGAAGCCGCTTCCGCGACGCTGGCGTCGTTCCCTCGCGTTCTCGTGTGCCGCCGCCCTCATCCTCACCGCGGCGCGAACGGGCACGCCGGCCGCACGCTCCGAACCCGGCACGCACTCGGCGCCACGCCGCGCCGCCGACTCGGCGCGCATCAGCTTCACCCGCGACGTCGCCCCCGTCCTGCAGAAGAACTGCCAGGTGTGCCACTCGCCGGGCGGGATCGGGCCCATGCCCCTCCTCACCTACGAACACGCCCGCCGCCACGGCCCGCTCATCAAGCAGGTCGTGCAGGCGCGCGAGATGCCGCCCTATCAGTACGACACCCACATCGGCATCCAGAAACTCCAGCACGACTGGCGCCTCTCCGATCGCGACATCGCGACGATTCTTCGGTGGGTCGACGAAGGCATGCCGGAAGGCGACCCGGCCGATATGCCCCCCGCACCCAAACTACCGGAACCGGGGCAATACCAGCTCGCCGCGCAGTACGGCCCGCCCGACCTGGTCATCAAGGCGGCCAAGTACTCCGTGCCGGCCGTGGGCCAGGACCGCTGGTGGCGCCCCGCCGTGCCCAGCGGCCTCACCACCGACCGCTGCATCAAGGCCATCGAAACCAAGCCCACGGTCGCCGGACGCAGCGTCACGCACCACGCCAACTCCACGTTCGTGCCGGGCAACGTCACGACGGAGCCGGATGCCGTCGGTGGCGGCGGTCCGGGGAGCGTACGCCTCTCCGAATACGCACTCGGCAAGATCGGCGAAATCGTACCAGCCGACGCCTGCCGCATCGCGCCGGCGGGCTCCAACGTGCTCTTCGACATTCACTACTTCCCCAATGGGAAGGCTGTCGCAGACGACCAGCTCGAGGTCGGGATCTGGTTCCACGGGCCCGAGGTCACCCCGCAAACGCGGCATCGGCAAACGCTGGGTCTCTATGCGCTGCAGAGCGGCTCGGGTGACTTCGAAATCGAGCCGCACGGCACCCTCGTCACGCAGGGCATGCACCGGTTCAACACGCCCGTGCGCATCGATTCGTGGCAGCCGCATGGGCATCTGCGTCTGGTCGCCAAACGGCTCGAGGTGCTGTATCCCGACGGTCGACGCGAAACGCTGAGCATGGTGTCGAACTGGAACCCGGGATGGCACCACAGCCACGTGTACGCCGAAGACGCAGCGCCGCTCCTGCCGGCGGGCTCCGTGATCATCAACACCGCGTGGTACGACAACACCGACAAGAACCCCGCCAATCCCGATCCCGATCAATGGGTAGGCATCGGTGATCGCACCACCGACGAAATGAGCCACGCGTGGATCGCGGTGACGCAACTCGATGAGGCGTCGTATCAGCGGCTGCTCGCGCAGCGGGCCAAGAAGTGAAGTTCGCGCTCGTCGCCGTCGCCTGTTGCGTGGCCGTGCCGCTTTCGGTCGTACCGCTTTCGGCGCAACCGCAGCCCGGCGCGCGATACCCCCTCGGGCCGAGCGCACCCTCCGGCGCCGGCGTGGCGCCGTACTTCGACGGGTGGTACGCCAATCCCGATGGCAGCATCACGCTCTCGTACGGATTCATGAATCGCAACGCGAGCGGCGCGGTGGATATTCCCATCGGTCCGGACAATCGCATCGAGCCGGCGCAGTTCAATGGTTTGCAGCCGACCCATTTCCCAGTCGTGCGCTATGGCGCGTTTGGCGGCCGGCGCGAACGCGGGGTGTTCGCCATTCGGGTGCCGACGGGGCACAAGGGTGACGTCGTATGGACGTTGCGACACGGCGGGGTGACCTACACCGTACCCGGCCGCGCGACGAGTGAGTACTACAAGCTCTCCTACACACCGCAGGCTGCCGGGTCGATGATGCCGGTGGTGCGCTTCGCCGCCGACGGCCCCGCGTCCGCGGGCCGCGAGGGCGTGACCACCGGGCCACTCATGGTCGCGATGGGCACCCCGCTCACGATCCGCGTGTGGATGGAGGATCGCGGCGAACGGAAGCCGATCCCGTTGAACATGCTCTGGTTCAAGCACCAGGGGCCCGGCGATGTATCCTTCGAGCCGCGCACGGCCACCACGGCGCCCGGAGGCGGCGAGGCCACGACGGCGGTGCGCTTCAGTGCCCCCGGCGAGTACATGCTGCGGGTACGCGTGGACAACTTCGGCATCACCGACAGTGCGCCGGGGCAGCAGTGCTGCTGGACGAACGGCTACGTGCGGGTGAAGGTCAGCGGCTGATCAAGTGCCGTTCAGCGGCTGACCTGCGGCGGAACGCCAGGCATGCTGATGTGCATCGATGGCCCGTGCAACGACTCGCAGTAGGGGAGCAACGTGGTGGTGCCCACCACCATCCCAGGCACGCGAATGGGCAGCTGCGTGCCCTTGTGTCCGCGCTGACCGGGGCGCGTGGACTCCTCGATCATCGCGAGCGATTCGCGCACCCAGTGATCGCGCAGCGTCATCAGCTGGGCGCGCTGCGGCGTGGTCAGCAGCCCCAGCGCGTCGCGCCGCGCGCGCAGCAGCGCCGTGAGCCACGACGATTCCGCGGCGGCCAGTGCATTCATCGCGTCGTGCAGCCCTGACGACCTGGTGGGCGCCGCCGCTGATTCGCGCGGCAGCGGCACGGAGTCGGCGAGGAGCGCGGACATCTGGTCGCGCCCCGTTGCGGTGCGCTCCACGTACACGACTTCCGCCTCGCACACCGCGCGCCGCAGTCGCTGCAGCCCGGCCACCTGCGACTCGCCCAGCGCGAGATAGCCGGTGTGATACAGGATCAGGTGCGGACCGCCCAGCACGAGCTCGAGGCGCGCATCGGGGGCCGGTGCGCTGGCAGCATGCTCATGCGCTTGCGCGGCCAGCGTCGAGGGCGAGGCCATCGGCGCCACGAGCAGCGCCACGAGGAGCACGACGATCACCATGCGGCGGAATCTGCATTCCCTAGCGGATACGGCAACGGCACGGCACGTTCTCGCGACCGCCGAATCACCTTCTCTCCCTTGGAGCCTCTGATGGGACGGCATTTTCCCCTCGCCCTGCTGGCGCTCTCCGCTGCCGCGAGTGCGGTCGCGCCGGCGACCGCGCGTGCACAGCGCGGCGCCGGCGCCGAGTGGCCCATTTACGGTGGCGACGCGGGGCACACCCGATACTCGTCGCTGAGTCAGATCGACGCGTCGAACGCGGCTTCGCTCGAAGTGGCGTGGCGATGGAGCGCCCGGAACCAGGGGCCCAACCCGGCCGCCGCCAGTCAGACGACGCCCATCTTCGTGAAAGGGCGGCTCTACGCCACCGCCGGCATGCACCGCAATGTGGTCGCCATCGATCCGGCCACGGGCGAAACCATCTGGATGTATCGCTTCGACGAGCGTGACCGGCTTGCCAAGGCGCCGCGCGTGAACTCGGGACGCGGTGTGTCGTACTGGTCCGACGGCAAGGGCGACGACCGCCTCTACGTGGTCACCCCCGGGTACCATCTCATCGCCCTCGACGCACACAACGGCCGGCCGATCCCCGGCTTCGGACGCAACGGCGTCGTGGACCTGCAGCAGAATCTCCGCGTTCGCGAAGGCGTGTCGGTGGACGGCTCGATTGGCGCGAGTTCGCCGGCGGCTGTGATCGGCAATGTGCTGGTGGTGGGCGCGGCGCTGCACGTGGGCATGCAGCCGCCGTCGAAGGTGAACACGCCGGGCGACATTCGCGGCTTCGATGCGCGCACGGGGCGTTTGCTGTGGACGTTCCACACCATCCCGGAGCCCGGCGAGTTCGGAAACGACAGCTGGCTCGAGAAGTCGTGGGCCTACACCGGTAACAGCGCCGCGTGGGCGCAGATCTCCTGGGATGCGCAGCTTGGCTACGTCTATCTGCCCACCGAAGCGGCAACCGGCGACTACTACGGTGGTCACCGGCCGGGCAACAACCTCTTCTCCACGAGCATCGTGGCGCTCGACGCGCGTACAGGCAAACGCGTGTGGCACTTCCAGACCATCCACCACGACATCTGGGACTGGGACAACACCACCGCGCCCATCCTCGCCGACCTCACCGTCGAGGGAAAGCCACGAAGAATCCTGGCCCAGCTCACCAAGCAGGGCTTCGTCTTCGTGCTCGATCGCGTGACCGGTACACCCATCTGGCCCATCGAGGAGCGGGCCGTGCCCAAGGGCGACGTACCCGGCGAGTGGTACAGTCCCACGCAGCCATTCCCCACGAAGCCCGCGCCCTTCGAGCGACAGGGCTTCAGCGAGGACGACCTGCTCGACTTCACGCCGGAGATTCGCGCGCGCGCGCGGGAAATCGCGCGCCAGTACCGCTGGGGGCCGCTCTACACCCCGCCCTCATTGGCGGGCGCCACCGACGGCACGCGCGGCACGCTCTCGCTCCCGGCCTCGACAGGGGGCGCCAACTGGGAAGGCGGCGCGCTCGACCCCGAGACGGGCTACCTGTATGTGCCGTCGGTGACGGCGCCGTCGTTCCTCGCCCTGCTGCCCGGTGGCAAAGTCTCGGACATGAACTATATCGCGGGCGGCCGTGGCGGTCAGCTCGCGCCCGGCGTGCCGTTCGTGAAGCCGCCCTGGGGGCGCATCACCGCGATCGACCTGACGACGGGCAACCATGCGTGGATGGTGCCCAACGGCGATACGCCGGCGTATGTCGCCGAGCGACTCAAGCTGCCGCCGGCCAGCATTCCCAACACGGGTCGCACGTCGCGCGCCGGACTGCTGGTGACGCGCACGCTGCTCTTCGCCGGCGAAGGCACGAACGGCAGCGGCAATTTATGGGTGCTCGACAAGCGCACCGGGGCGCGCATTACGCGACTCGATATTCCGAGCGGCACGCAGACGGGCATTCCGATGACGTACCTGCACGACGGGCGGCAGTACGTGGTTTTTGCGACGACCGCGGGCGGGCAGGCGTCGGAGATTGTGGCGTATGCGTTGCCGCGGTAGCGCCGCCGCGGGTTAGCAATCGCGCGTCATATCGCCACCGACACCGGTACGAAGTCGGTCTTCTCACGCACCCCGCAATCCGGACAGGGCCAGTCCCCGGGAAGGTCGGCCCACGGCGTACCGGCCGGGTACCCTTCGCGCGGGGCGCCGCGCCGGGGCGCATAGGTATATCCGCACCCCGGGCAGCTGTACGCGTCGGCTGCAAACGTAGCGGGCGCCGTGTTTCCATCGTGCTGCGGCCCGCTACTGCTGTGTATGGCTGTCGAATGGGAAGGTGCCGGGTAGCGCGCCAGCAGTCGCGCCTGCGCGTGTGGCGCCACGTTGGCGAGGCGCACGTCACCGCCGTAATGCGCGAGCACCCGCGGATTTACAACGCGATACCACAGCGGCGGAACCAGCGCCAGCAGAATCATGCCGGCGTAGCCCGTGGGAAGCACCGGCGCTTCCGCGTGATCACGCAGCGCCTGATACCGCCGCGTGGGATGCGCATGGTGGTCGCTGTGCCGCTGCAGGTGATACAGCAGCACGTTGGTGGTGAGGTGGTTGGAGTTCCACGAGTGACGCGGCGCCACATGCTCGTAGCGCTCGCGTCCCGGTGCGCCCACGCGCTGGCGCAGCAGCCCATAGTGCTCGAGGTAGTTGACCGCTTCGAGCAGCGTGAAGCCAATCACGCCCTGCAGCACGAGATACGGCAGGATCTCGACGCCCAGCCAGAGCACCATGACCGTCCAGAGCACGGCGGACAACAGCCACGCGTTCAGCACATTGTTTCCCGGCCGAAACGGGTGCTGGCCAATGCGCGCGTACCGTCGCGCTTCGAGCTGCCACGCGCTGCGCAGCGAACCCACCACGGTGCGTGGCCAGAACCGATAGAACGATTCGCCCAGTCGGCTGCTGGCCGGGTCGTCCGGCGTCGCGACGCGCACGTGGTGGCCGCGATTGTGTTCGATGTAGAAATGGCCGTACCAGCTTTGCGCGAGCGCGATCTTGGACAGCCAGCGCTCGACACTCTCCTTCTTGTGTCCGAGTTCGTGCGCGGTGTTGATCCCGAGTCCGCCAATGAAGCCCACCGTGGCGGAGAGGCCGATGCACTCCGCGACGGAGAGGTCACCGCGGGCGATGACGTAAAAGGCGGCCACGAACCCGGCGTACTGCAGCGGCAGAAAGAGATACGTGACCCACCGGTAGTACCGATCGGCCTCCAGCGCGGCGGTCAGCTCCGCGGGTGGGTTGGCACGGTCGACGCCCGTGATGACATCGAGCAGCGGGACCACACCCAGCGTGACGATGGGGCCAAGCCAGAGCCAGAGGCCGGCACCGCTCGCCGCATGGAGCCCCAACGCCAGCCACGGCAGAAGTGGCATGGTGAGCGCGATGGCCCAGAGGTACCGTTTGGGATCCTGCCAGATCGCCGGTGTCATTGCGTCAAACATACCGCAGTGCAAAGTCACCGCTACCACCCTGCTCCCGCAGATACGCGAGCTCGAGACGCTGGCGAGACGCCGTCTTGCCAACGTCTCGTCGTTCTCACTCGGTTTCATTCTCCCGTCTCGCGGAGTCCATGACACGCAGTCCCGTCGTCCAGCCGCACGATCCCGCGCCAACCGTGACCGACCCCGGTGCGGTCTTCATGTTGCACACGCTCGGGCGTCTGGAGCTGCTCGACCTTACCCTCCCCGAGACGCCGGCGGTCCTGCAGCGCGGAAAGCCACTCGCGCTGCTGGCGTACTGCGCTGCCGAGCGTCGCCGGGCCCACTCCCGGGACACGCTCTGCGCCCTGCTTTGGGCCGACGCAGTGCCGGAACGCAGTCGGCACAACGTGCGGCAGGCACTGTGGCGCCTGCGGCGGGTGCTCGGGGAAACGCTCAGCACGCGCGACGATGCCGTGACAGGTGTGGGCCCGGCGCTGCAGCTCGATCGCGAACAGTTCCTCCACGCGGTGGCGCGTGAAGACGTCACGGCAGCGCTGTCGTTGTATCACGGACCCTTCCTCGCCGACCTCGCCTTGCCTGGCGGCGACGAGTTCGAAGCGTGGGCCGCGGCCGAGCGGGGGCGCCTCGAGGACGCGCTGGTACGTCTGGTCGAGACCGTCCTGCGCCGCGAGCCGCCGCGCCTCAAGCCGGCCGACCGCCGCACGACGCTTGCCGCGCTGTTGACGCGTGCGCCTGACTCGCTCGACGCCCGACGGCTGGCGGTGGAGGTGCACCTCGACCTTGGTGATCGCGTGGGGGCCCGTCGCGAGGCCGACAGTCTCGCGGCACTGGCGGCGCGACTGGATCTGCCGCTGTCGCCCGCGATGCAGGCGAGCATTGGCCGGGCGCGCAGTGCTGACCCGGAGCCTTCGGAGCAGCGCCCGACGCCGTTCACGCTGGAGCTGGTGGGGCGCGATGACGCGTTTGCGACCACCATGTCGGCCTGGGCCCGGGCCCGTCGTGGTGACACTGAACTGGTGATCCTCCAGGGTGTCGCCGGCGTGGGAAAGAGCCGACTGCTGCGCGCGATCGCCGACCGGTGCAGTGGCAAGCGTCCGCAGGTGCTCAGCGTGCGCGCGAATGCCGGCGAACTCGATGTCCCGTTCGCCTTCGCCGCACTCCTGGCCCGCGGGCTTTGCGGCCTGCGCGGTGCGGCTGGCATCAGCGCCGACAGCGCACGTGAGTTGGTGGCGCTCGATCCGGGGCTGGCGAGTCGATTCGCCGGTGTGTCGGGCTCACCCGAGGCAGGGGAACTCGTGCGGCGCCGCGCGCTCGCCGTACTCGACCTGCTGCAGGCGGTCGCAGAACAACAGCCATTGCTGCTCCTGCTCGACGACCTGCACTGGCTGGACAGTGCCTCACGGCAGCTGGTCACCATGGTGCTGGCGCGCATGTCGGGGCTGCCGTTGCTCGTGGTCGGCGCCATGCGCCCGGAACGGCCGCTCGTGGTCGAACACCCCGCGCTGCAGCGGATTGATCTCCCACCGCTCACCCATGACGCCACGCTCGACACGCTGGAGGCGTCCGGCACGTGGCCGAACACGGCAGACAGCGAACAGTTCGTAGGGGCGCTGGTGAACGCCTGCGAGGGCATTCCCCTCGAAGTCGTGGAGCGACTCACGCTGGCAATCGATGCGGGTCTGCTCGCCCTGTGCGACGGCCAATGGAGCTCGCGGGACTGGCGCGCGGCCACGCAGCTGGTCGCGGCGTCGGCGCCGCTTACCCGTCGGCTGCGCGCGTGCACAGCGGACGAACGTGCCCTCTTGCTCGTTCTGGCGGTCGCGGGGATGCCGCTTTCCGCCAACATCGTGGTGGCGCGCCCCGAGGATGCCGCCACCTTGCGTACCCTCGAAGCCAAAGGGTTCGTGCGCCGCGAGCACGCACGCTGGCAACCGGTACACGATGTGGTGGTGGAGTCGCTGCTCGCCGACAGCGCGACAGCCGACGTGGCGGCGGCGCATCGTCAGCTCACCGAGGCGCTGGTGCGCACCCGCGCCCCGGAGCATCTGCCGATGGCCGTGCGCCACTTCTGCGCCGCCGGCGCCGACGACGAGGCGGGCAACCTGTTCGTTCAGGTGGTGGCACAGGCGCGTGCGCGCGGTGATCGGCGTCCGGCGACGCAGCTGCTCACGGACATCGTGGGTGCTGCGGTCTCCCCTGAACGTCAGCAGACAATCGTGCAGCGTGTTCGGTGGCATCAGCGCCAGCCCGGCGCCTTCGCACGCCTGTGGTTCGGCCTTTCGCTCGTCACCTCCGTGGCGGCGGCCACGTTCGCCTGGGCCTCGGCCCGAAAGCCATCGCTGAACCTGTCGCAGGCCGCCCTCGTGGCGCATGGGGCGCCGCTCTTCGGAACCCGTGCCCTGCGGCTGGTGCCCTCCATCGTGGTGCGCGTCGGGAACGGTCGCACCGCCGACACCGGCGCGCGCGTCGTCCAGGTGCGACCGCTCGATTCCGACGTGACCATCCTCGCCGGTGATCGGGTGACGGCAGAGCGTGGGCTCGCCCGCTTCGGTGGGCTGCGACTGGCGAGCAGCGATTCGGTCATCCGGTTGCGATTCGAGAGCCCGGGCTATCGCCCCGTGGATGCCGAGGTGCGCGTGAATACCGGCGGCGGTCCCGCTCCCGGCGATGACGGCATTCACCTCGTCGAAGGTCGCTTCACCGTCGGTGGGATACGTCAGACGGTACGTGGTCCCGATGCGCTCCTGCGTGTGCCGGCCGACAGCCTGCTCAACGGGGTCGTGCAGATGCAATACTCGTCGTCGCATGCGGCCGCCTCCGTGTGGGCATCCGTAACACCCACGTGGGGGAAGGCCGATGAGGAAGGGCGCGAACTACTGCCGCTTACCACCCCCGTGCGCTGGGACGTGGTGGACCTGCCGGTGACGCTCAAGGCCCCTAGCAGGCCCGGGCATCACTGGATCCTGTTCACCGTCGCGGCCGAGCCATCGGGTGGCTATGCCCTATCGGCAACCAACTGGACGATGAACCGGCCACTCTGGCACGACGGCAACGACCTCGCGCACCTCCCCGACGCGGTGATCCGGCAGGCGAATCACCGCGGCACGGCTGCGGTCATGACGGCCTATCCCATGAAGCACCGTCAAAACCGCCCCGAATGCCGCGTGGCCTCCGCCTCCGTCATGCACTGTCCCGCGCGACAGGCGCTCTTCGGCATCGAGGTGGTGGTGTATTAGGGTGCGAAATCGACGGGGGACCGTCATCAGCGGCGCGCGGGCGCGAGCAGCGCCGCTGCGATGTCTCCGAGCACGATCAGCCGCTGTCGCTCGAGGCTCGTCGTGGCTTGGAGCAGCGCATTGCGATACGCCCACTCACGCTGCAGGGCCGCGGCCCGGGCGGCGGCGGCGCGCGCATCGCGTGCCACTGCCTCCGTACGAATGGTCTCGATGAGCGCGCGAATACGCGGCATGCAGGGGCTCAGCGGGTCCACGTACCGCAGCGCCTGCAGCGTCTCATCGAAACGGCCGGCTGCGTGCAGGGTGGTGGCTTCCTGGAGTGCACGGCCGCACTGCCAGGCACTGCGCGCCTGGTAGACCGCCATGGCGCTCGCCTGCGCACGCGCGCGACAGGTGGGCGCCGCTGCGGGCACCGACATGAGCAACGCGATGGCCTCGTCGAAGTCCCGCGCCTGCTGACGCTCCGTCGCCGAGGCGAGGAGTTCGCTGCACGAGCGTTCAATAGTGCGTTCGGCGTCGCGGGCCAGCTGCAGCATGGCCGAAGCGATGAGCTCGGGCTCACTCGTGAGTGACTGTACCGCACTTGCCGAGGCGGAGCCGGCGTCGCGCCCGGTTCCGAAGCGGGTGAGCCGGACACTTCCCGCCATGCCGTTCGCAGAGGCGAGGTGCACGGTGAACAGCAGCGACACCTCACTCCGTACCACCCGACGCATCCCGGCATCGGACTGCCCGGCGCTCCGACTGCTCACCCGTACGGTGAGCGCCAGCGGCGATCGCGAGATCGCGGCCATGCCGGCATCTGATATCGCTCCAGTAATGGCATCACCCAGCCAAGCGAGCGTACCAGCGGTGTGTTCGTCGCCCTCGATCGGTCGCAGCATCACGGCGATCGGCAGCGGAGCGGGAGACGCGGACTGCGCCCGCGCCTCGGCGGTGTAATTGACCAGCAACCCCATGCCGGCGGCGAGCAGACAACGGTAACGAACAGAAAGGAAGTGGCTCATGGTCCCGTAATCACGAGATAGAGCGTGGCACCCTTCACATCGCGCGTGACGGCATAGCCGAGCGTTCGCAGATACGTCGCGAGCTGGGAGCCGAATTGGCTCGTGGCGTACGATCGTCCGGTGCGGTCGTCGCGCAGCGGTAGGCGTACGTCGTCGAAGACCATGCGCATCGCGGTCGTGCCCTGCAGGTGGGCGGCGTTGCGGAAGGCATGGTCGGTCATCCATTGCTCAAGCAGCTCGCCGAGCGTGATTTCCTGGCCTTTCGGCAGCGCGCTGAAGGACGAGCGCGCGCCCTGACGCAGGCTGATGTCCACCAGGATCGCCCGCCCTTCGTCGAGCATCGCCGTGAATTTGGCCTGCATGGTACCGAGCAGGTCGTCGGCACTCCCCTCCACCGCCCGTTGGACCAGTTGCTCCTCGCTGGCGCCATAGAATCGTCCGGAGCTGCCCACCTTGTTGGCGAGCGAAGTGCCTGTCGATGCTTCGTAGGCACCAAGGATCACGGTGCACCCGTTCCCTTGCGGCGACGTCGTGGTGCGCAGCTCCACCTCCACGTAGATATCGGCACCACTCATCTGGATCAGCTGGTCGCGCACGCCGGTCTGGCTTCCTTCGGTGAAGAGTCCGTTCTCGTCCGCCGCCTTGAGGCGCGCCACGAAGTCCACGGTGCTGAAGCCACGCCGGTCGAATGCTTCCTTCACTTTGGCAATCCCGATGCGGGTGAACACGTCGGCGTCGAGCATGGTGCGCAGGTCTTCGCCCTCCTTCACGCGCGGGATCACCATGATGCGAGGCTGCACGGCTGCTGGCCGTGCGGCCGCACCGACGGTCGCGGCCCCCTGCGCGTGCAACCGTGGCACCGCCGTGCCAATCAGCGAGAGCGCCATCGTGGTGGCACACGAGCCGAGGAGGCACACACGTGGCCTGCGGGGGAAGAGTGCCCGGAGACCTGACAGGATGCGCGTGCTCATGGCAGGCCGAATCGCCGGGCCAGCCCCTGACGCTCCAGCCATCGGCGAAGACCGGTGACGTCATAGCGGATGGCGTAGCGGCCAACGCCCCGCGAGTCGGCTGACGAGAGGAAGTCGCTGCCACCACTCATGCGAAGCTGCTGCAGTACGGCGGTGGGGCGTTGTCGCATGACATCGGGCTGCTCCAGCATTGGCAGCGTCTGCGTGCTTTGCGGAACCCCCACGAAGAGCAGCCGATCGAGCAGCGCCGTCATGGCCTCGGTACGCGTGAGTGCGCACTGCTCGCCCGCGAGCGCGAAAGAGGTCACGCCATCTCGTTCGACATCGGTCACCTGGACCGCAATGTCGGCCGTCGTGCACGTCGCCGGATCCGGCATGGGAGGGGTGGAGACCACGGGTCGGGAACACGCCGCGACATATGCGAGGCCGACGCCCCCGCTCAACACGAGCACAGGATGCGCCGCTGTCCGAGGGCGTCGCATCAGCGTGGCACGGCGATGACGGTCTTGCCGGCCGCCACCAGCGTGGCGACGTCGCGCGCCCCGGTCTTCATGGTGCCAATTGACAGTTCCTCACCGTCGAGGCTCACGATCTCCAGGGTGCCGATCTCCCGTTCGCGGCGCACGACCCGCGCACCGATCTTCACATCGCTCTGTTCGAGCACGGCGAGTACCATACGCGGACGCGCGCCCACATTCTTGCCCCCGTCGATCAGAAAGGTCCCGTGCGTGGAGTCGGCACTCAGGCGCTCCACCTGCGCAATGGTGAACCGAACGGGAAATGCGGTCTTGAAGAACTCCTCGAGGCCTGGTCGCAAGTTGGCCACCATCGCCGTCAGCGCGTCGTCGGGGGTATCGTGCACGGTGAGGACGGAACGGAGCATGCCGCCCAGCCCCTTCTTGCCGCCTGACCCGGCGTCGGAGTTGATCACGGCGGAGCTGCGCACTTCCTGCGTCGCCACGTCGATGAGGCGGATGGAAACGGTCATCGTACCCTGGTGATCTTTCCCGGAGTCCAGCCGGGTCTCCGTGAGCGCCACCTTGTCCACGTTGGCCGTAAGCACATAGAGCGCGCCCAGCGACTGCCCCTGCGCGGCAAGCGTTCGACTGTCAATGAAGTCCACACTCTTCTGCGTTTCGCGTTCAGTGGTCACGAGATCGGTTTGCGACCGGTCGAGCACCGAAATCCGGCCGAGCTTGCCCAGCGACGCGGTCAGGAGGCCCTCGAGAGCACGCGCCGCGTACGCATCGTTGTGGCGTTGCACGGTGGTGGTCACCGGCAGCACGGCGACCGGCGTGCGGGATTGTGCGTGGTGCGTGAGCGGCGCCCCGAGCATCAGCAGGGCAGCGGTCACGCGGAACAGGAAGGTCGGCATGGGGATCGTCTCCGGCGTGTAGGAAAGGGAGCGGTCCGCACCTCGTACGGACCACACAGCCGCGGGACGACCGTCCCGTCTCACCCCTGTCTCTCGCCCCGTGGGAATGCGGTCGCTGACCAGTCAGGTGATGATCAGCGCCTAGTGTGTGACCGTCCCCACGCGCAAGACGCCCGTGGGACGCAGCGCCCCACAACTCGGTGCCGAGACAGTCCGAGCAGGAGAGGTGGAGCGGCTCGAAGGCGAGCGGCGAGCGCTGGCCCGGGGCGGAGTGCCGCGAACCATGGGACATGCGCGCTCAGCGAACCCGCGCAACCGGCGGCAGTGTCTCGGCGACCGAGCGAATCCACCGGCGCCAGCACGGACCTCGTCACCCCGATGCGGGCGCGCCTCAAGCACGGGCGACGGGCCAGCCGGCATCACGCCAGCACGTACCACCGGTGGCCGGAGGGCGAGCGCTCGAATCCCATGCGCTCGTACACCGCCTGCCCCATGGGGGTGGAGTGCAGTCCCACCATGGGCTTGCCCAGCTCGAAAGCCGCGTTGGCCACCGCCACGGTGCACAGGGTGCCAAGCCCGCGCCGGGCGAAGCGCGGCCGCGTGCCCACCCAGTAGATGCCGCCCATGCCGCCCGTCAGCAGCACCATGGCCGTGGCCGCGGGTTCACCGTCCACGGTGGCCAGCGCAAATCGCGTCACCGGCGAAAACACGCGCCGCGGGTGGGCAAACAGGCTGTCCGCTTCCTCGCGGGGCATCCCTGTGGCCCCGAACGCATCGGCCACGATGGACTGAATGACGGGCAGATCCGGCGCCGCGGCGGTGATGCGCACCTCCACCCCCTCGGGTACCGCGGTATCAAGTGAACGCCGCGTGAGGAACATCCACGGGGACTGGCTGCTCGAACGCACGCCACGCTCCTGCAGATAGGCGGCGATGTCCGCATCGACATGATCGCGCACCCAGACCGTGAACCCGCGCCCGAGCGGCCGGAAAAACTCCTCGGCGCGCTCGATCACCAGCGCCGGATCGGTATCCGGATCGGTGCGTGCCACACAGTTGGAAAAGCCGATGGGGAACTCCGTGCCACCCGACACGAGCAGCACCCCATCTTCCTCCATGATCAGCGTACCATCCTGCCAGCGACCGAACTCACGGATGGCGTCCGTGAGATTGCGGTCAAATACGTCATTCCAGCGAGCGGGCATTGGGCGACATGAGTGAGGGGACGAGTGGCGCGAACGGAGGAATAGTGGTGAGGGCGTCCTGCGGAGTCCACTTCCCCTCGACGGGTTCGAAAGCCCCACGGGCAACCCTTCGTCCCTGGCCCCGTGACCAACGGTGTATCGTTGATCCTTTCCCTCCTCCACCGATCCCTCGCCATGCGCCTGCTCCTCACCACCATTCTGGCTGTTGCCGCTGCCATTCCCGCCACCGCCGCTTCGCTCGCGGCGCAGCCGGCGCCCATTGTGGGCACCTGGAACGTGGAGTGGGAAATGGGACGACAGATCATCAACGGCGAAGCCACCGCCATCACCGCCAAGGGGACCATGAAGGTCGAAGTCTCCGGCGACTCGCTGCTGGCCACGCTCACGGCAACCAGCCGCAGTGACAATCAGCCAATCACTCGGCCGCCGGTCACGATCGGGGGACGCGCCACGGCGTCAGGGGCAGTGTTCACCCAGATCTCCGAGGCCACGCTCAACATGAATGGCGAAGAGCGGAAGCAGCGGTCCATCGGCACGTGGACCCTGCAGGTGAACGGCACGCAACTGACCGGCTCCGTGAAGCGGGTGATCGAAGGGGTGGAGATGGACATGCCGACGGCCCCCGTGACGGGCTCGCGCGCGAAGTGAGTCCGGTCCGTGACCGGCGGCCTGGCCGTTATCGTGGCGCCGCGGCATCAGCGTATCGCCACGCGCGGGCGTAAACTCCGAGCCGGTACCATTCCCTCCCCGCCTTTGCCATACGGTCCCATGCTTCGACAGTCGCTGCTCATCGGCGCGCTCACCACGGCCGCCTATGCCACCACGGCGCTCGCCCAGGGCGGCCGTGGCGGGGCACCACAGGGTCCCACGCTGCCCCCCACCAACCCGCAGGCGCTGCCGGTGGATCGGGCGAATGCGCCCTACGTGCGCGCCACGCCGCCCACCAATTCGATGATTCAGCAGATCTTCGAGGAGGGGATGCAGCGCTCCGAGGTCATGAAGATCGCGCAGGTCCTGCTCGACTCCATCGGGCCGCGCCTCACGGGGTCCACCGACGCCGACCGCGCGCAGGCGTACATGGTGAACACCTTCACGAAGTGGGGCCTCCAGGCCCGCATCGAGAACTACGGCACCTGGAACAGCTGGAAGAACGGCGCCGCTTTTGCCGAACTGCGCTTCCCGCGCGTGCGAGGACTCGAAGTCACCGCCATGGGCTGGACGCCCGGCACGAAGGGCAAGTGGGTGGAGGGCGATGTGATCGTGATCCCGGAGCAGGTCACCACGCCGGAACAGTTCGCCGCGTGGGTGCCGTCTGCGCGCGGTAAGTTCGTGCTCCTCAACGCACCGCAGCTCTCCTGCCGCATGCCGTCGCAGTGGGCGGAGTTCGGCACCGTGGCGTCGCGCGACCGGCTGCGCCTCGAGCAGAACGCGCTGAGCGCCTCGTACAGTCAGCGGGTCTTGGCCGGCGGCGGGCCACGGGCCATTCAGGCCAGGCTCAAGGAGGCCGGGGTCCTTGGCGCCCTCACGACCAACTTTTCGCAGTTTCCGGGCATCAACAAGGTGTTCGGTTCGGCCTCCCAGGAAGTGCCCACCGTCGACGTGGGATGCGAGGACATGGGGCTGCTGTACCGCCTGGCGACTAACAATCAGGGGCCCAAAATCCGCCTCATGATCGACGCCGAGAAGGGGCCGGAGCGCCCGGTCGGCAATGTGATTGCCGAGCTGAAGGGCACCGCCCTGCCGAACGAGTACGTGGTGCTGTCGGGGCACTTCGATTCGTTCACCGGCGGCTCGGGTGCCACCGACAACGCCACCGGCTCGCTCACCATGATCGAGGCCATGCGCATCCTCACGACCGTGTATCCGAAGCCCAAGCGCACCATCGTGATCGGCCTCTGGAACTCGGAGGAGCAGGGACTCAACGGCTCGAAGGCGTACGCCGAGATGCACCCGGAGGTGCTCGCGGGCATGCAGATGCTCTTCAACCAGGACAACGGCACGGGACGCATTTCGTCGATCAGCCCCGGACCGTTCGTGCACGCGGGCGCGTTCCTGTCGCGCTACATGAGCGAGATGCCGGCGGAGATCACGCAGTGGGTACGTCTGGGCGGCAACACGCCGTTCGGCGGCCCCGGCGGCACCGATCACACGACGTTCGTCTGTCACAAGGCGCCGGGCATTGGTACGGGGGCGCTCAGCTGGGACTACAGCAACACCACGTGGCACACGAACCGTGACACGTACGACAAGATCGTGCCCGAAGACCTGCGCAACAACGCGACCCTGATCGCGATGCTCGCGTACATGGCGTCGGAAGATCCGCAGACGTTCCCGCGTGATCTGATCCCCCAGGGGACGGCGCAAGATGGTACCCCGCGCCCCTGGCCTACCTGCCCCGGACCCACGAAGAGCGCGGCGCAGTCGGCCCGGTAAAGCCGACGCTCTACCAGCACACCTCCACACCGAGAGTAGCAAAGGCGGCGTCGTTGGTCACCACGACGCCGCCCAGCGCAACTGCCTGCGCGCCGATCAGGCGGTCGAAGGGGTCGCGATGTGCACCGGCCAGCTGCCCGGCGCGTACGGCCGATGCCGCATCGACATCCAGCAGTCGAAAGCCGTCCGCTTCCACGAGATACGCGAAGTCGTTGAGCATGGCCGGCGGTACCGTGAGCTTGCCCAGGCGCACCTTGGTGGCAATCTCGAACGCGCTGGCGGCGCTCACGTACACCGGGCGCTGCGGCGCTTCCAACAGGAGGCGACGCGCCAACTGCGACAGGCGTGGGCTATCGGCGTGCCAGAAAATGAACGCGACGGTATCAAGCAGGAGCGGCCTGTCCGGTGCCATCAGAGCCCTGCGGCGTCGGCATCCTCGTCGGACATGGGCGCAAAGGCGTCGTCACTGAAGTGAATGACCTCCTTGAAGCGCCCCGGCGTTGGTACGGGCACGAACGGCCGCAGCTCGGCCATGGGGTGCCCGTTCACGCTGATCACATACCCCTCCCCCGACGCCGCAACCTCGCGCACCAGGGCGGCCAGCTTGGCTTTGGCTTCGGAAATGGGGATGGTTGCCATGATTGGTCAATTTACCTTGACCATATAAACAGGTCAACTCCAGGTGGCGCCAAGGTCCGTCCGCACACGACGCCGCCGGCCGCGCCACGAGGCATGTGAGGGGTGCTGATGGAGGCTCCGCCCCCCTCACGGCTCGAGCTGCAGCTCCGTCTCGCCCCCGACGTGCTTCACCAACAGCCGCCGCTCGCGGCCCGAGGCGTCGGACACCACCTCCACCTGCTCGCACCCCGGCACCTGATGGGAGAGGTGATTCCCGGGCTCCTCCGACGGGCCGAATGACATCGTGAGTATGCGCCCCGCGGCTTCGTAGCTCATCCCCGCGAGCGCCAGGTGATGGCCAAGGGCATGCGTCCCGATATCCCGCCGATGCACCGCGACCGTGCAGGCATGCCCACGATGGCGCTCGGTGAACGCGGCCAGTTGCGCGTCGAGCGCGTCCAGCGGAATCACCCGGGACAGGTCGGACGGTACGGGCGTCTGCGCCCGCGCGGCCGCGTGCGTGCGCGCCGTTGCCGGGACGCACAGCACCGAGCACGGGGCCGATCGCACCAGCACGGCGGCGACGCTGCCCAGCATCAGCCGACGCAGAAAGCCGTAGCCATGCGTTGCCGTGACGACCAGGTCGGCCGGGTGGCGCTGCAGATGCTCGATGAGACGCGCCGACGCGTTCCCCTCGAGCAGCGTCGTTTCGAAGGTCATCTCCCGCTGCGCCAACCGCTCGGTGAGGGCACGGAAGCTCGCCTGCACCTGCGTGCGGTACTCGTTGGCGAAATCCCCCAGCCCCGGGGCCTGCTCCGTCAGGTTCGGGGCCACATGCACCAGCTCCACCGTGGCGTCGGGTGCGCAGAGCGGGAGGGCCACGTACGCCGCGTAGACGCTGAACGCGCTGAAGTCGGTCGCGAGCACCACGCGACGGGGCAGTCGCTCGAGGCCGTGCTCCACGGCCAGCACCGGCGTCTCCCCGAGCTGCAACAGACGCAGCACCGACTCGCCGCCCATGGTACGCTCGAGCATGCCGTGGCGACCACGCCCCACCACGAGCACGCGCGCGTCGAGCTCCCGCGCCCGCTGGACGATCTCCCTCACGGGCTCGCCACTGCGTACCGTAACGGGCCACGCCGCGCGCTCGGCGCTGTCCGGCACCAGTCGCGCCAACTGCCCGCGGACCTGCGCCGTGCGTTGGGCAATGAGTTCGGCCGATGTCAGTCCCAGCGTGGGCATCGCGTCGAACGCATACATGGGAATGGAGGCGAGCGGTACGGCACTCATCACCTCGATGGATGTACCCGTGTGCGACGCCAGCAGCCGCGCCACCGGGAACGTGGCGTCGGAGGCGTCGGAGGCGTCACTGGCAATCAGTACCGGGCCGTGGGGTGGCTGTACCGGCGAGAGCGGCGCCAGGAACTCCATCGGCGCCTTTGGCGGGGAAGCGGTCTCAGTGGCGCGCATGCCTGATACTCCTGGGTAGAAGTCTCACGCAGCATGCGCACTTCGCCGCGGCGGTGCCATGCGGAATCCCCTCACCTGTCGTAGGGAGAACGGGCAATCGTGACGGGGTCATCCGCGTTCCGCGGGTGAACGCCCCATCAGGTTGCCTCGGTCGGTCCCGCCAGACTCCCTGCTGGCCGCCGCGAGCCCGGTAGCTCCTCCGTGCCCACCACGACGCGATCATCACCCAGGCGCAGGCCACGTTTGCCCATGCACTGCGCGCCCCGTCGTTCGGCAAGCGGTGGGTGGGCAGTGAGCGGCCCACACGATGGGAGCAGAAGGTGGCGTCCATTCAGTCGCTCAATGCCAACGTCGTGAGTGTGGAGCACGCAGCCTGCGTGGTGCGCCCCAGGAAGTCCATCACTGTCCGGGCACACGAGAACTCTCAGCTTGCTACGCGTAGCACGCGGACCGATATTGCGCGCACGCTCCTCCCGCGATTGCCGAAATGCTGTGTCATCTTGCGCGGGAGCCCCCCTCCTCCTGATGGCGTTTCCCATGCCCGCAAAGCGTAGTCCGACCGTGTGTCGGACGTTCACGCTGTTCCGGATGCCGCGCGCGGTCCACATCGCCCGCATGCCCGTCGCGCTCCTGCTTGCCGCAGCGCTGCTCGCGCCGGCCCAGGCGACCGCCCAGTCCACGAAAACGCTCACCGGTCGCCTGGCGTCGCTCGTGACCGATCCCCAGGACGAGCGCGACTCGAGCGTCACCGTGCACTTCCTGCTGCAGGACGACGGATCGAGTGTGCGCGTGGACATGAGTGCCATGGTCGCCTCGGTCTTCACGGACGAACGCAAGTTCCAGGGGCGACGACTGCGCGTGGAGGGCGTCGACGCGCGCGTACCGTCCGCCGCCGGCCCTGGACTCGAAGCGGCCGTGCGCGTCAGCCGGCTGGAACTGCTCGACGGGACCGCCGCGTCGCTGACGGTCCCGGTGGTGTCGCCCACGCAGAATGTCGCCGTCGTGCTCTGTCGCTTCTCCGATCGATCTGCCGTACCCGGCAGCGTCGCCGACGTCGAACGGTCGGTCGGCGCGGTCTTTCCGGGCGCGGAAGCGTACTGGAACGAGGTGTCGAACGGCACCATCCGGCTGGCCGGGACGCGGGTGTTCGGCTGGTATACGCTGGCGCGGTCCTTCGACTTCTACTACGGGGCCGACTGGGCCACGCGCTTCAGCAACGAGTTCGCGCGCGACATGGCGCTGCGCGACGAGTGCGCCGGAGTCGCCGACGCCGACGTGTTCTTTCCCGGCTTCGCCGGGATCGCCATGCATTTCAACCGGGGCATCTCCAGTTCGTATGCTTACCTGAGCCCGATCAACATGACGCGCGACGGGACGACGCGCGGCTATCGGACCTCCTACATGATGGACTGGTCCACCCGACAGGCGGGCACGTGGGCGCATGAGTTCGGTCATACCTTCGGCCTGCGCCACAGCGGCGCCAACGGACTGGCGTACGTGTCGCCGTACGACGTCATGAGCCGGTCGCGGGCGCGCACGCTCGCCGACGGGTGGTCATTCGGCACGCACACCTTTGCGTATCACAAGGACGTCCTCGGATTCGTGCCGAGCGCGCGCAAGTGGGTGCCGGGCTCGCCCGGTGGTACCACGTTCACCCTCGAACGCTCGGCGCTGCCATCGGCCAACGGGTTCCTGATGGCCCAGATTCCCAGTGCGCGGCCAGGCATTTTCTATGTGCTCGAGGCGCGCCGCCGCGCGGGCTTCTTCGAAGACGCCATTCCCCGCGAGGGCGTCGTCATTCATCAGGTCAATCCAACCGTCAGCGCGGGCGGATCCGCACCCGGCCCGGGGCAGCTGCAGTTTCCCGCCGGGACGACCGATCCCGAACTCGCCGCCTTCGCGCCAGGCACCACCTTTCGACCGGCCGGCGAGTCGTTCACGGTCACCATCAATGCGGCAACCAGCACCGGCTATCAGGTCTCATTCAATGGACCGGGCACCGTCACCACCTCGGCGGTGTCGGTGAGCGTTGCCAGCACCACGTCGCCCGGTTCCACGGGGGTGGGTACGGTGACGGCCGTGGGAACCCCTCTCAACTGCACCGTGTCCGACGGGGCACCCGGCGGCACGTGCGCGGCAACCTTGCCGAACTCGAACCCGTTGACGCTCGTCGCCACGCCGGCGCCCGGGACCACATTCGTGCAATGGACCGGCGCCTGTTCGGGACGCTCGAGCAGCTGCTCGCTGAACATGCAGCAGTCGCGCAGCGTCGGCGCAATCTTCGCGCGCCTGGTACCCTCCGGCACCAGCATCGCCAACGGGAGCGGCACGACCGGCTCGCGCTTTGTCCTCGCCGTGCAGGTGCCGGCAGGGGCAAGCCGTCTCGAGGTATCGCTGGCCAACGGGACCGGTGACCCTGACATCCTGGTCATCCGCGAGCAGATGCCAAGCGAAGCGCTGGTCGGGACCCCCGGCAGCTGCGTGTCGGTGAACGCCAGCACCTCCGAGTTGTGCAGCATTGCGAACCCGGCCAGCGGCACGTGGTTCATCGGCATTTTCGGTGCCTCGTCGTACAGCGGCGTCACGTTGCGCACCAATGTCGTGGGCGGCGCGAGTACCTTCGTGCAGCCGCTCAGCATTCAGGGGTGGGCCGATCTCCCGAGCAATGTCGGTGGCACGATCACGGCCAGCAGCGGCGGCATCAACTGCGCAGTGCAGAACCTGACGGCGAACGGCGCCTGTTCCACCGCCATCACGGCCGGCGCCACCGTGTCGCTGACCGCCACCGCCAACGCCGGGTCGGCGTTCGGTGGCTGGCTGAACGACAGCTGCGCGGGGACCGGTGCCTGCACCGTGACGGTACGCGAGCCCACGGTCGTGGTGCCGATCTTCTCGCGCAGTGTTCCCATCGCGACACCGCTCACGGCGCTGTCCGGTGGTGAAGATACCTATGCCTACTACGCCTTCACCGTCCCCGTTGGCCTCAGCCGGCTCGTGGTGCGGTCCTCCGGCGGTTCCGGGGATGCGGATCTGTTCGTCGGTCGTGGCACGGCACCGCGGGACTGGGGCGACACTACGGCGGTGTGCATGTCGATCGGCGACACGAATGACGAAAGCTGCATCATCGACACGCCCATCCCCGGCACCTACCACCTGCTCGTGGCCGGATTCAGCACCTACGCGGGAGTGAACATCGCGTTCCTGACCGAGAGCGCGACGCCCGGTGGTACGCCAACCGCCAGTTTCTCACCCGATTCGCTGGCGCTGCTGGCCGGGGGGCGTGGATCGCTCGACCTTCGCGTCGACCTGACGGCACTTGGGAGTTCGGTACGACTCGGGGCGTATGCCGCCACCATCCAGTTCGATCCGGCCATCCTCGCCGTCGACTCGGTGCGCGCGGTGCCAACCGGATTCAATACCCCGACGGTCAGCACTCCCCAGGCGGGCCAGATTCGCCTCGCCGCCGTCAACGTGACCGGCGCGACCGGGGTCGTCCCGCTCGCCCGGTTCTTCGTCCGGTTGCTGGGAACCACCCCGCAACGGGCGCTGCTCTTCCCCACCTTCACGGAACTCGTGTCGACGACGCTCGCGAATCTGGCGCCGGCGCTGGTGACCCGACCGGGCGGGATCGTGCCGGGCACGCCGCCCGTGTTGCGCGGGGATGTCAATGAAGATGGCCGCGTGTCGGCACTCGACGCGCAGGCCGTCCTGGCCAGCCTCGTGGGGCTCACCATTCCGTCCACCTTCAAGCCAATGCCCAACGGGGACGCCAATTGCAGCGGCTCCCTGCAGGCCCTCGATGCCCAGCTCATCCTGAGCTTCGCGGTCGGCCTTCCAACCGCTCCCGCCTGCGTGGGGACTCGCCAGTGATCCGGTCCGACCGTTCGCTGCGCCGCCGGCTGGCGTGCCGCGTGGCCCTCTCGGTACTTCCCGTGCTGGCAGCGTGCGGCGGGGGCGGCGGCACCGCCGCCCCCGCCGCACCGCCAGGACCACCGCCGCCCCCGGTGCCCACCAGCATTCAGCGGGTCAGCGCGGATCCTGCTCCGGTGGCCGCCGGTGCCGTGCTCGGTGATTCCATGCGCGTTCGCGTGGTGGATGCCAACGGACGAGGAGTGGCGGGTGTCGCGGTGGTCTTCGCCATCTCAGGCGGCGGTGGCTCCGTCTCGCCGGCGATTGCCAGCAGCGCGTCCGATGGATCGGCGGCGACGCGCTGGGTCAGTGGACCAACCGCGGCCATCAATACGCTCGTGGTGTCGTCGGGGTCGCTCACGCCGGTGAGCTTCACGGCCACCACCACGGTGCCCATTGGACCGCCCGCCGTGGTCACCCTTGCCTCGCCACGCTTCGTGTTCCTCGATTCCGGGGCTACGACCACCCTCACCGGCACGGCCCGCGATGCGAATGGCGTCACCGTGCCCAACGCCGCCATTCAGTTCGCCGCCCGAAACACGAGCGTGATCGGCACCAGCGGCAATGTGCTCACGGGGCTCCGGCGGGGACAGTCAATCGTGACCGCTTCCGTTGGCAGCGCCACGCCGGACTCCGTGCTCGCCGTCGTCGTGGGCGCCAACGGTATCACCCTGCAGACCGATCTGACCCGCTTCGACATCCGTCCCGACGAAACCTTCACCGTGCCAATCCTCGTCGATCTGCGGACGTCGACGGAACGCGTCGGGTCGGCGGCAATTACGGTATCATTCGACCCGGCGCAGCTGACGTTCACAAGCCGGTCGGCGGGTTCCTCGGGGGTGAATGTCACGGTCAGCGACGCGCAGGCTGCCACCGGGCGCATCGCGATCACCTTCGCCGATGCAACCGGGTTCGGTGGCCGGGTCGAACTGTTGCGGCTCACCTTCCGCGCCAGTACGTCCATTGGTCGCACCGGTTCGCTGGTGTTGACAGCGACCGAGTTGAACAGCGCCACCTTCACCGATCTGACCGGCCGCCTCACGGCCCTCACCTATCCCCTGGTCATTCGCTGATGCCCGGAACCCGTTGCTCCCGCGTGGCCATGGGCGGCCTGGCGGCGACGCTGCTCGCGACCACCGCATGCATCGATCACTCGCTGGCCGCCGGCGGTAACCTGGCCCCGCAGCCTCGCCAGTCGGTGCTGCTCCTCGAAGGCAGCGACCTGTCCCCGGTGGCAGGGACCACCGTCACGATCCGCGGACGACTGCTCCGCGGCGCACAGGTCGCCCCCGTCGGTGCCTTCAGCGTGCGTCTGTCCTACGACACCGCCCTCCTTGCACTCGCTCCAACAGTCCAGGCGGGCGTCGACGCCAGTGGCTTTGGCATGCGGACCGCCGTGGCCTCCGCAACGGTGCCCGCTCCCGTCGCGCTGCTGTCGACCGCCGATCAGGCCGGCGCTGCCACCTTGGCGGGACGGCCGCTCACGCCCTCTCGTAAGGCCTTCCCCGCGCGAGCTGCCGCTCGCGTCGGCAACGATTCTCTCGCGCTCACGGTCGTTCGCGCCCGCGCCGCGCGGCAAGCCGCCACCGCCACCGCCACCGCCACTGCCACTGCCGCTATGCCCGCCGCCGCGAGCGCCGGCGGCTCCCCCGAGGCAGTACTGGTACCCGAAGGACTGCGCGCCGTACACCTGGTGCGCGCCGGGGAGGTTCGCGTGGCGAGTGTGGTGCCCGACGGACTGCAGGGCGAGGTACTCTTCGAGGTGCCGTTCGTCGTCAGGCGCCCCGGGGCGCTGGCCACCCTCACGCTCGTGCTCGACGATCTGGTGAGTGTGGCCTTCGAGGATCAGCGCGCGCTGACGCGCGTCGAGCGGGCGCCCGTGCGTCGGTCACCCCCGTGAGGCGGGCAGCACTCGCGTGCGCCCTTTTGGGCGTGCTGGGATGTGTGTCGGGGCGCTCGACGCCGAAGCGCTGGTGTGACGCCCCCGCCCCGCTCGTCCCCGGCGAGGTGTGGACGCAAGTGTACCAGACGGCCGTGGCTGACTCCGCCATCATCGCCGTCTGTGCCGCCGTGCGCGCAGACGTCGCGCCCATGGCGAGCTACCTGGGAGAGCTGCGCTACGACAGCACCCGGGTGACAGTCCGCGCGGTGCTGCCGCTCGCGGGCGGCACGCGCAAGGAGAATCCGCTCGAAGCCGGACGCATCCGCTTCGCCGGCGTGCTCGCCGACAGCACGCGGGCCACCCCCCTGCTGCTCGCGGCGATCCGGGCCCGGCAACCGATCGGCATTACGCTGTCGCTGCAACTCCAGGAGCTCAACGCGCCCGATGGCAGCGCGCTGTTGCCGCGCGTCCGTGTGAGCGGCTACCCCCCGGAAGCCTCTCCGGGAGCCGGGCCGCCGTAAAGACGGGTTCCTCATGCTCAACTTCAACGACCGCCTGCGCGAGAGCCTCGGCCACGCATTCACCATCGAGCGTGAGCTCGGGGGCGGGGGCATGTCCCGCGTCTTCCTCGCGCAGGAGACCGCCCTCAACCGCCGCGTGGTCGTGAAGGTCCTGGCCCCCGAGCTGGCCGAGGGGCTCTCGGCCGAGCGCTTCGCTCGTGAGATCGCGATGGCGGCCACCCTGCAGGACCCGCACATCGTCCCGGTACTCACCGCGGGCGGCGGCGACATGCTGCCGTGGTACACCATGCCCTTCATCGAGGGCGAGTCGCTGCGGGCGCGGCTCGCCGAGGGCGCTCTGCCCCGGGCGGACGCCCTGCGGATTCTGCGGGAGGTCGCCATGGCCCTCGAGTACGCACACGGCCGGGGGGTCATCCATCGCGACATCAAGCCCGAGAACATCCTGCTCGCGGGGCGCACCGCCGTCGTCACCGACTTCGGGATCGCGAAGGCCGTGAACGCCGCCCGCACCGCCACCCGCGCCCCGGCCGATGGCCGCAGCGCCGCGACACTTACCAGCGCCGGGCAGTCGCTCGGCACTCCGGCGTACATGTCCCCCGAGCAGGCCACCGGCGATCACGTCGATCATCGCGCCGACCTCTACGCGTGGGGGGTGCTGGCCTACGAACTACTCGCCGGTCGGCATCCCTTCGACGACCGCCAGACCGTGCAGCAGCTCATCGCAGCGCACCTCTCCGTGACACCACCCGCTCTCGAGACGCTCGCGTCCGGGCTGCCACCCGCCGTGTCCGCGCTCGTCATGCGCTGCCTCGCCAAGGAGCCCGAGCTGCGCCCCGTCTCCGCAAGCGCCGTCATCGAGCAGCTCGACGCAGCCATGAGCTCGGGGGCCGTCGCGGCTGTCAGCGCGCGCTCGTCCGTCAGCACCGCGACCGCTCACCGGAGTACGCGCCTCCTCGTCGGCGCCGCACTGGCGCTCCTGGTCGGGGCCGCGTCGTGGTACGGCGTCCGCCTCGCCGGCACAGGCGACAAGGTCCCGGCGAGACGGCTGGCGGTACTCGCCTTCGAGAACCTCGGTGACTCGGCCGACGCCTACTTCGCCGATGGCATGACCGACGCCATCCGCGGCAAGCTCACCGCCGTGGGACGCGTCGAGGTCATCGCGCGCGCGAGTTCGCGGCAGTACGCCGGCTCGACGAAGTCACCCGGGGAGATCGCCGGTGAACTTGGCGTCCGCTACCTGCTCACCGGTACCGTACGCTTCGGGCCGGGCCCCAACGGCTCAAAGCGCGTGCAGGTGAGCCCCGCTCTGGTGGAGATCGGCGACGACGGGGCGGCGAAGAATCGATGGGAACAACCCTTCAACGCCGACGTCGCCGACGTCTTCACGGTCCAGGGCGAGATTGCCGCCAAAGTGGCCGACGCGATGCAGGTGGCCCTCGACCCCGACGGGCGCACCCGACTCACGCGCGCCGTCACGCGCAATCCCGACGCCTACGATGCGTACCTGCGCGCCGAAGCCGCGTGGGACGCCGGCGGCAGGACCGACTTCACGTCGCTGCAGCGCGCCCGGCCGCTGTACGTCGCCGCGTTGGCGCTCGACAGCAGCATGGTGGAAGCGTGGGGCGCCCTGTCGCGCGTGAATGGCTTCCTCTACGTCAACACGCGCCCGGTCGATTCGCTGCGCATCGGTGCCATGGAGGCGGCGAAGCGTGCCCTGCAGCTCGATCCGCAGGGCGTGGATGGGCACCGCGCCATGGGGTCGTACTACCGCACCGTCGAGCCCGACCTCCTGAAGGCGCGCGAGTCGCTCGAGCAGGCGCGCCGCGCCGCGCCGCAGGACGTGAATGTTGCCAGCGACCTGTCGAACATCGCCTCCGACCTCGGGACCTTCGACGAAGCGATCGCCTTCTCGCAAACCGCCCGGGCGCTCGATCCGCGCAACGCCCGTGTCCTGCAGACGCGCTCGCGCATCCTGCTGCGCATGGCCCGGCTGGACGAGGCGCGCGAAGCGGCCGTGGCGGGGCTCGCGCTATCGCCCACCAATCTCCAGCTGCACCAGCTGCGCGTGATGGTCGAGCTGGCGCGCGGCGATCTGGCGGCGGCGCGCATCGCCGTCTCGGCGGCATTCCGTGACGCCCCGCGCGACCGCGTACTCGCGCAGTTCGGCAACTACTGGGACATGGGCTGGGTGCTCACCGGCGACGACGAGCGCGACTTGCTGGCGCTCACGCGCGAAGCCTTCGGCGGCGGGGCCTCGAGCTGGCTCACCGTACACGCCACGCAACTCGCGTGGCGCGGCGACAGCGCCCGGGCGCGGGCGGCGGCCGATTCCGCGTGGCCGCTTCGCGCCGCCGAGGTGGCGGCCGTGCCGGGTGATGCGCAGCGGCAGGCGCTGCTCGGGCTCACGCTCGCACACGCCGGGCGCTCGGCCGAGGCGGTGAAGGCCGTGCAGGCCGCGATGACGCTCGTAAACGCCAACCCCCAGGCGCGAGCCTCGCTGATCAGCAGCTACACCGTATACACCGCCGCTCGTGCCGCACTCGCGGCGGGCGACCGCGCCCTGGCCTTCGTGCTGCTCAGGGACGCGATGCAACGGCACTATCTGGCCAACCCCGCGTGGGTGCGCCTCGACCCGTCGTGGCGATCAGTACTCCAGGACCCCGGCTTCGAGCAGGCGCTTCGGGGGTAAGGCCGGCCGCGGAACGAACGCGACGCGAGGATGCGGAGCGTGACCGGGGCGCAACAGGTCAGGGAGCGCTCAGGAGCTCCACGAGCGAGCGCCCCCCGGGAAAGCGCACATCGTGTACCCGCCAGCCGCGGGGCGTCCTCGCCATACGATAGGTCAGGCTGATGATCGCGCCCTCCGATGGTGGCTGGGACCGTGTGAAGGAGACCGCGATCTCCGTCGAGTCGGCCCCCCCGGCAACGGTCAGGCGCGTGGCCTCGGGGTCATTCGAGTACCAGATCGGTGATCCGTCGAGCGTACAGATTTGCTTGGTGCGTTCTCGACACCGTTGATCCTCCTCCAGAAGATCGACAAGGCGGTCATCGAAGTACTGCATGAGCACGTCCCGAGGCTCGTCCGTCAGCGTGGCCCACGCTCGCGCGTCATCGAGGACAACTTCCCACGCGTAATCGTGGTACAACTGCGCGACCACCGCAGCGGGGGACGAGACCTCCTCACGGCTCGAGGCCCCCGACGCGCAGGCACTGGTCAGAAGGCACAGGGGCAGTGCTGCAAAGATCAGTCGCATTGACTCTCTTGTTCTGGTGTGCCGAACGTCGGCAACTGTTGCGAGTGGATCGTCGGATGCTTCGTGCCACGATGATGGTCGGTCCGCTCGGCAACAGCAAGCGCTGTGGGGCCTGCGCCACGCAGCCCCGCGCGCGCACGGCGTACGGCATCGAGCGGCTCGATGCCCTTGCCCGCGGTGAGCGCCGCCTTGGGTGCGTCAGCGCGCCCCACGATCGCGTCGATCAAACAGCAGCGCCGGCGGAATCGGATTGCCCGGCGTCTCGGCTTCCCAGTAGATCGTGACCACCCACCAGCGCGTCCCATCGAAGAAGAGCTGGAACGAGTTCACCCCGCGGGCGAACGGTGCCGGATCGGTGAGGGCGCGCTTCGAGTCGTAGGCGCTCATGAGATGCACCACGTTGCCGTAGCGCTCCATCTTGCGGCCGATCTCGCGCTCGAAGAACCCGGTACGCTCGAGCTGCGCGCCGGCGTTGGTGATGTACTCTTCCGCCGTCCACACCCGCAGCACCCCCGTGCCGTCCGGTCGCTTGCCCGTCGGAATGAGGCGCGCACCGGGCGCCATAAGCGAGCGGAAACGATTCCAGTCACGCGGCTGCCCGGCCGGCCCCGAAATGACGTCATACACGGCCCGCATGATCGCATCGATGCTTTCGACATCGGCGGGGCGTGCCGCCGGTACCTCGCGGGCCGTGTCGCGCGCGGCAGGCTGTTGCCCGACGGCAAGCGCGGGGGTGAGCAGCACGGCGGCAACGACCAGTGCCGACGACAGCGGCCGCGGGAGCGAACGGAGCAGGGACATGGGGCGTGAGGGATGGCGTGGTGGGACGGGAGGCCTGTGGCCGGTGGCGTCGTACAAGGAACTCACCGCAACGACGTGATGCAACGGAACGGATGGCATAGACGGGCGCTTCACCTCATGGCTCCTCGTCCTCAGTCCCCGATTCCCATGCGTGTTCGTATTGCGCGGCGGATGCTCCTGATGCTGCTGTTCGTTGTCCCGACGTCGGGATACGCACAACAGTTTCGCCTCCGCATCATCGACAGTCCGTTGCATCGCTTCACACCAACGGAAGCGGCGCTCATTGATTCCGTGGCGCGCGCCACGCTTGCCGAAGTGCGAGCCCTCCTTCCCGAATTGCCCGACCGTGTCGAGCTGGAAGTCGAAGCGAGCCGGGACGTCCTGGCGTTCTCCGGTGAGGGCGGCGTGGCATCGACCCCCACTACGGTGCGGTACTCGGTCGATCCCACGCGCGCGGGCGGGGTCGCCCCCATCGTACGGGCGCATCTGCGCGCAACCCTGTTCCACGAGCTGCACCATCTGGCGCGCGGTTGGACGGTGGAGGGCGGAAAGCCGCGCACGAGCTTCATGGATGCGGTGGTGGCCGAGGGAATGGCCACCGCCTTCGCTCGCGAATACGCCGGCTTCGACGCGCCGTGGGGCGCACGCCCACCCAACCCCGACGCCTGGGTGGCCGAACTGCGGGCGCTGTCCCCCGAGGCCTGGGGTGCGTATCAGGAATGGATGATCCTGCACCCCGACGGCCGCGAGCGCATTGGTTACCGCGCGGGTACGTATCTGGTGGACCGGGCCATTGCGCGCAGTGGCCGGGCACTGCGGTCCCTCACACTGGCACCGACCGACGAGATCATCCGGCTGGCGTACCCCAACTGACGCGCCGGCAACGCTCAGCCGCTACGCCGCCAGCCGCACCGGGGCGTAAATGGCCACGGCACCGCCCACCAGCACACCGAGCGCCGAAATGCGGCGCTGCAGACGTGGTTGCGTGCCGACTTCACGGAAACCGTCCCGGAAGCCGTGGCGAAAATCACGAAGGGGTTCGGCGCTCATCGTATTCCTCACTGGATGGTAATCGATACGCTGGCGGCCGGCCGGTCGGCCGGCTTGCCACGCCAGAACTGTTCGGGGAACTGCGCCGTGAAGCGCGTGGTGCCGGTGCGGCTGAACACGAAGCGGCCGTCGGCGAGCAGCCGCATCCCGCGACCGGAGAAGCCGAAGTCGTATCCGGGCAGCTCACCCAGCACCACCCCCGCGCTATCCAGTGCTTCCACGCGCAGTACCTCGGCCATGCGTACCGTATCACCCACCGCCACCGTCAGCGCAGTCGGGGCCACCCGCAGCGCCCGCACACGCTGCCCGACGGAGTCCATGGCGGGATACGACAAGCGCCCGGCCCGTTCGGGGACCACATAGTCGACGGTTCTGGATTCGAGCGCTGACGACGCCCGCACCGGTACGGGTACCGCCACCGCGACTTCGCCCTTGGACACGCGCACGCACGCGCTGCTCCCGAAGACAACGGCCGCAAGCGCGACCGCTCGCCAGACCAACGACATGTGCATGCATCCTCCCGGGTTGTGCACAGGAACGACGTCATTCGTGGAGCCGGCCACCCGCGGCCGGCGCAGCCCGAACCGTGGGGCCCCAATGGCGGAGCGCACCCCTGTACCCGTGCGCCAGCGCGGTGATCCCAAGGGCGCGTGCCATGTTCCGGGTATGGGGGGTCAGATTCGTGAGGAGCGTATTGCTCCTCACGCGAAGATTTGGCGCGACGGCGCATCTCTCTCGCCGGCACCCGCCGCCCAGCACGGTAGTGAGCAGAGGGGCGTCGTGTCGAGGCCGCGCCTTTACGTGGCGGGACCGAGCAGATCCCAGTGGTTCCCTTCGCAATCGCGGAAAACGGCGACGGTGCCGTAGGGCTCCGTTCGCGGTGTCGAGAGAAAGGCTACGGCATGCGTCCGCATGCGTGCGTACGCGGCTTCGAAGTCATCGACGCGCAGAAACAGACCCACCCGCCCGCCGAACTGCTGACCAACGAGCGCCATCTGCGTCTCGCCATCGGCACGCGCGAGGAGCAGACCGGCGCCGGCACCGGCGCCTTTCGGGCGCACGACGACCCATCGCTTGGGCCGTCCATCGGTGGTGAGTGACGGCTCGTCCGCGACGAGCTCGAAGTCGAGCGCTCGGACAAAGAAGTCGATCGCGGGCTGATATTCCCGGACCAGGAGAGCCGTCAGTTCAAGGTGCGCCATGTTCTCTGCCCGCGTCAGTTCCCTGCGGGCATTGCGATGCCCGCCGCGGCAAGCTTGTCGCTCATGGCCTTCATGCGCGGCGCAAAGGCCTTGGCTTCGGCCACCGCCGCATCCAGCGCCGCACGCGCCGCGGCGGCCTGCTTCACCAGCGCGTCGCTTGGTGTTTCCCACACGGCCAGCAGGTTGCCTTTCGCGGCACCCAAACGGGCCAGCACGTTCGCATCGGCACCGGCCCCCCCACCACCAAAGCCGCCACCACCACCGCCGGGACCTGCCGCAAACGCCGGCGCGCCTACACCGAACTTCACGCGCAACGCCTCGAAGTCCTTGCGGAACGTGGCCCATTCGGTCTTCACGTCGGCACTCAGCGTCGTGCTGCTGTCCACCTTCGCCGCCACCGTGCGCAGCTGCGCCTGCAACGCTGCCAGCGGCTGTGCCGCCTGTGCACCGGCCACCTGCGCCGCATGCAGCTCCATCGCCTTGGCGTTGTACGCTACGCGCTGCTCGGTGGTCAGCTTCACTTCAGGATCGGCCACCAACGTGAGCGGCTTGCGCGCCACCTCCTTGCCGTCCACCACCAGCGCCACCGTGTAGCTGCCGGGGAGCACCAGCGGGCCCGCCGCACCACCACCGCCAAAGCGGAAGCCGCCCCCCTGCCCGCCCGCCGGCGCGCACGGGTTCTCCGGCAGGTACCCCACCTCGGGCAATTGCACCGGATAGCCGGCGATGGGCCGACGCAGCGCCGGGAAACCACCCGGGCCCGCCCCGGCGCCACCACCCTGACCGCCAGCAGCCGGCGCCACCGCGTTCACCTCCGGCACCGGCGTCACCCGCTGGTCCCAGCACACGGTCTGAATGCCGGCCACGTTCTTCGCCGCGGGCACCGCCAGCTCACGAACCAGCGCTCCGTTGCTGTCCATCACGCGCAGCATGGGGTTCTTCACCGGTGCCCGGAAGTGCACCTGCATCACCGCTTCGCTGGGCGGGTTCTCGCCCGTGAAGAACTGATGCCCCCAGAACTCGTCGTTGCGGTCGTCCTTGCTCTTCCACTGCAGCTGCGGCCCCGGCGTGAAGAGCGCCGCCTCCGCCTTCTGCGCCGCCGCATACTCCTGGATGGGCTCGAGGTGATCGAGAATCCACAGCGACCGCCCATGCGTGGCCACAATGAGCGCGTTGTCACGCGGATGAATGGTGAGCTCGTCCACCCGCACCGTGGGGAAGTTGGCCTTGAGACGGCGCCACGACTTGCCCTTGTCGAGCGACAGGAAGATCCCCGTCTCCGTCCCCACGTACAGCACGTCGGGGTTCTTCGTATCCTCGGTGAGCGTCTTGATCACCTCGCCGGCGAGGCCGTTCGTGATGGCGGTGAACGTGGCGCCGAAATCGCGCGACACCCACACGTACGGCGCGTAGTCGTTGAGGCGGTGATTGTCCACCGTGACGTACACGACCCCCGCCTCGAAGCGGCTGGGCACCACCTCGCTCACGAACGCATGTCCCGCCGGGAAGCCGGGCAGGTTCTTCGTGATGTTCGTCCACGTCTTGCCGCCGTCACGCGTCACGCTCACCGTGCCATCGTCGGTGCCGGTGTAGAACACGCCCGCCTGCTTGGGGCTTTCGGCCAGCGCAACAATCGCGGGCCACTGCGAAATGCCGTCGTTGCGCGCGATGGTGATCTCGCTTCCCTTGAGCCCCATCGTCACGATGGAATCACGGCTGGCGTTCTGCGTGAGGTCGGGGGAAATGGCCTCCCACGAATCACCACGATCGCGCGAGCGGAACACCTTGTTGGCCGCGGCCAGCAGTACGCCCGGATCATTGGGGGAGAGCATAAGCGGCGTATCCCAGTGAAAGCGATACGCCTCGCGCGGCGCAGCGTTCGTCACGTTCTGCGCTGTGGGGCGAATCTGCCGCGACTCGCCGGTCACCTTGTTGCGGCGCACGATGTTGCCGTCCTGCGACTCGGTGTACACGATGCGCGAGTCGCGCAGGTCGGGGATGGCCACGAAGCCGTCGCCGCCGAGGATCTGGAACCAGTCGTAGTTGAAGATGCCGCGGTTCTGGCGGGAGGCGCTGGGGCCGCACCAGTCGTAGTTGTCCTGCATGCCGCCGCACACGTTGTACGGCCACTCCATGTCGTAGCTCACATGGTAGAACAGCCCCACGGGCAGGTTGGGGAGGAACTGCCAGGTGCGGCTCAGGTCGTAGCTCACGCCAATGCCGCCGTCCCCGCCAATGAGCACGTGATCGGGGTTCTTCGGGTTCACCCAAATGGAGTGAATGTCATCGTGAATGACCAGCGCCGCGTCGGTCTCCCAGCTCTTGCCGCCGTCCACCGTCATGTGCAGCCCCACGCCGCCCATGTACACGCGGTCCGGGTTGACCGGGTCCACCTTGATGTTGCTGAAGTACATGGGGCGCGGGTTGGTGCTGCTCATCTTGCTCCACGTGGCGCCGCCATCGAGCGAGCGGTACACGCCCGTGGCACCCGCCGGCTGGCGCGGCGCGTTGGACATCTCGTCGGTGGCCGGCGGGGCCGCCGCGGCGCCGGCACCGGGGCGCGCCGGCGAGGGCGCCTCCACCGTGGCGTACACGATGTTGCCACTCTGCCGGAACACGTCCACCGCAATGCGTCCCAGCGGGCCGGTGGGGAAGCCGGTCCCGGTGACCTTACTCCACGTGTCGCCGCCGTCGGTGCTCTTGAAGAGCGCACTGCCGGGACCACCGCCGTTCATGCAGCAGGCGGTGCGGCGGCGCTGGTACATGCTGGCAAAGAGCACGCTCGGGTCGGCCATGGAGATGGCCACATCGTTGGCGCCGGTATCGTCGTCGCCCTTGAGCACGTGCTTCCACGTCATGCCACCGTCGGTGGTCTTGTACACCCCGCGATCACCGCCCGGCCCGAAGAGCGGCCCCGTGGCCGCCACGAACACGATGTTCTCGTTCGTGGGGTGAAGGACGATGCGGTTGATGTGCTTGCTGTTGGGGAGTCCGATCAGCGCGAACGTCTTGCCGCCGTCGGTGCTCTTGTAGAGCCCACCGCCCCACGACGTGCTCTGGCGGTTGTTGCTCTCGCCCGCCCCCACCCACACCACATCGGGGTTCACCTGCGACACGGCCACATCGCCAATGGCAATGAGCCCTTCGTGCTGGAAGAGCGGCGTGAAGGTGGTGCCGTTGTTCACCGTCTTCCACACGCCACCGTGTGCCGTGCCCACGTAGTAGATGGCGGGGTTGGCCTCGAACACCGCCACATCGGCGACACGTCCCGACATGGTCGCGGGGCCGATGCTGCGGAAGTGGAGGGCGTCGAACTCGGTCGCCACGGTCGCCACGGTCGTGGCGGGAGACGCGGAGGGCGCGGCGGCGCGGGGACTGGCGGCGCGTGGGGCGGCGGCGCGCTGTGCGTGGAGCAGGGCCGGGAGCGCAAGCGCGGCGAGCGCAACGAGCCGTGTGGGGAACGTTCGCATGGGTGCGGCGGGAGGAGAGTGAATCGGGTGACCGGGAATGAACATGCAAGGCGGCGAGTGCGCGGCGCTCAACGCACCCGCGCGAAACGGATATCGCGGGAGCGGGCCACGTTGGCGTAGAAGCCGATCACCTGGCCAACGCGGTCGCGTTCGAGCGTGAGGGTGACGGCGCCGCCGGTGAAGGTGTCCTTGGCGGTCGCACGGAGCGGCACATCCGTGGCACGGCGCTGCTTCGCCACCAGCGTGCCGTTCACCAGCGCGATGTCCCAGAACGCCTCGAGCTCCTCGCTGAAGAAGCGGCCGCTGATGGCCGCCAGTTCGCTGGCCGACGGGACCCATGGCGCTGCTGCGGCGCCCTCCCGGCGCGAGGCGCGCTGACGGGCGCCGTTCTGCACGAGCGTGGCGGCGCTCACCTTTTTCGCGGCATCACGGGTGAACTCCACCGACGCCGGCACCCCCTGTACCGCGAACGACGTGTCCGACGTGGGCGCCAGACGAAACTTCCCCTGCCCCGTGGCCTGCGTGAACAGCGTATCGCCACTGCGCGAGAAGGTGAGCACGAAGGCCGGCGCCGCATCGAGCGCGTACTGACCAGCAAACTCGTCGAACTTCTTCGCGTCGTACTTGCTGGCGTCGAAGGTCGCACTCGCCACCACCGGCTTGGGCGCGAGTTCGGGGAAAAACGCTTCGGCCAGCCGGAACGCGATACCGCTGTCGAACGCGCCGTCGTTGCTCTGCACCGTGATGCCGGCGTTCAGGTCGGGGTAGATGGCCAGCATGGAGCGGTGCGAGACGTCGGCACCGCCATGCTGCACACGCTTCTGGCCGTTCTGCGTATCCATGAACAAGCCGAAACCGTAGCCGGTGCTCTTGCCGTCCTTCAGCGTGAAGGGCGTCATCATCTGGGCGATGCTCGCCTTGGTCCCCACCTTGGGGTTGGCGAGATGCTCGGCCCACTTCTGCAAGTCGCCGAGCGTGGTATACATGCCGCCGGCGCCCATGGAGCCACCGAGGTCACCGAGATCGCGCCACACACCCTTGTCGCTGCGCGAGTAGCCCACCGTGGCGCCCTTCACCGGTACGCGCACATCGGCGCGCACCTGCGTGTGCGTCATGCCGATGGGAGCGAACACCCGCTGCACCATGAAGGTCTCGAAGGGCATCTTGCTCACCCGGGCCACGATCATGGCGGCAAGACCGAAGGCGGTGTTGTTGTAGTTGAACTCCGTGCCCGGCGCATTCTGCAGGGCCGGCTGTCGTTGCACGAGCGGGATGTACTCCTCGCGCCCCACGTAATCGCTTTCGTCGAGCCGACGGCCGGTGAGCGTGAGCGAGTTGTAGAGCTCGCGATAGCCCGTGGTGTGCGTCAGCAGATGGCGCACGGTGACCGTTTGCCCGAAGTCCTTGAGTTCGGGGATGTGCTTCCGCACATCGTCGTCGAGCGACAGCTTGCCCTCTTCCACGAGCAGCATCACCGCGAACGCCGTGAACTGCTTGCTCGTGGATCCGATGTTGGTGGGCACGGCCACGGTGAACGGAATGTCGTACGCCAGGTTGGCCATGCCGTAGGCCTTGGCGAACACCGTGCGGCCACCGCGCCACACCGCCACCGCCACGCCCGGGCCGTCGTTGCGATTCCACGGCGCAAGCAGCTGATCCACATGCCGCTTCGGGTCGTTCGAGAGCTTCTCGTTCATCAGCAGCGTCACGCTGAACGCACCGCCGGTGGAATCGCCCGCGGTGATCTGCAGCTGATGCACGCCGCTTTCGCGCGTGACGAGATGCAGCTCTTCGTAGCCCGCACTGGTAGCGTTCACCGCACCCACGACGGTGTTCTTGGGGCCCAGGAGCCGCAGCGCCACATTGCCCGGCGACTGACCCGCGCGTACGCGAACGATGAATCCGGAGTCGGCCTGCAGCGTGAAGCGTGCCGTGTCGGTGCGCGCCACGGTGCCGGACGCGGGTCGGCCGGTCACGAGGGGCGTTTGCGCCGCCAGCCGACCGGCCGCAGCGAACGGGAGGAGGAGAAGGGCAGGTGCCAGTCGCATGGGAGGGGGTGAAGGTGCCCCAACATGCGACGGGGAGAAGGAGGGCGCCATGTTTGGCGCGGGAAGGGGAACGGCGCGGGGAACGACGGGCGGGGGACTACGGGCGAGAGACCACGCGTTGGCACCAACGCGCTGGCACCAACGCGCTGGCAACGACGTGCTGGCAGGGACGCATGGGGACGCGGGCACCAACGCGGGCAACCACGCAGCGACCGCCGCCAGGCCGAAGGCCGAGGCGGGCGCCCGTACGTGCCCGCGTCGGTGCCCGCGTCGGTGCCCGCGTCGGTGCCCGCGTCCGTGCCAACGCGTCAGTTCCAACGCGTTGGTGCCAATGCGTTAGTGCCAACGCGTCGTCGATCGCGCGTCGTCCCCCGCGTCGTTCAGCCAACCCTCAGCGCATCCAGTGGCAGGTGTATCCGCCCGGATTCTTGCGCAGGTAGTCCTGGTGGTACCCCTCCGCGCTCCACCACGTCGCCTCCGGTACGATCTCCGTGGTGATCGGCTTGCTCCACACCCCACTCGCCTGCACTTCCAGCTTCACCCGCTCGGCAATGGCCTGCTGCTCCGGCGTGGTGTAGAAGATCGCGCTGCGATACTGCGTGCCGATGTCGTTCCCCTGCCGGTTGAGCGTGGTGGGGTCGTGCATGCGGAAGAACCAGTCGCGCAGCAGCACGTCGTACCCCAGCACCGTGGGGTCGAACACCACGCGCACACTCTCGGCGTGCCCGCTCTTGCTGTCGTGCGTGTCGTGATAGGTGGGGTGCTCCAGCCACCCGCCCGTGTACCCCACGTCGGTGTCCAGCACCCCGGGGATGGCGCGCAGCAGCTCCTCCATCCCCCAGAAGCAGCCGCCGGCCAGAATGGCCACTTCCTGCGGACGCTCAGCCATGGTGGCCACCGGACACGAAGAGCGGCAGAAACTCGCCGTACCCGGCCTGTTCGAGCTCGGCGACAGGAATGAAACGCAGCGACGCGGAGTTGATGCAGTAGCGCAGCCCACCCTCCTCTCGCGGGCCGTCGGGGAACACATGCCCCAGATGCGAATCACCGTGCTTGCTGCGCACTTCCACGCGGCGCATGCCGTACGTGCGATCTTCCACTTCCGTCACATTGGGCGCGACGGGGCGCGTGAAACTCGGCCAGCCGGTACCACTATCGAACTTGTGCACGCTGGCGAACAGCGGCTCGCCACTCACCACGTCCACGTACAGACCGGGCTCGTGATTGTCCCAGTAGGCGTTCCGGAACGGCGGTTCGGTACCGCACTGCTGCGTCACGACGAACTGTTCTGGAGTCAGCGCACTCTTGAGCTGCTCCACATCGGGCTTGGTGTAGGTCTTGTTGCTCATGTGAGCTATAGCCTCGGGGAGCGGTTCCGGTTCCCGGGTGCGAGGCGCGGAGAAGGGGAGGCGCGGGGAAAGCGTACGGCCAAGCAGGCGCCCAAACACTCCCGCAATCAGTCCCCGCGCCCCCACTCCTCCGCGTCTCGCCCTCACCGGCAATCGGGATTCGCCGCCGGCCCCACGTACTTCACGAACTCGATCACGTCGCGTTCCTTGGGACCCGCCATCGTTTCGGGGCGCGGCGTGAAACGCGCGGTCACTTCCACCTGCTGCCCGCTGCCGGGCGGGAGCTTGGCCGCCGTATAGGCGCGCTCCACCGTCTTGTAGGCGCCGCTCATCACCACGCTGTACGTCTGCCCGCTGCCGCACTCGCGGAACGTCGGCGCATCGGCCAGGTAGGTGAACGTGCCCGTGTACGTGACCGGCTCGCGCAGGGTGTTCATGCTGTCGGCGCGCACCAGCGTCACCGGCGCACTGCCAGCGATCGGCTTGCCGCCCTGGTCCAGCAGGCGCAGCGTGTCCTCCCCCTGCACGGCGAACTTGACCGCGCGCCCCAACCCGTCGAGCGTGAGCGTGGTGCCGTCATGCGTCCAGCGCCCCATGCTCACCACGGGGGCGCCCCCCTTGCCCTGGTACTCCTCACGGAGCCGGAACGTGGTGTCGGGGAAGAGCGCCACCGTGGTGGCAACACCGGAACAATCGGCACACGGGAGGGTCCCCGAAAAGGAGTTGGGGGCCACCGCGGCCAGCGTGACGGTGGGAACCGCCGGCACCGTCACCACACTGTCGGGGGCCCCGCCGGTGGCCTCCTTGCTGCCGCCGCACGCCGCCAGCAGCCCCAGCACGATGGCACTCCCCAGCGCCCCCCGCGTCACCTTCGTCATGTTGGACCGACCCCTAGGTTTCTGAGTGTGAACACGACCACCGACCATCTGGACGTACCGGCCGTCACCTTCGACAACCGGTTCGTGCGCGAGCTGCCCAGAGATCCTGAATCCTCCGCTCGGCGAAGACAAGTCCTGCACGCCGCCTGGAGCGCGGCGGCGCCCACGCCAGTCGCGGCGCCACGACTGCTGGCCCACGCCCCCGAGGTGGCGGCGCTCGTGGGCTTCTCCGACACGTTCGTGCAGTCCCCCGCCTTCGCCAACGTGTTCGGCGGCAACGCGCTCCTCCCCGGCATGGAACCCTACGCCGCCTGCTATGGCGGTCACCAGTTCGGCAACTGGGCCGGCCAGCTGGGCGACGGCCGCGCCATCACGCTGGGCGAGGTGCTCAACGCGCACGGCGAACGCTGGGAGCTGCAGCTCAAGGGCGCCGGCCCCACGCCGTACTCCCGCACCGCCGACGGACGCGCCGTGCTGCGCTCGAGCATTCGCGAGTTCCTGTGCAGCGAGGCCATGCATCACCTCGGGGTGCCCACCACACGTGCCCTCAGCGTGGTCACCACCGGCGACGCCGTGGTGCGCGACATGTTCTACAACGGCAACGCCCAGGAGGAGCCCGGCGCCATCGTGTGCCGCGTGGCCCCCAGCTTCATCCGCTTCGGCAACTTCGAGATCTTCACCGCGCGCAACGACCTCGCGCTACTCGCGCAGCTGGTGGATTTCACCATCGCCCGCGACTACCCGCATCTCGCGTCCATTGCCGACGAAATGCAGCGCCGCGCCACCTGGTACGCCGAAGTATGCGAGCGCACCGCCCGGCTGATCGTGCACTGGATGCGCGTGGGCTTCGTGCATGGCGTCATGAACACCGACAACATGTCCATCCTGGGACTCACTATCGACTACGGGCCGTACGGCTGGATCGACGACTTCAATCCCAACTGGACTCCCAATACCACCGACGCGCAGAACCGGCGCTACCGCTTCGGGCAGCAACCCGCCATTGCGCAGTGGAACGTTGTGCGCCTCGCCGACGCCATCGCGCCGCTCTTTGCCGACGAATCGCTGCTGCAGGCGGGGATCGATCGCTTCTCCGCCATCTACGTGGCCGAGTACGAGGCCATGAACGCCGCCAAGTTCGGCTTCGCGACGCGCGGCGAGGAGGAGCGCGATTGCATTCGCGAGGCGTTCCGCCTCATGTACGATGCCGAGATCGACTACACCAACTTCTTCCGCGCCCTGGGGAACGTGCCCGATGTGCTCCCCGATGTGCCCGCGACCGAATTGCTGGGCGATGTGTTCTACGACCCCGCGCGGCGCGATGCGCACGCCGAGGCGCTGCACAGCTGGTTCTCCCGCTGGCATGCGCGCGTGCTGACGCACGGGCGCGACTTCGCGCAGCGGCAGGCCGCCATGCATGCGGTGAATCCGTGGTTCGTGCTGCGCAACTATGTGGCGCAGCAGGCCATCGACGCCGCCACGCAAGGCGATGCGTCGCTGGTGCACACCCTGCTGACCGTGCTGCGCACCCCGTACACCGAGCAGCCGCAGCACGCCGCGCTGGTAGCCCGCCGCCCTGAGTGGGCGCGCCACAAGGCCGGCTGCTCCATGCTCAGCTGCAGCAGCTGACCGGCAGCAGACGCGCGTCAATAAACGCGCGCCAGTAGACGCGCCCCAAACCTTACATCGCCGTCTGTCGCGCCTTCGCGGCCTGCACGGCCTCCATGAACCGCTGGGCGTCCTCGGGGGCGAATGGCGCACCGCTGCCGTCACTCTTCCCCTTGGCGCTGAACTTCACCGAGCCGCCGTCCACCTTGAAGGTGAGATGCCCGTTCTCGTAGCGGAGATCGGTCACCTGCGACGCCGGGGCGCGCAGCGCCACGCCCATGGCGGTCGAGACCGCGGCCTTCACGGCGCTCCCCACCATGTTGGCAATCATGCCCCCCACGCCGTCGTCCTTGGCGCGAGTGGCACTGTCCACCTGCAACGCCACACCCTGCCGCAGACTGTCACTCAGCTGCATGATCACCGTGTCGCGCAGCACGGCCAGCGTGATCGACCCGTCGGTGCTCGTGATGCGCACCTCGGCGCCCTCGAGCGCCGTGGAATCGTTGGTGCCGGTGCTTAGCTGCATGCCGGGCGAACCCTCACGGGTGCCCCCCGATGCGCCCGACGTAACCTCGCTCGCCCCCGAGTCGGCGCCGCCACCACCACACGCCACACACAGTCCCACCACGGCGGCCGCAGCCACCACACGCCCCCACTGCGAGGCATTCGTCATCATGGTTGCTTCTCCATGGCGTTCTGTCGGGAAATCACGGTCGCCACGAACTTGAGCGCGTCGACCTGGGTGAACACGGCACCGTCGGTGCCATCGCCCACTTCGAACACCTTCATGCCAATGCCCTTGATGTCGAAGCGCAGGCGGTTGTCGGTGTACTTCACGTTCTCGATGTACGTGACGGGCACGCTGATCTGGCTGTTGACCATGAACACGTGCACCGAATCGCCCGCCACTTCAATGGCCACCGTGCGATCCTCACTCACCATCTGCAGGTCGCCGGGTCCCAGCGTGCGCACCTGGCGCACCATCTGCGCCGCAGCTTCGGCCACCTTGGCCTCCGATGCCTTGGACGACGTCTCCGGGGCGCAGGCCGCGAGCAGGACGATGGCCGCGACAGACGCGGACGACGAGGCGACACGAACGGAGAGCATGGCGGACAGGCGGGAGAAAGGGAACGCTGTCGCCACCCCGGGCGACGTGGCATCTTTATTACAATATGAGACGACGTACCTTCCTGCTGGCAGGGCTGGGCGCCACCGGCGCGCTGGTTCTGGGATGGTCGCTCACCCCGCCGCGCCAACGGCTGCACCCCGGGCGTGCCCCCGTGGCGGGCAACGACGGGGTGCCGCTCAACGGCTGGCTCGCGGTGCACCCCGACGGCCGCGTCACGGTGTTCTCCCCCAAGGCCGAAATGGGGCAGGGCATTCACACCGCGCTGGCCATGCTCATTGCCGAGGAGCTCGACTGCGACTGGGCGCAGCTGCGAGTGGTGCACAGCGGGGTCGATCGCATCTACAACAACATCGCGGCCATCCTCGACGGGCTCCCGTTTCACGAGGATCTCGAAGAGCACTCCGGTGTGCGCGCCGCGCGGTGGCTCACCGCCAAGACGGTGCGCGAAGTGGGCGTGATGATGACCGGCGGCTCGTCGAGCGTGCGCGATGTGTGGGAGGTGGCGCGCACCGCCGGCGCCACGGCGCGGGCCCAGCTCGTGGCGGCCGCCGCGGCGCGCGCGGGGGTGGCCGCCAGCGCCTGCCGCACCGAGGCGGGCGTGGTGCATGCCGGCGCACAGTCGTTTGCCTACGGCACCCTCGTGCGCGAGGCGGCCGGCATGGCGGTGCGCGACGTGACGCTGCGCGACCCGGCGCAGTATCGGCTGGTGGGTCGTGACCGGGCACGCATCGACGGCGATGCCATCGTGCGCGGCGCCCCACGCTACAGCCTCGACGTGCGCCTCCCCGGCATGCGCTACGCCGCCGTGAGCATGGCCCCGTCGCTCGGCGCCACGGTCTCGGGCTTTCGGCGCGAGGCCCTGCGCGATCGCGCCGGCATGCACACCGTGGTTGAGCTGCCGGGAAGCCGTTACGGCGAGGTGCCGGGAGTGGCGGTCATTGCCGATGGCTGGTGGCAGGCCCGGCAGGCGCTGGCGGCGCTCGATGTGCAGTTCTTTCCCGGGCCGCATCTGGCGCTGGGGTCGGACGACGTGGCCGCGCAGCTACGCGACGCAGCGCACACCGACACCGGCCTCCCCTTCCGCAGCACGGGCGATGCGCTGGGCGTTCTGGCCGCCGCCGACCGGGTGCTCGACGTGACCTACGAGGCGCCCTATCTCGCGCATGCCACCATGGAGCCCATGAACGCCACCGTGCGCGTGACCGACGCCGGGGTGGAGCTGTGGACGAGTACCCAGGTGCCGGGGGTGGCGTGCATGGCGGCGGCCGAGGTGGCCGGGGTAGACGTATCGCGCGTCACGCTGCACCAGCAGCAGCTGGGCGGCGGATTCGGCCGTCGGCTGGAGGTCGACTACGTGGCGCAGGCGGTGCGCATTGCCATGGCCGCGCCCGGCGTGGCGGTGCAGACGATCTGGAGCCGCGAGGACGACATGCGCCACGACTTCTATCGTCCCGCCGCGGCGTCACGGCTGCGCGCCGCCCTCGATGCGCGCGGCGTGGCCACAAGTGTGGTCTGCCATTCCGCCAGTCAGGCCCCATTCAAGGCGCTCAGCCAGCGCATCGGGATCCCGTATCCATCGTTTGTCCCCGACAAGACCACGGCCGAAGGCACGTGGGATCAGCCATACGAGTTTCCCGCCATCCGCTCGACACACCTCGAGGTGGAGCTGCCGGTCCCGGTGGGGTCGTGGCGCGCCGTGGGGCACTCACACCAAGGGTTCTTCTTCGAATCGTTCGTGGACGAACTGGCGCACGCCGCCAACGCCGACCCGCTGCAGTACCGCTTGCAGCTGCTGCGCTCGCACGCGCGGGCACGCCGGGTGCTCGAGACGGTCGCACGCGACAGCGCGTGGGGATCGCCCCTGGCGCCCGCCGCCGACGGCGCCACACAGGCGCGCGGCGTGGCACTGCATTGGAGCTTCGGTACCGTGGTGGCCATGGTGGCCGAGCTCTCGCTCGACGCGGCGCGACGCGTGCGGGTACACCGGCTGGTGTGCGCCGTGGACTGCGGGCTGGTCGTGAATCCCAACGGCGTGCGGCAGCAGGTGGAGGGGGGCGCCATCTTCGGGCTCTCTGCCGCCCTGCACGGCGAGGTACGACTGGAGAACGGCCGCATTCGCCCCGGCAACTTCAACGACTACCCGCCGCTGCGCATGTCCGAGTGTCCCACCATCGTCACCACCCTCGTGCCCAGCACCCGCCTGCCATCGGGCATTGGCGAACCCGCGCTGCCGGTGGTTGCGCCGGCAGTGGCCAATGCGCTCTTCGCGCTCACCGGCACGCGGCTGCGCACGTTGCCGCTGCGTCTGCCGGTGGCACCGCCCCAGAGCGCGCCGGGCACTGCGCCGAGCACTGCGTCATGACCGCCCCCCTGGTGCTCGAAGTGAATGGCGTGCGCCGTGAGGTCGACGTGCCCGGCGACATGCCACTCCTGTGGGTGCTGCGCGAAACACTCGGGCTGGTGGGCACCCGCTTCGGCTGTGGCCTGGCGCTCTGCGGCGCCTGCACCGTGCACGTGAATGGCGAGGCGATGCGCGCCTGCGTGCTGTCGGTGGGCAGTGTGGCGGGGAAGTCCATCACCACCATCGAGGGACTGGGCGGCGCCGTGGGTGACGCGCTGCGCGCCGCGTGGCTGGCGCACGATGTGGCCCAGTGCGGCTACTGCCAGTCGGGGCAACTCATGAGCGCGGCGGCGCTGCTGGCAGCGGTGCCCACCCCCACCGACGCGGAGATCGATCGCGCCATGGACGGCAACATCTGTCGGTGTGGCACGTACCCGCGTATTCGGGCGGCCATCCGGGCGGCGGGGGTTACCACGGCCGGGGACGGGCGTGAGGATTAGGGCGATCCGTTTTCCTCACCACTTCTTGCGTTCGAGGTGCTCGCGCATGGTTCGCCCGCTGCTGTCCCTGGCTGCTGCCTGCTTCATTGCTGCGCTCCCGTTGACCGCCGAGGCGCAGGCGGGGGCGCCGATCATTGGCCGCTGGGATCTCACGGTGCAGGGGACCGAACGGGTGTATCCCAGCTGGTTCGAGGTCTCGCTCTCAGGGCACCGGACGCTGGTGGGACGGTTCGTGGCCGGCGGCGGCAGTGCGCGCCCCCTTGGCAAGGTCACCTACGACAACGGGCGCGTGCAGTTCACGCTGCCGCCGCAGTGGGAGCTGCAGGCCACCGATGTGCAGGTGGAGGCCACGCTCACCGGTGACAAGCTGGCGGGGATCATCACGCAGCCCAACGGTGAAAAGCACCGCTTCACCGGCGTCCGCGCGCCAACGCTGCGTCGCGGCGCGCCGCCGGTGTGGGGCAAGGAAATCGTACTCTTCGGCGGCAACGACATGAACGCGTGGGAAGCGCTGCCCGGCGGTGACAATCAGTGGAAGGTCATCAACGGCCTGCTCACCAACACCAAGTCGGGCGCCAACCTCGCCACCAAAGACAAGTTCACCGACTTCAGGCTGCATCTCGAGTTCCGCGTCCCCAAGAACGGCAACAGCGGCATCTATCTGCGCGGTCGTCATGAGGTGCAGGTGGAAGACAGCCCGCTCGGCGAACCGCTCTCCACGCACCTGGGCGGCGTGTACGGCTTCCTCGTGCCCAACGAGCAGGCGCACCTGGGCGCCGGCGTGTGGCAGACCTTCGACATCACGCTCATCGGTCGCCGCGTCACGGTGGTGCTGAACGGCAAGACGGTAATCGCCGATCAGACGATTCCCGGCATCACCGGTGGTGCGCTCGACGCCAACGAAGGCGAACCGGGGCCCATCTACCTGCAGGGCGATCACACGTCGGTGGAGTACCGCAACATCCGCATCACCCCGGTGGTGGGCACGCCCAAGTGAGTCGCCGCGCGCCGTGACGCTCGATGCGTTCCTCAAGACCGCGCATGTGCTGGGCGCGATCGTGTTCGTGGGGAACGTGATCGTCACCGGTGTGTGGACCGCCATCTTCTGGCGCGCGCGGCACACGCACGACTTCCGGCGCGCCGCGCGTGCCATCGTGATCACCGACTGGTGCTTCACCGTGGGTGGCGGCGCACTGCTCACCGTGAGCGGCATCACGCTGGCGCTGCAGCGCGGCCTGCCGCTGTGGGACACGCCGTGGATACGGCAGGCACTCGTGGCGCTCACGCTCTCCACGGTGCTCTGGCTCGTCGTGCTCGTGCCCGCGCAGCGGCGCATGGTGCAGCACACCGGGGGCGCCAACGACGAGCCACTCGTGCGCGCCTATGGCCGCTGGAGCGTATGGGGTTGGACTGCCACCGCGCCGCTCGTCTACGCGGTGTGGTGCATGGTGGCGAAGCCGGGGTAGCGTGTGGCGGCGCGGCACCGCGCGACCCGCAACGCGCGACCTGCACCGCGCCACCCGCACCGCGGCCGTCGTGAATCAGCGCCGCATGGGCCCGCGCGGCACCTTGGGCGGGCCGTTGGCGGCAGCGGCCGCCGCCCGCGCCGCGCGACGACCGAAAAGCACGCCGTGCACGCGCCGCGTGAAGAACACGAACAGCAGCAGCACCGCCACCAGCGTGAGCATGGGCAGGAAGATCGCCAGCACGCTCGTGACCACCGCGCTCACCAGCTCGAGCGTGCTCACCACCGGGTTCCCCATGCCGCCGGTGAGGGTGGTGCTCTTGAAGCGGGTGAATACCGTGGCCCCCTGTGTCACGCCCGCTGCCCCGCCGGCCAGCAGCACGGCGCCCCACTTGAGCACCGGGGGGAGATCCACCACCACACTGGCCGCCGCCACCATCCCCGCCACCATGGCGGCCGGGGTGGCCACCAGATCGAGCAGCTGATCGAGCCACGGCACCGAATAGGCCCCGACCTCGAGGAGCGTGGCCGTGCCGAGTGCCGCGAGCGCCGGCGTGGTGGCCAGCCACTGGAAGCCGGGCGACAGCTCCAGCACCCCCGTCTTCGCGGCAATGGCGGCGGCGAGCAGCGGCACAAAGACGCGAAAGCCGGCCGCGGCCGCGAGCCCGAAGCCCACGGCAATACCCAGCAGCGCGTCGGCCGTCACAGGAATTGCATTCATGCCGAAGAAATAGCGCCTTCCCGTTCCGCCCGCGAACACCCGGCGCTACCGTGTGGGAATGTCCCGCCTGCTGATCTGGCTGTTCTTTGCCACGTTGTCACTGATTCTCCTGCTGCAGCTGCGGGGAATCGACGCCCCGCTCGCGGCGGTTACGCCGGGGGGCATCGTGGCGTACGAACTCGCCTTTACCAGCGCACGGGCCCGCGAGATCCTCGACAGCTGGCGCATCGCCGGCGTGACCGAGTCGGCACGGGTTAGCCTGGGCGTGGACGTGGGCTTCCTGCTCGTCTATCCGTGGTTCTTCCGCTGGAGTGTGCAGCTGCTGCGGCAGCCGCGCTTCACGCACCCCGGCAGCACGATGGACCGCGCCGGTGCCGCCCTGGGTGCCGCGGTACTCGCCTGTACGCCACTCGACGCCGCGGAGAACTGGGCGCTGTGGCGCATGATCGAAGCGGGGCCCAGTGCGACGCTGGCCGCACTGGCGGGCGTCGCCGCCTCGCTCAAGTTCCTGCTCATTGCCGTCACCACCGGCTGGTGCCTCACCGTGCTGTCACGGCGCCTGCTCTCCTCTTCCTCCGCTCCCTCTCATGGCTAACGGCCCCGGCTTCGGCGGCATCGCCGCCCGCACGCTCGCCGCGCTGGTGTTGGTGTTTGCCACCTACAACCCCGAGCGGGTGAGCTACTTCCACTGGGCTCTGGCCCCGCTGCGCACCGGTGAACCCACCAGCGGCCCCGCGTCGCTCAAGTTCCTCGCCGGCCTCGCCCTGCTTGGCGGCTGGGGCATCTTCCTCAACGCCACGCGCCGCTCCATTGGCATGGGCGGTGCCCTGCTCGTGCTCGCCCTCTCCGGTGGCCTCGTCTGGCTGCTCATCGACTTCGGCATCGTGAGCGCCACCTCCTCGCGCGGCATCACGTACGTCGTGCTCGTCTGCACCGCCCTGCTGCTGGCCGTGGGCATGAGCTGGTCGCACCTCTCCCGCCGCCTGTCGGGTCAGGTGGATATGGACGCGACGGACTAGCCGCTGCACCTGCTGCACCTGCTGCCTGCCCCCTGCTCCCTGCTCCCTGCTCCCTTCTTCGCGGCGGCGAAGGAGGCAGGAAGCAGGGGGCAGGGGGCGGGTTGCAGGGGGTGGGAAGCAGATGCACACCGACGGACGGGAACGCGTCCACCCGCCAGGCCGTTGCCCCCGCGTGTCCGGTCCAACGCTGGCGTTCGTCGCCCCCTGGGAGTGCTCCCGCGCGGTAGCCAACATCCCGCGCGAGCCGCGCGCCGATGTGGTCGTGGTGCTGCTCGAGTCCGTCGCCAAGGGCGCATCGCTCCCCTGGCACCGGCAGAAGCTCGTCCTGCTGCTCTCGGCCATGCGTCACTTCGCCGCGTCCCTCGAAGCGGCCGGCCATCGGGTCGTGCTGCGCAACGCGCCGTCGTACGCCGAGGGACTCGCCGACATCGCGCGCGAACTGCACGCGTCGCGCGTCGTGGCCACGGAAGGGCGCGAGCAGGACATGGTGGACGAACTCGACCGCGCGCGCGCCCTCCTCGAGGCGCAGGGCGTATCGCTCGTGCTGCGCGAGGATCGCGGCTTTCTCGCGTCGCGCGAGGAGTTCGCCACCTGGGCGCGCGGCCGCAAGGAGTACCGCATGGAGTGGTTCTATCGCGAGATGCGGCGCAAGCACGGCATCCTCATGGAGGCCGACGGAACTCCCAGCGGCGGCGAATGGAATTTCGACGCCGACAATCGCAAGCCCTGGCCGAAGCATCGCGCCGTACCCAACGTGTGGCGCGTGGAGCCCGATGCCATCACGTGTGAGCAGATGGCGCGCGTGTCGCGCTGGACGGGGCGCTGGGGTTCGGTAGACCGCTTCGGATTGCCGGTCACACGTAGCGACGCCAAGGCATGGCTCGAGCGGTTCGTCGTCGAACGGCTCCCCGAGTTCGGCCCGTACGAAGACGCCCTCGTGCACGGCGCCCCCGATCTGCTGCACTCCACGCTCTCGAGCATCATCAACGTGGGGCTGCTGCATCCGCTCGAAGTGGTGAAGCGCGCCGAACGCGCGTATCGCGAGGGCCACGTGCCCATCGCCAGCGCCGAAGGGTTCATCCGGCAGATCCTCGGCTGGCGCGAGTACATCCGCGGCATGTACTGGCAGCTCATGCCCGGGCTGCGTACGGCCAACGCGCTCGAGGCCCCGCTGGGGCTGCCCTCGTGGTTCTGGGCGCCCGATGGCGAAGCGTACGGCGGCGTGGAGGGCAGCGCCTGCGAGATGCGATGCCTCGCCGACACCATTCGGCAGGTGCGCGACTACGGCCGCACGCATCACATCGGCCGGCTCATGATCCAGTGCAACTTCGCCACCTTGCTGGGCGTGCAACCCGCCGCACTGTCGCGCTGGTACTGGGCGGGGTTCACCGACGCCTACGAGTGGGTGGAACTGCCGAATGTGGCGGGCATGGGCACCTGGGGCGACGGCGGGGTGCTGGCCAGCAAGCCCTATGTGGCGAGTGGCGCCTACGTGAACCGCATGAGCAACTACTGCGGCGAGTGCCGCTACGACGTGAAGCAGCGCACGGGCCCCGACGCCTGCCCCATGAACTTTCTCTACTGGGATTTCATGGCGCAGCACCGGGAGCGGTTCGCCAGGCACCCGCGCATGCGCATGATGACCAAGCACCTCGACGGCATGGCCGAGCCGGAGCTGGTGCAGATCCGCCGTCAGGCGGGCGAGTTTCGCGAGTCGCTCCAGTACGAGACGTGAGTTGCCAGGGGGCCGCCACGACACGCGGTGGGGTACCCACTCACCCGACTCGCGGCTTGCTTCGGGGGCGGCCGTGCGCTCACGCGCCGGCGTCGCCCCCTCAGAGAGCCGCTCGCTCGGGCGGCGGGGCCCCACCGCTGGATCTCTGCACCGCGTCGCATCTCGCAGCGCGCGCCACGCCGGGTGCCGCAGCGCCAGCGACGCCGAGCGAGTGCAGCCGCGGGGCGCCCCGCCGCCCCGTGAGCGGATCCCTGAGGGGGTGACGCCGGCGTGCGGAGGCGCGGTGCGCCGGAGCGCGCCCGGCCACCCCCGAAGTGAGCAGCGAACGGGGTGAGCGGGAGCGCCCCGCAGCGTGTCGCAACGTGTCGCAGTGTGTCGCGAGAAAGCGCGCAACCACTAGCTTGCCAGCATGCACGACCCCGCCCCGCGCCTGCACGTCAAGCCGCCGCAAACCACCCCCGCCCAGCGCAAGCAGCTCCGCGCACTCGTGCGGGAGGGCGTGGAGAACCGCCCCGGGGTCTACCGCATGCTCGGCCCCACCGGCAGCGTGATCTACGTGGGGCAGTCGCGCGCACTGCGTACCCGCCTGCTCTCGTACTTCCGCGCCACGGGACGCCGCAACAAGGCCGCGCGCATCCTGCGCCACGCCTTCCAGATCGTGTGGGAGTACACCAACACCGAGTTCGGCGCCCTGCTGCGTGAGCTGCGCCTCATCAAGCAGTACCGGCCGCACTTCAACACCATGATGGTCATGGACGAGTGGCCACGCGCCTACGTGGCCCTCACCGGCGGCCCCGTCCCCGGGCTGCGGGTGGTGGCGCGCTCCGACGATCCCGCCGCCGTGGCGCTCTTCGGCCCCTTCCGCCGCGTGGCGCGTGTACGCGACGCCGTGCGCGCCCTCGCCGAAGCCACCGGGCTGCGCGACTGCACCCTCGAAGACACCGTGCGCGGCACCGGCCGGGCGCGCGGCAGTGCCCTGTGGTTTGCCGACGACCCCGCCACCCGACCGCGCGCCGCGGCGCGGGCACGGGCCCCCGGGTGCCTGCGCCACGACCTGGGCACCTGCGCCGGGCCGTGCATCGGGGCCGGCCAGCCGCTGGGGTACCGCGAAGCCGCCGCCCACGTACGCACTTTTCTCGAGGGACACGGCGACGTCCCGGTGCGACTGCTCGAAGATGCCATGCAGCGCGCCGCCGGCGAGTTGGCCTTCGAACGCGCCGGCGTGTTGCGCGACCGCCTCGCGCACGTACGCTGGTTGCACGAACGCGTGCAGCACTTTCACGCCAACGTCGACCGCCTCACCTTCCGCTATCACGCCATCGGGCACGCCGACGCCGAGTGGGTGTATCTCATTCGCCGCGGCACCGTGCGCGCCGAGGTGCGTGCGCCACGCACGCCCGAGGAGCAGGAAGCCTTCACGGCGCTCGTGCAGCGGGTGTACGCCGGGGCCGATCCCGCGGGCGCCGACGTCCCCACGCACGACCTCGACGAGTTCTATCTCGTGGCCAGCTGGTTCCGCCGCCGTCCGGAAGAAAAGCGCCGCGCCCGCCCCGTCCACCTCTAGCGCTACCCCGCATGCGTGTGCTCGTCGTTGAAGACGATCCTCGGCTCTCCGGCCTCATCGCTCGCGGCCTGCGCGAGGAAGCGTACGCCGTGGATGTGTGCGCCGACGGCACGCAGGCCATTACACAGGCCGTGGTGAACAGCTACGACGCCATCGTGCTCGACGTGATGCTCCCCGGGACCGACGGCTTTGGTGTGGTGCACACGCTGCGCGCGCGCCACGTGCACACCCCCGTGCTCATGCTCACCGCGCGCGATGCCGTGAGCGACCGCATTGCCGGGCTCGATGCGGGCGCCGACGACTATCTCGTGAAGCCCTTCGACTTCGGCGAGCTGCTCGCGCGTCTGCGCGCCCTGCTCCGTCGCCCCGAGGCGGTGCAGCCCATGCAGGTGCAGCTGGCCGATCTCGTGGTGGACCTGCAGGCCCACGCCGCCACTCGCGGTGGTGTGCCCATCCCGCTCACCGGCAAGGAGTTCGCCCTGCTCGAGCTGCTCGTGCGCAACGCGCGGCACGTGGTGTCGCGCGCCGACATCGTGGCGCATGTGTGGGACGACAATCATGACCCGCTCACCAATGCCGTGGAGGTGTATGTGAACCGGTTGCGGGGGAAGATCGACCGCGAGCCCTTCACGCCGCTGCTGCATACGCGGCGTGGTGTGGGCTACGTGCTCACCGACATCGCGCCGGTGTAACGCGTGCTGCCGCTGCGTCCGTCCATCCTGTTGCGGCTCACGGCCCTCAACGCCGGGGTGTTGGCCGTCATTCTCATCGCCTTTGCCTGGGTGGGCTTCTTCACTCTCGAGCGGGTCGTGCGCCAACGCGCCGCCACGGTGGTGCGCGAGTCGGCGCGGGCTGTGGCCGGTGCCATCCTGGTCGAGCGGCGCGCCGCGGCCGCACGTGGCGAGGTGGAGACGGTGCGCGGCGAGCACGAGCAGGCCGTGCTGCGCGAACTGCGCGTGGGAGATCTCGACATCTTCATCACCGACGAAGCCGAGCAGCTCATGGCGGCGCGGCAGCCGGAGGTCGCCCAACCGGCGGTGGTGCTGCCCACGGCGGTGCGCACACTCATGGCGCAGGTGCGGGCACAGCGCGACGCCGGCGCGCTCTCCGACTCCGCCGTGGTGGTGCGCGACCTCGTGCTGGAGAGCGGGCCGGCACGCGCCGCGCTGCTGCGCGTCGTGCCCGAAGCCGGCGACGAGAACGAACCGGCGCTGCTCATCACGGCGCTGCGCTCCGATGTGGACGACACCCTGCTGCTGCGGCAGGTGCGCACCACCATCCTGTTTGCCATCCCGCTGGCGTCGCTCGTGGCGCTCATTGCGGGCTTCCTGCTCGCGCGGCGCAGTCTTGCGCCACTCGATGCCATCGTCACACGCACCGCTGGCATCACCGCGGCCAATCTCGATGAACGGTTGCCCGTGGTACATGCGCACGACGAACTCGGGCGACTGGCGCGCATCATCAATGACCTGCTCGCGCGCGTGGGTGACGCCTTCCGTACGCAGCGGCAGTTCGTGGCCGACGCGTCGCACGAACTGCGTACCCCCATCGCCATCATTCGGGGCGAAGCCGAGGTGACACTGCGGCGGAGCAGCCGCAGCGAGACGGAGTACCGGGAGGCACTCACCGTCGTGCACGGCGAATCGGTGCGGCTCTCGCGCATCGTGGATGACCTGTTCTTGCTCACCCGCGTGGACGCCGGCGACCAGCCCGGGCGCGACGAGGCCATGCGCCACGACGCCGTGGACATGCCGGCACTCGTGCACGATGCCGTGCGCAGCGTGCGCTCGCTCGCCGATTCACAGCGCGTGACGCTGGAAGTGGAGCCGGAATCGCTCACGCCGGCGACCACGGTGCGGGGTGACGCCATGCTGCTCCATCGTCTCGTGCTCAACCTGCTCGACAACGCGCTCAAGCACGCGCCCGTCGGCACCACCGTGCGGGTGCGCCAGCAGCGTACCGCCAATGCGTTGCACCTGACCGTGGCCGACGAGGGGCCCGGCATTCCGCCTGCGGAGCGGGAGCGCGTGTTCGAGCGCTTCGTGCATGGGGTGCAACGCGCGCGCGACGCCGAAACCACCGGTGCCGGACTCGGCCTCGCCATTGCCCGCGCCATTGCGCAGGCGCACGGTGGCCGCATCGGTTTGCTGGATGTCCCGCGCGGTGCCACGTTTGAAGTCGTCCTACCGCTGCTTTCCCCTGCCGGAGACCACCCATGATGCCGTTGTCCCGTGCTCCCCGTGCCGCCCTGGTGTTCGCCGCCGTCGCGCTGGCCCAGCTGCCGATGCCCGCGCGGGTGTCGGCGCAGGCGCGTGCCGCCGCCGATACCGTGCAACTCACCGAATGGGACGTGCCGTGGGGCGCCGCTGGCCGCCCGCGTGATCCCAGCGTCGATCCGCAGGGGCGCATCTGGTTCGTGGGGCAGGAGGGCAACTACGTGGCGCGCTTCGACCCCAAGACGAAAAAGTTCGAGCGCTTCGAGATCGATCCCGGCACCCACCCGCACACCGTGAACGTGGACGCGCAGGGTGACGCGTGGTACGCCGGCAACCGCAATGGCATGATCGGGCGCATCGACGGCAAGACGGGGAAGATCACCCGCTACCCCATGCCCGACCCCAACGCGAAGGACCCGCACACCATCACCTTCACTACCGTCGGCGATCTGTGGTTCACGCTGCAGAACAGCAACATGGTGGGGTTCCTCAACCGCAAGACCGGTGAAGTGAAGCTGGCCAGCATCGCCACTCCGCGCGCGCGCCCCTACGGCATCGTCATGGACAAGGGCGGTCGGCCGTGGTTCAATCTCTTCGGCACCAACAAGCTGGGCACCATCGACCCGCAGAGTATGCGCGTGCGCGAGTACGTGCTTCCCGACGAGCGCGCGCGCGGCCGCCGCATTGCGCTCACCACCGACGGCGCGGTGTGGTACGGCGACTACTCGCGCGGCATGGTGGGGCGTCTCGACCCGGTGAGCGGCGTGGTGAAGGAGTGGGCACTCCCCGGTGGCGGCACCAGCATGCCCTACGCCATGACCGTCGACGACGCCGATCGCCTCTGGCTGGTGGAGACGGGGCGGCAGCCCAATCGCCTGGTGGGCTTCGACCCGCGCAGCAACAGCTTCATCGCGCAGGTCGACCTCGGCCCCGCCGTGCCCAATACGGTGCGTCACATGGTGTTCGACAAGAGCACGCGCAGCATCTGGTTTGGCAGCGATCGCGGCACCATCGGGCGCGCCGTTGTGCCGGCGCCCGGCCGCAAGCCCATCGGGTGAGCGGCGACCTCGCCGTGGTGGCCGGCGCCCTCCGGAGCCGGTATCGCGTTGCGCGTGACCCGCGAGGGACCGTTGTCACAGCGAGACGCCGTACGCCTCGTGCAGGACGTCGCCTACTCGCTGGCGTATGCGCACGGCCGCGGGGTGGTACACCGCGACATCAAGCCCGACAACATCATGATCGAGCGCGCCACGGGACGTGTGCTCGTCATGGATTTCGGCATTGCCCGTGCAATCACCCCCGTGAGCGAACACGCCGGCCTCACGCGCGTGGGCGAGGTCGTGGGCACCCCCGAGTACATGAGCCCCGAGCAGGCCACCGGCGACCATGTCGACGGGCGCGCCGATCTCTACTCGCTGGGACTCGTGGCGTGGTATGCGCTTACCGGACGCACGGCCATGGCGGGTGACAGCACGCAGCGCATTCTCGTTCGTCAGCTCACCGAGTCCATTCCCTCGCTCGCCGTGGAGCGCCCCGATCTGCCCGCGTGGCGGAAGCGCATCCCCCGGCGGCAGCGGCACAGCCCGCGCCTGCATCGACCGCCCCATCCCCCGACCAACTGGCGCAGCTCACCAGCACCGTGCAGGCACTCAAGGCGCGGGTGTCGCGGCTGGAGGGGCGGCAGCGAACCGCCCTTGGTTGCCCCGCCGGCAACCCCGCCTCACGCGCGAGGGCCGGCACCGGCTGCCCCGCGCGCTGCGCCGTGAGCTGCGCCTGATCGGCGGGGCTCATGCGGTCACCTCATCGCGCCAACCGCCGGCTGCCGCCGTCACGGCACAATCCCGCCCCACCGCCCGCGCCACCGCCTGCACCTGCGTCATCATCTGCGCAAACGCGGCCGGCGTGAGGCTCTGCTCGCCATCGCTCTTCGCACACGCGGGGTCGGGATGCACCTCCACGATCAGCCCGTCCGCCCCTGCGGCCACCGCCGCCAGCGCCAGCGGCGTCACCAGATGTGCGCGCCCACCGGCATGGCTGGGGTCCACGATCACCGGCAGATGCGTCTCGCGCTTGAGCACGGGAATGGCCGCCACATCCATGGTGTTGCGCATGGCCGTTTCGTACGTGCGAATACCACGCTCGCACAGCATCACGTCGCCGTTTCCCTGCGCCATGATGTACTCGGCCGCCATGAGCAGCTCGGTGATGGTGCCGCTCAGCCCGCGCTTGAGCAGCACCGGCCGCTGCACTTTGCCCACCTCCGAGAGCAGCGAAAAGTTCTGCATGTTGCGCGCGCCGATCTGCAGCACGTCGGCGTAACTCGCCACCAGCTCCACCTGCCGCGGGTCCATCACCTCGGTCACGATGGGCATCCCCGTCTCCGCGCGCACCTCGGCCATGATGCGCAGCCCCTCTTCGCCCATCCCCTGGAAGGCGTAGGGGCTCGATCGCGGCTTGAAGGCGCCGCCACGCAGCAGGCGCGCACCACTCTCCTGCACCGCGCGCGCCGTGTCGAACATCATGTCGCGCCCTTCCACACTGCACGGGCCCGCCATCACCACCACCTCGCGCCCGCCGATGATCGTGCCGGCCGGGTCGCCCAGGCGGATGGCCGTATCCCCCAGCGAAAACTCCCGCGACGCCAGCTTGTAGGGCTTGAGTACGGGAATGACGCGCTCCACCCCCTCGAGCTGCGTGAGTCCGAGTTCGCCGAGTTTGCCCTCTTCGCCAATGCACCCCACAATGGTGCGCTGTTCACCGCGCGACACGTGCGTGCGCAGCCCGGCCGCCTCCACGTGTTCGATGAGGCGGTCCAACTGGTCAGCGGTGATGCCGGCGGTGGTGACGATGATCATGCGGTCCTCAGGGTGTGGTGACAGTGGTCACCGAGGAGCCCGCTTCACCGCGCGAAGCCCCGAAACGACCGAGGCCCGTGCGGTTGCACGGGCCTCTCGGTCGGTCGGGAGCGTCAGGACTTAGCTGCGCACGCCAAACATGCCGAGGCCCATGCGGGTCGGCACGTAATAAAATCGGCTGGCATAGAAGTGACGCATCATGCCAGAGACACTACGGCTCGCGCATATCGCTGTCAATATGTATCCGGCTTCACCCGCAGCGTCCTGCGTCCTGCTCCCTGCTCCCTGCCTCCTGCCTCCCGCCCCCTGCCCCCCGCCACCCCCGTGACCACCCCCACCACTCCCATTCCCCGTGTCGCCTTCCAGGGCGAGATTGGCGCCTTCTCCGAAATGGCCATTCGCCAGCAGTGGCCTGACGGCGCGGAGCCCGTCCCCTCGGCCACGTTCCCCGACGCGCTGGCGCGCGTGCTGGCGGGTGATGCGCATTACGCCATCGTGCCGGTGGAGAATGCGATCGTGGGGCGCGTGAAGATTGCGCTCGATGCCCTCGAGGCAGTGGGTGATGCGGTGGAGGTGCGCGCCGAAACGCGCGTCCCGGTGCACCTCTGCCTGCTGGCGCCACGCGGTGCCACACTGGCCGAGCTGCGTGATGTGCACAGTCATCCTGTGGCGCTCGCACAGTGCCGCATCTTCTTTGCGCGCCACAGCTGGCTGGTCTCCACACCGCACGCCGACACTGCCGGAGCCGCGCGCGACGTGGCCGCCGCCGGCGAACGCACGCGCGGGGCCGTTGCCAGCGCGATGGCCGCCGAACGCTACGGCCTCGAGATCATCGCCCGGCACATCGAAGATGTCTCGGCCAACTGGACCCGGTTCGTGGTGGTAAGCAAGCGCGACTGAGCAGCGTGCCGCGCGCATTGGCGCTTCCCGCGCGCGGAACGCATGTTCTCGGGGCACCGTGCCGTTTTCCCCGAACCGCCGCGTTCCCGTGTCTCCCTCCTCCCTGCGTCTGCTCGCCAGCGCTGCGCTGGCCGCCGCGAGCCTCTGCGCCACCACCGCCTGCGCTCCCGCGGGCAAGGCTTCGCGCCCTCTCACCCCCGCCCAGCTCGTCGATCGCGACGGCGGCATTGCTCCCTACACCGCCGCCGATGTCGCCTTCATGCAGGGCATGATCGGCCATCACGCACAGGCCGTGGTCATGTCCGCCATGGCCGAACCGAACGGCGCCAGTGGTGAAGTGAAGGTGCTGGCCGGTCGCATCGCCGTTGCGCAGAACGACGAGATCGCGTTCATGCAGGATTGGCTGCGCATGCGCAAGCAGACCGTGCCCACCGCCACCGACGATCACGCCGCGCACATGCAGCATGCCGGTCATGCCGGCATGGGTGGCAGCGGCGGCAGCGCCGCGATGCCCGGCATGCTCTCCCCGGCGCAGCTCGACACCCTGCGCAGTGCCAAGGGCCCCGCGTTCGACTGGTACTTTCTCACGTACATGATCCAGCACCATCGCGGGGCCATCGCCATGGTGGACGAGCTCATGGCCACGAAGAACGCCGCGCACGATGATGACGTGTTCAAGTTCGTCTCCGACGTCGTGGCCGATCAGAGCACCGAGATCGATCGCATGGAGCTCATGTTGCGCAAGCGCTCCCGCCCCTGAATCTCCCTCCCCTCCACCACCCGTCCCCATGCGCATCCTGTCGCACTCGCTCCCGGCCCGTGGCGCTCTCGCCTTGCTTGGCCTCTCCGCCGCCGTGGCGCACGCCCAGCCCGTTCCCGACACGCGTGTCGGTCTCAAGGCCGGCTGGTTCGACGCCGGGGAGGCCACGTGGAACATGAAGCTCGTCTCGGCCACACCGCCGTCCGATGCGTTCCTCAGCAAGAACGCCCCCGACGCGCGCCTCAAGAACTCCGACCTCGCGTTCAGCGGCACACGCGTCTTCCAGGGCAACTACAGCGGCTGGCAGGTGTGGGACATCGCCGACCCGCGCAAGCCCAAGCTGCGTGCAGCCGTGGTGTGCCCCGGCTCGCAGAGCGACGTGACCGTCTACGGCAATCTGCTCTTCGTCTCGGCCGAAGCGGTGGCCGGCCGCGTGGACTGCGGACTCGAGGGGGTGGAAGCCGAGGTGAGCAAGGACCGCGCGCGCGGCATTCGCATCTTCGACATCAGCAACATCGAGAAGCCCAAGTCGATCAAGGTGGTGCAAACCTGCCGCGGCTCACACACCAATACGCTCGTTACCGACCCCAACGATCCCGAGAACGTTTACATCTACGTGTCCGGCTCGGCGGGTGTCCGCTCCAACCAGGAGCTCGAAGGGTGCTCGGCCGGTGCTCCTGATGCCGATCCCAATACCGCGCTGTTCCGTATTGAAGTCATCAAGGTTCCGGTGAAGAACCCGCAGGCCGCGGCCATCGTGAGCTCGCCGCGCATCTTCGAGGGGCTGGGGGAAGCCAAGCGCCACGGGGATGCCCCGGGTGACCGTCGCGAACGCCCCGAAGGCGCACCCATGCGCCCGTCGGTGGCGGGGCGCGGGCCCACGCAGTGCCACGACATCACCACGTATCCGGCGCTCGGTCTCGCCGGCGGCGCGTGCAGCGGCTACGGCATCCTGCTCGACATCAAGGACATCAAGAACCCCAAGCGCCTCTACGCGGCCGCCGACACCAACATGTCCGCGTGGCACTCGGCCACCTTCAGCAACGACGGCAGCAAGGTGCTCTTCTCCGACGAGTGGGGCGGCGGCAGCTCGCCGCGCTGCCGGGCCACCGACAAGCTGGAGTGGGGCGCCGACGCCATCTTCGTGCGCAAGGGCGATTCGCTCGACTTCCGCAGCTACTTCAAGTTGCCCGCCCCGCAAACCAGCCAGGAGAACTGCGTCGCACACAACGGGTCGCTCATTCCGGTGCCGGGACGCGAGATCATGGTGCAGTCGTGGTACCAGGGCGGCATCAACGTCTTCGACTGGACCAATCCCGACAAGGCGTTCGAAATCGCCTACTTCGATCGCGGCCCCGTGGACGCCACGCGCCTCACGAGCGCCGGCCACTGGTCGGCCTACTGGTACAACGGCTACATCTACGGCTCCGAGATTGCGCGCGGGCTCGACGTGCTCGAACTCACCCCCAGCGAGTTCCTGTCGCAGAACGAACTCGACGCCGCCAAGCTGGTGAGGTTCGCGTACTTCAATCCGCAGGAGCAGCCCCAGCTGGTGTGGCCCGCCGCCTTCGTGGTGGCTCGCGCGTACACCGACCAGCTGGCACGCAACAGCGCCGTGCCCAGGGCATGGCTCGATGGCGTGGTCGCACAGCTCGGCGCCGCCGAGAAGGCCAAGGGGAGCGCACGTTTGACTGCACTGACCACCCTGGCCGCGCAGCTCGATCGTGATGCGGCCGGCAACGCCGAAGCGGCACGTGTGCGCGCCCTCAGCGACGTGGTGAAGAAACTGGCGCAGTAAGCGGCACCTCACCGGACCAGCCCCACCGGGAACCACCCGCGAACGACGAATCCCACGGAGTGCACACGGAGCCGATCGGCTCATCCGTGCGCACTCCGTGGGATTCCGCGTTTTCCGTGGTGCTGTTCCTCAGACCACGACCGCCGTGCCGTTCCCCCGACGACCGCCGGGGGACGGCTCCGATCAGTTCCCCAGCACGTTCACGCAGCCGCGCGGCAGCGCCGCAGTGCGCTGATTGCACTCGTCCACCGGAATGGGCACGAGCGGGAAGACCCGGTGCGACGGCAGCTGCTTGCGCAGTTCGCCGAGGCGGTTGTAGCGGCGCGAGTCCACCCACCGGTGGCCGTATTCGAAGAACAGGGAGTAGCGGCGATCGTACAGCAGCTCGGTGATGAGATCCCCACTGAAGTCCGTCGCCAGCGGCGCGAGCCCACCGGAGTTGGTGCGCACGAAGTTGAGATCGGCAATGGCCGCACTGCGGTTGCCCAGTCCGATGTTGGCTTCGGCGCGCATGAGAATGAGCTCCTCGTTGCGGATGATCGGGAGCGGCGTGACGTTGGTGGAGTACACCGTGGGCCGCACGTTGGAGCTGATCCCCTGCGTGGCCAGCAGCACCGTGCCCACCACCGCCTTGCTCGACGCCCGGAGGTCGCGCGACCCGTCGGGACGGTTACGCGCCTCGGTGAGGAACTCGGGCACCGCCACGATGGCGCGCGGCGCCGGATCGAAGAGCGGATTCACCGCATCGCCCGACGCCGTGCTGTACACATGGTACACCCCGGTATTGAGCGACGCCGCCGTGCCCGACGCCGTGCTGAGGAACGACTCGTTGAGCGCCGTGAGCACATCGCTCCAGCGCCCACGATAGAGCTCGAGACGCGCCTTGAGCGCGCGGTTGAAGCGCAGGAACGTGGCCGGGGTGTTGAAGCCGGCGAAGCCCGTGGTGAGGGTGAACGGGAACGCTGTACCACCGGCCGCAAGATCGGTGCGCGCCTCGTCGAACAGCGCCGCCGTGCGCGTGTACCCTTCCTCGCGGGTCACGAACGCCCCCTGCTCGGTAGGGTTCTTCGGCACCTCGAAGACGATGCCGAAGGTGTCACGCACGCGCAGCTGGTTCAGGTATTCGTTGGCGATGAACGTCTTCACGAACCCCTTTACCGCGCTGCGCTGCGCCGGCGTGTAGTCGGGCACCTTGTCGATCACGTCGAGGATCGTGTAGGCGGTGCGCAGGTTGCGGTAGCTGTTCGTCCACCCCACATCCACGCCAAAGCCGCCAGGCTCGAGCGGGCCGATGAGCAGCGCCAGCACGTTGCGCGGCTCAGCGCCGTCGAGGTTCATGATTTCGCGCCCGAAGATGCCGAGCGTGCTGGCCCAGGTACCGGCGCCACCGCGAGCCCCCCCGAGAACGCCGGCCACAGTGGTGTTGACCGTGGACGCGTTGGGGCTGTCCTCGAGCTGCGAGGTGTTGGGACTGTTGAAGTTGCCGATGTCGGCGGCGTTGCAGGCCACGGCGGTGGCGCAGCCGGCCAGGAGTGCGAACGCGCGACCCCAGGACTTGCGATTCGCGGTCATGGTCAGAAGTCCACGCTGAAGTTGAGCCAGAAATTGCGGCTGGCGGGATAGGCGGCCAGTTCGCGATTGCGCTGGACCGCATCGGGGGCACCACCACCGCCGAAGTTCTGCGCCTCCGGGTCCCCACCGCGGAACTTGGTCCACCAGATCAGGTTGCGGCCGCTCAGCGACAGCCGGGCATTGCTCGCGCCCTTCCACACCGACTGCGTCCACGCCTGCGGCATGTCCCACGTGAACGTCACTTCGCGCAGCTTGATGAACGACGTGTTCTGGTAGAAGATGCGCGTGACCTGCAGGTAGCTGGTACGGCGCACATCGCCCTTCTTGCGGCCGAGCTCGTCGAGCTCGTCGTAGTCACGCGAGTTCTGCCCCAGGTCGTAGTGACGCCACGTGCCGTTGGCCAGCATGCCGCCCTTCTGCTGGTCCACGAGGGCGTACAGCGAGAAGCGCTTGTAGCGCACCTCGTTGCTCAGGCCGGCCGTCCAGAGCGGGTTGCCGTCGCCCATCACCACCGGCACCACCACGCGCCCGCCGGGCTGCGGCAGCGTGTCGTTGCCGATGATCTGTGTGGCCGACTTGCCCTGTTCGATACGCACGCCGCCCACCTGCGGCGCGCCCAGGAGGAAGGTGGGCACCGGCAGGCGCGTCACCTTGGAGCGGTTCGTGCCCCAGTTGAGGCGCGTCGTCCACGTCACGTTGGTGGTTTGCACCGGGAACGCGTTGATGGACACTTCCGCGCCCGTCACCTGCATCTCGGCGCCATTCGACGTCTCGCTGCTGAAGCCCGTGGTGGGGGCCAGCGTGCGCGTGATGAGCAGGTCGGAGATGTTGCGGCGGAAGCCGGTCACCGACATGGAGGCGCGGTTGCGCAGCAGATTGAGGTCCACACCGGCCTCGAACTCGCGCTGCCGCTCGGGGCGCAAGTCCGACGCGGCGCGCACCGAACCCACACGGAAGGCGCCCAGGCCACCTACACTCGACAGGTCGAGATTGGTGAACTTCTGGCCGTACAGTGGCTGGTTGCCCGTTTCGCCGTACGCCACACGCAACTTGGCCTCGTCGATCCAGCCATCGAGGACGTTCTGGAAACGGTACGAGCTGGCGGCCTTGGGGAAGAGGAAGAACTTCTCCGGGTCGCCGTTGTTGCTGCTGCGGTCGGCGCGCGCGCCCACCGTGAACAGCAGCTTCTCGTTCCACAACGCTTCGCTCTGCACGAATACACCGAAGTCCTGCACGCGCAGGCGCGATTCATCGATATCACGCACCGTGCCCGAGGTCACGACTTCGAGGCCGCCCAGCAGATTCTGCGCCGAGGCGCGCGTCTGGTTGAAATCGCGCTCTTCGTACTGCGTCCCCACCTGCGAGGTGATCTTGAGGGAGCTGGTCGGCTGCCAGCCATGCACCGCGTTCAGGTTGAGGTTGCGCTGCAGGTTGGTGGTCTTGGAGTTGCCGCTCGTGCCAGGGAGCCCATCCACCGGCTCGAACTGCAGCGTGGGCGGCGAGTAGATCAGATTGGTCTGATTGAGCAGATCCACCCCGCCGAAGGCGATGAACTGCAGCGTGTGCTTGTCGCCGGTGAGCAGGTCGGCCGTGAGACGCGCGGTGGTGATGTTGCGCCACACGTTCTCGTCGTTCTCGAACTGGTCGATGGTCTGGAGCGGGTTGGACGGGTAGAACTGGTTCACCGGCCACGTGCCGTCGGGACGGCGACGCAGGTCGAGGAACCCGGGAATCTTGGTGAGCGTATACGCGATCGAGTTGCCCGCGTTGTCGTTGCCGAACAGGCCGCGATCGCTGGCGTTGTTGAGGATCTCGTTGCCCACCTGCAGGTTGAGCCGCGAGGAGATGCGCTGGTCGAGGTTCACGCGCACATTGGTCTTGCGCGCGAAGGTGTTCTCCACGATCCCCTCTTCGTTGCGGCGGCTCGCCGACACGAAATAGCGCGTGGCATCGGTGCCGCCGCTCACGCTGAGCGAGAGGTCGGAGTTCACCGGACGGTTGCCGTACGCCAGCGTCTCGTAGTCGAGATACTGATTGGGGTCGAAGAAGGGGGTGATACCGGGGCCGAAGACGCGCACCGCGTCATCGAGCGTCTGGAAGCGGCGGGACCCGTTGCGGTACGCCAGCTCGGCCGTGCCCATGCCCGTACGCAGCGCAAAGCGCGGCTTCCCCGCCTGGCCGCGCTTGGTGGTGATGATGATGACACCACCCGAGGCCTTCGAGCCGTAAATGGCGGCGGCGGCTGATCCCTTGAGGATGTCGACGTTCTCGATGTCGTTGGGATTGAGGTCGGCAATGCGATTCACCGGCGCTTCCTGATTGCCCACCGAAATGGCGGAACCGGCGGCACGCGTGACCTTGTTGGTGCCGGCGCCGATCGCCACGTCGGTCACGATCACGCCGTCGATGACGTAGAGCGGCTGCGCCGATCCGAGAATGGACGAGATGCCGCGAATGCGAATGCGATTGCCACCACCGGGCGCGCCGGTGGACTGCGAGATCTGCGCGCCGGCAATCTTGCCCTGCATGGCGTTTTCGATCGACTGCGCCGACACCTTGTTCATGTCGGCACCACTCACGCTGGCCACGTCGTTGGCCAGATTGCGGCGTGAGATACCGCTGGCCTGACCGGTCACGACCACCTGATCGAGGTTGAGCACGTCACGCTTGAGCACGATCTCGAGCGGGCCGCTCGTGGCCGCCACGGTGATGCGCGTGAGCGGATAGCCAATGCGGCGCACCACGAGAATGACCTCCCGCGCCGGTGCCCCCACAATGGAAAAGGCGCCGTCGTCACGGGTGAGCGCGCCGACGCTGGTGCCTTGCACCTGGAGCTGTGCCGCGGCAATCGGGGCGCGCGATCCTTCTTCGAGCACCTTGCCGGTGATCGTGCGGGTTTGTGCTGCGAGGGGAGCAGCAGTGAGCGCGAGGGCCGCGAGCAGCAGCCCTGGTCGCGCGAGTACGCCAAGCATGGGGTGGGTCTCCGGAGGGGGAGGAGGGGAAGAGAGAGCAGGAAACGGTGCGTCCCCGCACGACAATGCAGCCGCCACGCGGCGTGAGCAAGCAATTGGCACACGCAAGAAAAACCGGCGTCCGTTGACCGGACGCCGGCCACTGCCACGTCATGAAACACGCGGCGTTTCGCGCGGTGTTACACGGGCGGGGCGCCCGCCTTGCGCAGCCGGAACTCGCGATGCCCTTCGCGCTGTGCCGCTTTCATGTCATCCACGATCTTCACGGCCTCGGCGTTGTTGCCGGCCTTCACGGCAGCCTTGAGCTTCTCCACCGTGGCGAGCAACTGCTTCATCTCCGCCTGATAGTCACTCAAGAACTTCGCCTGCTCGCCGGTGGGCACCTTGGCCTTCTTCTCCGGCTCCAGCGTGAGCGAGGCCTTGGCGTTGGTCTCGATGATCGCGATCTGCTCAAGCGTGCTCGCGTTCTTGGCGGGATCCTCGACTTGCCGCCCCACGGCTTTGAACGCCGTATTCATGGCGGCCATCTTCTTGCCCAGCGGGGTCTTCGGCTCTTCCTGCTGGGCCTGAGCGGTGCTCGCCATCGACAGGGCGAGGACCAGCGCCGTACCGAGCTGCCGGATGCGAGTGGTCATGTACAGGCAGGGATGAAAGGAACGACCACCGCGTCGTGCAGTGGCCACATGGTGCGGACCCGTCCGATGCACCGGCGGGAACCCGTTGGCAGTACGCGCAAACGGGGCGATTCGCTGGCGGCCAGCGAATCGCGGTACCGTCACGTATCATCTCCCCAGCCCCCGCGCCGTTTGCCGCGCGTCCTTCCCCGGCTGCGGCCCCCGTTCGTCCCGGAGTGCACGACCATCATGTCCGAACACGCCCCCGTCCCCCCTTCCGATCGGCGGACCTTCGTCGCCAAGGTCTCCGCCGCGATCGTGGGCGGCATCATTACCCTGGCCGCGCCCATCGCCGGGCTCTTTCCCATCCTCGACCCGCTCCGCCGCCGCAGCGACACGCGCGGCATGGTGCGGGTCACCTCGTTCGCCGCGCTTCCCGAGGACGGTGTGCCCCGCAAGTTCCCCGTGCTCGATACGCTCGTCGATGCGTGGAACCGCACCGAGAATGTGCCCGTGGGCAGCGTCTACTTGCAGCGCACCGGGGAGAACGCCGTGCGGGCGCTGCATTCCGTGTGCCCGCACCTCGGCTGCAGCGTGGGCTACAACGCCGCGGGGCGCGGCTACTTCTGCCCCTGCCACAAGAGCAGCTTCGCGCTCGACGGCAGCATCGCCGACCCCAAGAGCCCGAGCCCGCGCGGCATGGACCCCTTGGAAGCGGTGGTCCGGAACGGTGAAGTCTGGGTGAAGTTCCAGAACTTCCGGAAGGGTTCGCCCGAACGGGTTGCCGTCTGATGAGCGGACTCCGCGACTGGCTCGATCACCGGACCGGCTACAAGGGACTGCTGCACGAGGCGCTCTTCGAGAACGTCCCCGGCGGCGCCCGCTGGCGCTACGTCTGGGGGAGCACCCTCACCTTCTTCTTCGCGGTGCAGGTCATCACCGGGTTGATCCTGTGGATGTCCTACAGTCCCAGTTCGCAGACGGCGTGGGAAAGCGTGTACTGGATTCAGCACCAGATGTGGGGCGGCTGGCTGCTGCGCGGCATCCATCACTTTGCCGCGCAGGCGATGACCGCCCTGCTGGTGCTGCACCTCATGCAGGTGGTCATCGACGGCGCCTACAAGGCCCCGCGCGAGGTGAACTTCTGGTTCGGCGTGGCGCTGCTGCTGCTCGTGCTGGCGCTGTCGCTCACCGGCTACCTGCTGCCGTGGGACCAGAACGGCTACTGGTCCACCGCCGTCTCCACCAACCTCGTCGGGATGAGTCCCGGTATTGGCCCCGCGCTGCAAACCGTACTGGTGGGCGGCGCCAGCTATGGGCATCACACGCTCACGCGCTTCTTCGCGTTGCACGCCGGCCTCGTGCCGCTCACGATCGGACTGCTCATCGTGGGGCACGTCTATCTCTTCCGGCGCCACGGCCTCACCCCCAAGCAACCCATTCGCAAGCCCGACGAAGGCTTCTGGCCCGAGCAGGTGCTGCGCGATGCCGTTGCCTGTCTCGCCGTGTTCGCCGCCGTGCTGTGGTTTGCGGTGCGCGAACATGGCGCCCCGCTGGGCGCCCCCGCCGACCCGGCCGAGCAGTTCGCGGCAGCACGCCCCGAGTGGTACTTCCTCTTCCTCTTCCAGTTTCTCAAGTACTTCCCGGGGAAGACGGAAATCATCGGCGCCATCATCCTCCCCACGTTGGTGCTGCTGCTCATCGTGGCCATGCCCTTCCTCGGACGGTGGCGCCTGGGGCATCGCTTCAACGTGGGGGTGCTGGGCGTACTGCTCGCCGGCGCCGGCCTACTCACCGTGCAGGCCATCACCGCCGACCGCGCCGACAGCGACTACCAGGTGTCGCGCCGTGTGGCGACACGCGATGCGGAACGCGCCGTGCAACTCGCGAGTGCCGGCATCCCCATCACCGGCGCGCTCTCGGTCATGCGCGATGATCCGTACACGCAGGGTCCGCGCATCTTCTCCCGCAACTGTGCCTCCTGTCATCGCTTCGACGGGCACGACGGCATGGGCTACCCGCTGCCGGCCGACTCCATCTCCGCCTCCGACCTCAAGGACTTCGCCTCACGCCGCTGGCTGAGCGGCTTCCTGCACGCTGACACCATCCTCTCGAAGAAGTACTGGGGCGGCACCTACCACGCCGAAGGGGACATGGTGGGATGGCTGGGTGATCACCAACCCGAGACCGCCGAGGAGAAGCTGACCCGCCAGAACGTGGTGTTTGCGCTCTCGGCGCAGGCCCAACTCCCCGGGCAGCGCGCCATCGACCAGCGCGACAGCGCGCGCATTGCCGCCGGCCGGGAGTTCCTGCGCAACACCGATTACGGCTGCGCCTCCTGCCACCGGTTCGAGGACGTCGGGACTGACAGCCCCGAGCTCACCGGCTGGGGGTCACGCGAGTACATGATCGCCTTCATCAACGACCCGGAGCACCCGCGCTTCTTCGGTCGCGACAACGACCGCATGCCGTCGTTCGGCAAGGAGAAGAGTCTCTCCGACCGGGAGATCGCCATGGTCGTGGACTGGTTGCGCAACGACTGGCGCATGCCCGCCAAGCCCGCCTCCGCGCCCAAGCCGTGACGCCGCGTCTGCGCGGCGTACGGTCCGTGGTCCCGCTCCGGCTCGTTGTTCCCGTGCTGGGCACCCTGCTCGGCGTGCCGCACGCGGCACTCCGGGCGCAGAAGGGTGCCATACCGGCCGCCTTTGCGCGCATCACCGAGGCGGTGCACCGCGGCATCAGTGGGTCGCGCGCCTACACCACCGTGGACTACGTGCAGCGCCGTTTCCGCCTCCCGGGGAACGAGGGCTTCGACTTGGCCATCGATTCGGTGGCGTCGCTGCTGCGCGCCGCCGGCTACGTTGACGAAGCCACGGCCGCGCCGGGCACGCGGCTGGTGTATCGCATCGAGTCGCGCCCCATGGCCGGCGACGCATGGACACCGCACGACGCGCGCCTGACCATCGCGGGACGCACTGGCCCGCTGCAGACGCTCGCCGGCAATCTCAACATGATTGCCATCAACTCGGCGTCCACCGCCGACAGCGGCATCACCGCCCCGCTCGTGGACGTGGGCACCGGCAGCGACTCGGCGTTCCGCGCCCTCAACGTGCGGGGGGCCGTGGTGCTCACCACCGGTAACGCGCGCAACGTCCTGCCGCGCGCCCAGCGTGCCGGCGCGCTCGGGGTACTCGCGTCGCAAACGCTCCCCGCATACAACCAGCAAACCAAGCACCCAAGCGCCATCCAGTTCACTGGCATTGCGCGTGACACCGTGAACCAGGGGTGGGTGCTCTTCGTCTCGCGTACCTCGTACGACACGCTGCAGGCGGCATTGCGGGCGGGGCCGGTGCAGGTACACGCCCTCGTGCGCACGGCGTTCGCGCGCCGCCCCGAGCGCACGCTCGTGGCCGAAGTGCGTGGCCGTTCGGCACCGCACGAACGGTTCGTGTACTCGGCGCATGTGCAGGAACCGGGCGCCAACGACAACGCCTCCGGCGTGGGCGCGCTCGCCGAGATGGCGCGCGTGGCGGCCATGCTGGTGCGCAACGGCACCGCCCGCCCGCAGCGTACGCTCACGTTTCTGTGGGGCGACGAGATTCGCAGCACCGACCGCTTCCTCAAGGAGGACAGCGTGCGGCGCGCCGGCGTCAAGTGGGGCATGTCGCTCGACATGGTGGGCGAAAACACGGCACGCACCGGCGGCACCTTCCTCATCGAGAAGATGCCCGACCCCTCGGCGGTGTGGGTGCGCGGCGACGACCAGCACAGCGAGTGGGGCGGACGGCCCATCGCCGAGTCGGCCATCGTACACCACTGGTTCAACGACTTCGTGCGGCAGCGCTGTCTCGACCGCGCCCGCCGTACCGGATGGGTGGTGAAGGCCAATCCGTTCGAGGGGGGCAGCGACCACACGCCCTTCCTCAATGCGAAGATCCCGGCGGTGCTGCTCTGGCACTTCACCGATGTGTTCTACCATACCGATCTCGATCGCATCGAGAATGTGAGTGCCACTACGCTGGGCCACGTGGGCGCCTGCGCGCTCACGACCGGGCTGCTGCTCACTGAGGGCACGCCGGCCGTGGCGCGCGCCGCGCTGGCCGAACTGGCCACCACCGCCGAGCGTACCCTCCGCACCCAGGCGGCGCTGTCGCGTGATACGCTGGCCCGCGGCGGTAGCCGCGAGCGCGAACAGCACATCCTGAATGTGTGGCGCGACTACTACCTGGGCGCCATCGGGCGTGTGCCGGAGATGGTGGTGGGGCCGGCCAACCTTGCGGCGGCTATCGATATGGCCAAGCGGCGAGTTGCGCGCGTGGCAGACCAGGTGCGGGTGGCAGGGCGCTGAACGGCGAACAACAGACGGCAGCCGCGTCCCACGTCGCCCCCAATCCCACATCCGCGTGCGCTTGCGCCTGTAGGCGATTCCCCGACCGCCCCACGGCAAAACCGCCGACTGTAGGCCCCGCCCGTCCTCGGCACCCCGTAGCTGTCTTTTCACACGCACAGGGGAGCCACGATGAAGCTGGTGTTCGTTCAGCCCAATTATCACGCCGGCGGCGCCGAAATCGCCGGCAACTGGCCCCCCGGGTGGGTGGCGTACATCGGCGGCGCCCTCAAGCACGCGGGCTTCACGGACATCACCTGCGTGGACGCCATGACCAACCACATCGACGACGCTGCGCTGCGTCGTCGGCTCGTCGAGCTCAAGCCCGACGCCGTGCTGGCCACCGCCATCACGCCCATGATCTACCAGGCGCAGAAGACGCTGGAGATCGCGAAGGAGGTGAATCCCCGCGCCCACACCATCCTGGGCGGCATTCACCCCACCTTCATGTACCAGCAGGTGTTTCACGAAGCGCCGTGGATCGATTACATCGTGCGCGGCGAAGGGGAGGAGATCATCGCGGAGCTGATGCAGCATCTGCGTGATGGCACGGCACTCGCCACCCGCCGCGACATCAAGGGTATCGCGTTCGTGGAGGACGGGCCGGTGGTGGCCACCCCCGCGCGGCCGCCCGTTCACCTGCCGCTTCTGCAGGCAGTGGAAGTTCTGGCGCAAGTACCGCACGCGTGATCCGAAGAGCTTTGTGGACGAGATCGAAACGCTCGTGCGCGACCACCACGGCGAGTCGGTGGCGGCGCGCCTGCTCGTGTCCAGCACCGGCTATGCGCTGGGGGCGCTGCCGGGAGCCATGGTGGACGAACGTGAGGCCCAGGCGTTCGTACGCGCCGTGATGCGCGAGCTGGGCGAGCAGCCGGGCACCCGGTTGCTGCACGAAGCCGGCGGGCGCACCGCCGACTACCTCATGGCGCATCGCATCCCGCGGCCGGCGCAGTGGCTCATGCGGTGGCTGCCCCGGCGCGCCGGACTCCGGCTCCTGCTGGAGGCCATGCGCGCCAACGCGTGGACCTTCGCCCGCCTCATTCGCACCCTGGTCACACCGCACGCCACCGTGCGGGAAGTGGAGTGCCAGGCGTTGGGCGGCCGCTGCTGCCGCTTCGAGGTCACCGGGATATCTTAGGCGGCATGGCTGCCCACTATCTCTGGATCAAGGCGTTTCACGTCATCGCGGTCATCGCGTGGTACGCGGGGCTCTTCTACATCTTCCGCCTCTACGTCTACCACGTGCAAAAGCGTGACGAGCCGGCGGTCACCGCTACGCTCGAGGTCATGGAGCGCCGGCTGCTGCGCGGCATCATGATGCCGGCCATGATCGTCTCGCTGGCCCTCGGCACCACCATGCTGGTGCTGCAGCCGGAGCTGCTCCGCATGCCGTGGATGCACATGAAGCTGGGGGCCATCGTCTTCCTGCTCGGCTACCACGGCTTCGCCTCGCACACCCGCAAGCGCTTCCTCGCCAAGGACTACTTCCTCAGCGAGACCGCGTGCCGCTGGATCAACGAAGTCCCGACCGTCCTGCTCTTCTTCATCGTGATCGGCGTGATCGTGCGGAAGCCCATGTAGCGGCCGCCGCGTGACGGAACGGGCCCGTTGACTGACGGGACAGGACGTTCTAGGTTCCCCGCCGTTGGCTGGGGAGTAGCCATCCGCCGGCAGCGCCGGCGGAGCGGGCAATCGTCAATACGAGGCCACTGGCCTCCGGTTGCCCGCCTGCGGAGTGACTCGACAGAGCACCGCAGCGCGCGAGACCACCGCACGTCCTTCGTGCCGTGGTCTGTCGCGCGCCCCCTGGTGGCGTCCATGGCGTCGTTCGCTCACGCCTCGCCGTTTGCCCCATGTTGCCTGGTTCGGTCTCCCGCCGCAGGACGTCTCGCCTGCTGCGCGCGCTCGGTCTCGCCCTGGTATCCTTGGCCTCGATTCGACCTGCTTTCGCACAGCAAACCGTCATCAACGCGCCATCAATAGATCAGACACCCAAGGGTCGGGTGTTCGCCCTGCACGAGTCCCAAATCCGTTCCTGGGGTGACACCAGCTTCTGGCAGACGACCCACTTCGTCACCTACGGCGTGACGAGACATGTCGAGCTCGCCGTGACCGCCTACAACGTCGGCACCCCGCTCAAACGCCTCGCCACCCTTGGGGTAGGGTGGAAGGGGGCCGCCGACATCCCTGGGTTGGCCACCCGCGCCCCCCAGTGGGAAGCCAAGGTGGGCGCAGGACAGATGGTCGCCATTCCGCTGCGAGGCGAACGACTGGGGGTGTGGAGCTACCTGCAGTCGAGCGTGCGGCTGCCCGTGCTGCGCACCCGCCTCATGGCGGGGGTGAGCGACGGCCCCAAGGCCATGTTCGGCAAGTCCACCACCCACTTCATGGGCAGCTTCGAACAGCCGCTCGCCGCGTTGCCGGGGGCGCTGGGGCACACGCTGCACGACATCACGCTGCTGGGAGAGTGGTGGGCCGGGCAGCACGAATTCGCCGATTTCGTGCCGGGCTTCAACTACCACCGTGGCCGCACGGTCGTCATCCTCGGCTACAAGCTGACCAACACGCCGGGGACACGCGGCGACGGTCTGGTATTCGAAATCGGGCGAACCTTCTGAGGCCGGAGCACGTCAGGGACGCACCCGCACCTGCCGCAGCAGGGTCGTCTCCCCCAGCATCGTTTCGATCTGCAGCACCTGGCCGGTTTCCGCACTCACCCACACCACCGACTCACGATTGCGGGCGAGGGTGAGCACCACCACGTGCGCGGCTTCCCCCTGGATGGTGGTCTGGCCGGTCACCTGCACCAAATACTCGCGCAGGCCGCCATCGAGGTCGTATACCGGCAAGCGCGCGGCGTACCCGATTGCCAGCGGCAGCGCGCGCAGCACGATCTCCCAGTTGCCGGCGTCGAAGGGCGCGAGGCGCAGTGTCGTATCGAGCGGTACCGGCGGTGCGTCGAGCGGCGCGAGCGAGCCCTTCACCCGCGCGCCGCTGAACTCCAGCAGCACGCGACGGGTCTGCTGCAGCGAGCGACGGGCGCGCGGCGCCAGCGTGCGCGCATCGGTCCACGTGGAGTCGATGAGCTGCATCGTGGCGCGCTGCAGGCGCTGCACGCGCAACACCAGCGCCGTGCCGCTCGCACTGTCGGTGCGCCACAGCTCCGTGAGGCGCCCCACCGGAATCTCGTCGGCATCCCGGTACATGGTGAGCGTGTAGCGCACCGAGTCATGCAGCGCCGGCAGTGGGCGCAGCGACGAATCACCCGGCAGCACTCGCCGCGGCAACACCTGCGGCGGCGGTGCCGCCGGCACCTGCGCGTGCACGGCGCACGGCGCCAGGCTCAGCGCCAGCAGCCACACGGTCGATGGCATCGCGACGCGCCACGACCGAGCCCGACGGGGAGAGGTACCGGAAACGTCCATCTCCAATGTCAGCGTTTGGCGCGCTCCCGCATGCCCGTATGCAGCACGATGGCCCCGCACCCGGTGAACCCTGCCAGCTGCGCCGGCACGGCGGCGCCACTGTTGTACACCTCCGCGGCCAGCACATCCTGCGCATTCACCAGCACGTCGAGCCCCATGTTGGTCACCGTGCGAACGCCATCGATCCACAACTCGGGCGCACACCACTGGCCGAATGACTGCCCGCGCATGACCACCACGTCGCCCCCGGCCGCCGGTACCACACGCAGCCCCGGGATGGTGCGAAACATGTCGGCCACACGCAGCGGCGGATGCCGCTCGAGGGCCTCGGGCGCAATGAAGCGGCCCATGCCGCGCGTCTTGCGATTGAGCTCGAACTCGGCGAGGCGCCGCTCGAGGATCTGCTCGCGCGTGGCCATGATGCGGATCGTGTCGAGCCGTGCCATGCGATCGAGGTTGAACTCGATCCGTCCGCTGTCGCCGGGCAGCACATCCACGATCTGGCGGGTGGGCAGATACCCGATCGCGCGCACGTCCACCGTATGTGAGCCCAGTGGCAAGTCGTTGAGAAAGAACTGCCCCTCGGCCGTGGTGCGCACGCCGAGGCCCGTTCCCCACACCGACACGCGCACATCAGAGACCGCCGTGCCTTCGCCGGCACGTGTCGTGCCCCGCAGGATGCCATCGCCGCGGCGCACGCGCACTTCCACGGCCCCGGTGTCGGCGATAGCCTCCGCGGTCGTGAGCGGAACGGAGTCACGCCACGCCACGGTGGCCGTACGGCCGCGCCCCACGTACAGGTCGCGCAGCAGGATGCCGTTGTACGGTACACTCAGCTCCAGTACCCCGGTGGAATCGCCGCCACTCCAGGCACGCAGTTGCAGCACCCCTTCGGCTGGCACGCCGCAGGCGGTGAAACGGCCGCTGTCGTCGGCGCGCGCCTCGACCGAGGCGATCTGCCGCCCGATGCCCCCTTCGGCAATGGACAGCTCGAGCCAATGCAGCCGCACGGTGCCGGACACCGCCAACGGGGCGCGGTCGGCATCGCGCAACACGCCGCGCACATAACCGAGACGCTGCCCCACGATGCTGTCACCGCACACCTGGCCAATGAGCGTGGGCGCTGACGGCACGCCCAGGCGCACACGTTCGCGTTCGCCGGCCCGTACCGCGACGCCACGGGACAGTTGCCGAATGCCGAGGGCGTCGAGCCGCGGATGCGACACCGCCACGGCGTAGCGGCCCGGTGGCAACGCCTCGAAGGTGAACTCGCCCTTGGCATCGGTGGTGGTGGTCCACAGCCGAAGCGGATCATTCGCGTCCACGACGTCCACCGTGGCCTGCCCGAGCGGCGCACTGAGCGTGCTGTCGAATACCGTGCCGCTGATACGCGCCGGCCGGGTGGACTGCGCCCCCAGCAGCAGCGGAATCAGTGAAAGCACACTCGCGCCCAATGTCAGTGATTTCCTCATGGCTTGAGCATAACACCGAAACTACCGAGGCGCCGCCACGAGCATCGTGACGGCGCCTCGACACCACTTCCTGCTCCCTGCCTCCTGCTCCCTGTCTCTCAGTACTTGTAGTGCGCCGCCTTGTACGGTCCCTGCATGTCCACGCCGATGTACGCCGCCTGATCGGGCGTGAGCTGCGTGAGCTTCACGCCCAGCTTGTCCAGATGCAGACGCGCCACCTTCTCGTCGAGATGCTTGGGCAGCGTGTACACCTTCTTCGCGTACTGGTCGGCGTTGGCGTGCAGCTCGAGCTGCGCCAGCACCTGATTGCTGAAGCTGGCACTCATCACGAAGCTCGGGTGGCCCGTGGCGCAGCCGAGGTTCATGAGACGCCCTTCGGCTAGGATGAGAATGGAGCGGCCGTTCGGCAGCACGAACTCGTCGTACTGCGGCTTGATGTTGATGCGCTTCATCCCTTCGACCTTCTTGAGACCGGCCATGTCGATCTCGTTGTCGAAGTGGCCGATGTTGCTCACGATGGCCTTGTCCTTCATGCGGCTCATGTGCTCGACCGTAATGACGTTCTTGTTGCCCGTCGCGCTCACGAAGATGTCCGCCTGCTCCACGATGTCTTCAAGCGTGGTGACCTGATACCCCTCGAGCGCCGCCTGCAGCGCGCAGATGGGATCGATTTCCGTGACGATCACGCGGGCGCCCTGGCCCTTGAGCGCCTGCGCGCACCCCTTGCCCACGTCGCCGTAGCCCAGCACCACCACGATCTTGCCGGCAAGCATCACGTCGGTGGCGCGGTTGAGCCCGTCCACCACGGAGTGACGGCAGCCGTACAGGTTGTCGAACTTCGACTTGGTCACCGCATCGTTCACGTTGATGGCTGGGAAGGCCAGCGTGCCGGCGCGCTCCATCTCGTACAGGCGATGCACGCCCGTGGTGGTCTCTTCCGACACCCCGCGAATGCCGGCGAGCACCTTGGTCCAGCGGCCGGGATTCTTCTGCTGCTCCGCACGCAGCAGGTCGAGAATCACGCCCCACTCTTCCGGCTCATTGTCGCTGTCGAAGCCCGGCACCGCGCCGGCCGCCTCGTACTCGGTGCCCTTGTGCACGAGCAGCGTGGCATCGCCACCGTCGTCGAGCAGCAGGTTCGGGCCCGTGCCGTCGGGCCACATGAGCGCCTGCTCGGTGCACCACCAGTATTCCTCGAGCGTCTCCCCCTTCCACGCGAACACCGGCGTGCCCTTGGGGTTTTCCACCGTGCCGGTGGGGCCCACGGCCACCGCGGCGGCCGCATGATCCTGCGTGGAGAAGATGTTGCACGACACCCAGCGCACGTCGGCGCCGAGCGCCACGAGCGTCTCGATGAGGACCGCCGTCTGCACCGTCATGTGCAGCGAGCCCATGATCTTGGCGCCCGTGAGCGGCGCCTTGCCGGCGAACTCCGCGCGCAGCGCCATGAGGCCGGGCATCTCCTGCTCGGCGAGGCGGATTTCCTTGCGGCCCCACTCGGCCAGCGCGAGATCGCGCACGGCAAAGGCGGGACGGTCGAGCGACGTCAGCAGCGCGACGCCGTGTTCGGTCATGACGGAGGTGGCCATGGATTCGGTTCGAATTGGGATTGGTTTCTGTGGCGTCGGACGAGTGTGTAGTTGGTAGTGATAGTTGTCGGTTTTCAGTGAACTGATGACTGACAACTACAACTGAGAACTGCATACTCGCCCGCCCTGCGCGATCTTCGTTACGACAACACCATCATCGGCCGCGGCATCGCCACCGCCGTACAGCTGAACAACGCCGGACCGCTCGCATCCGTGTCCACGGGGAGCGGCACGTATCGCGGCTGCACGAAGCCCGCCTCGTGCAACCAGTCCTGCAGCGTGTGATCATCGAAGCCCAACCACACGTGTCCCATCTGTTCGCGATAGCGCTCGTGCGTATGCGGGCGCATGTCGCCAATGAGCACGCGCCCGCCCGGACGCAGCACGCGGTGCACCTCGCGCAGCGCGCGCACCGGATCGCTCACGTGGTGCAGCACGAGCATGAGCACGGCCACGTCGAGCACGCCGTCGTACAGCGGCAACGCCTCGAGGGCGCCCTCGTCCACCTGCACGTTGGGAAACGCCACCAGGCGCGTGCGCGCGCTCGCGAGCATCGCCGGCGACGCGTCCACCGCGTGCACGTGCTGCACATGGGGCGCGAGGGCGGCGCTGAGCGCGCCCGTGCCACACCCCAGATCGCCCACCACCAGGTCGGGCGACAGCAGCGCGAATGCCGCTGTGAGGTCGGCGCGCGCGCCGAACATCTGGGTGCGCAGCGCGTCCCATTCGGCGCTGGCGGTCGCGAAGAACGCTTGCGTCACGGCGCGGCGCGACGCGAGCACCGCGTCGATGCGGGCCGCATCCTGCACCGCAGCGGGGGTGTCGGCCATCGCGCCGCGCACCAGCTCCCACAGTCCCAGCATGGCGGGATCGAGCGTGGGATTGCGGCGGTACCACCGACTCGCCCCTTCCGCCCGCGACGACACCCACGCCTGATCGGCCAGAATGCGCAGGTGGCGGCTCACCGTGCTCTGCGGCAGCTGCAGCGCCAGCGCCAACTCCCCCACGGTGAGCTCCTGCCGCTCGAGCGCTACCAGCAGCCGACACCGGGTGGTGTCGGCGAGCTCGACCATTCGGTCGTGAATTGCCAGGCGCGGGGCAGTCATCCGAGCAATATATCCGGACATCCGGATGATTGGATAGTACATCCCCCAACTCCCGGCGCTCGCCCCCCACCCACTTCCCGCACCGTATCCCCTTCCCTTGTGCGGTTTTCCCTCTCCGCACCCCCTCCCCCCGCGCTGTACCATTCATCCAGATGCTTGATCTCTCCTTGGCGTTCGACCTCCTCGTGGCCGCACTCGTGGGCCTCGCCGTGGGGGTGCAGCGCGAGTGGACGGGGCACACCGACGGGCCGGACGGCCGCTTCGCCGGGGCGCGGACGTTTGCCCTGCTCGGCATCATCGGCGGCTTCGCCGGGTGGCTGGTGCGGCTCGGGTATCCGGCGCTCGCCACCGTCATCGCCGCCGGTGGGGTGCTCATGCCTATCGTCGCCTACTGGGCCACCATGCGCCGCCCCGGCACCACCACCGACGGCACCACCGAAGTGGTCGCCGTCCTGGTCGTCGCCCTCGGACTCACGGCCGGGCTCGGTGTTCGCACCCCCGCCGCCGCCGTCGGGGTCATCACCGTGGTCCTGCTCGCCGAAAAGACCCGTCTCCAGCAGGCGCTCCAACGGGTGGATGCCGCCGAGATGCGCGCCGCCCTGCTCTTCGCCGTGCTGGCGCTCGTCGTGCTTCCGGTCCTCCCCGACACGGGCTACGGCCCCTACGAGGCCTTTCGTCCGCGGCAGCTGTGGATGGTCGTCCTCATCTTCTCCGCCCTCAACTTTGCCGGCTACATCACGCGCCGGCTCATCGGCGAAACGCGCGGCCTCGCGGTCACGGGGCTCATCGGTGGCTTCGTCTCCAGCACCGCCGTCACCCTCAACTTCAGCCGGCGCAGTCGGGAGGAGCCGGCGCTCGCCCTGCCGCTCGCCCTCGGCGTGGTCGCCGCCTGCACGGTACTCATCCCGCGCTTGCTCGTGGTCACCACCATGCTCCGCCCGCCGCTGGCGCTCGCGCTCCTCCCGGTGCTGAGCCCGGTCTTCCTCGCCGGGCTCCTCCTCATCGGCTTCGTGCTCTGGCGCGAGCGCGATACGCGCCCCGCGGGAACGCCAGCCACCGAACCGCACGCCGAACCGCACGCCGCACCGCACCTGGCCACCCCCACCGCCAGCGACCCACGCCCCGCCAACGGGCTGGGGCACAACCCCCTGGGGCTCACCTCGTCGCTGCAAATGGCCGTGGCGTTTCAGCTGGTCCTGTTCGCGCTGGCGTGGATTCAGCAGAACGCCGGCGCGTCCGGCCTGATCGCGTCCGCCACCGTGCTCGGCCTCACCGACATGGATGCCCTCACACTGTCCATGACCCGCTATGCCGCGTCCCCCAACGCGGTGCCCATGGCGGCGGTGGCCGTGGGGGTAGGGGTGCTCTCCAACACGGCGCTCAAGTGCGGGCTCGTGCTCGCCATTGGTGAGGCGCGCTATCGGCGACATGCCGCCGGCGGTCTGGCGATGCTCGCCGTGGGGAGCGCCGCCGGCCTCGCCCTGGGGTGGCCGCGATGAAGACGCAGGTGAGCGCCGTCGGGCGCACCACGCGCGCCCTCGTCGAGCCGATCGGCACCGGCACGCGTTTCGTCCTCGACGTGGTCCGCGCCGGGCGCGACGTTCGCAGCTGGGGCCCCGAATTCTCCACGCACGCGCGCGTGCTGGGGGTGGAATCGCTCCCCATCGGCATCTTCATCGCGCTCTTCACCGGTATCGTGCTCGCGCTGCTCGCCAGCTACAGCGTTGGCGACCTCGTGCCGCCGTATTTCGTGGGCACGCTGGTGCAGAAGACCGTTACCCTCGAACTGGCGCCGGTGCTCACGGGCCTCGCTCTCGCCGGTCGCGTGGGCGCCAACATCGCCGCCGAACTGGGCACCATGCGCGTCACCGAGCAGATCGATGCGCTCGAGACGCTCACCTTCGACCCCATGAGCCATCTCGTGGTGCCGCGCGTGCTGGCGTCGGCGGCCATGTTTCCCATCGTGGTGGGCGTGGCCATGCTGGTGGGCATGGTGTCGGGGTGGGGCGCCTCGCTCCTGCTGCTCGACATCACCACCCCGCAATTCCTCAAGGGCGTGCGCGTCTTCTTCACCAGCTTCGATGTGCGCTACGGCCTCGTGAAGTCCGCCAGCTTCGGCGCCGCGGTGGCGCTCATCGGCTGCCGGGCCGGGCTCACCACGCAAGGTGGGGCGCAGGGGGTCGGCCGCAGCGCCACGCGCGCCGTGGTGATTTCCGCCGTGATGATCCTCGTGCTCGATGCCTTCTGGGCCGTGGTCTGGCTCACCAACCGAACACTCAAATGACGACCAGCAAACGCACCAGCGATTTCGTCGTCGGGCTCACCGTACTCGTCACGGTGGTGGTGCTCATCGGCGCTACGTTGTGGCTCAAGCAGGCTGACCTCGGCGGGCGCACCAAACATCTCATCGTGCGGTCCCGCGACGTGGGGGGCGTGGCGCTGGGCAATCCCGTGGTCATTCGCGGGGTGCGGTCGGGGCGCGTGGAGCAGATCGCCCTCGGCGACAACGATTGGGTGGTCCTCAAGCTCGGGCTCGATCGCGACGTCGAGCTGCCCAAGGACCCCGTCGTGCTGCTCACCGCCTCGAGTCTGTTCGGCGAATGGCAGGCAACCGTGACCAGCCGCGACGCGGTGCCCCCCGACCGCAACCTGCGCGCCGCCATCGACGAGGCCCGCACCGGTCGCGACACCCTCGCGGGCGCCGTGCTCCCCGACATCGCCCAACTCACCGCCGTCGCCGGCCGCATCAGCGGCGACGTGGCCAAGGTGGCCGAACGGGTGCAGGTGGCGTTCGACGACGCCGCCGCGCGCGAGCTGCGCGAAAGCATTCGCAACTTCGCCGCGCTGTCGGCCGAACTCGCGCGCACGGTGAACGCCCAGTCCAAGAACCTCGACCGGATCAGCACCAACGTGCAGACCGGCCTCGGCACCATCAACGAAGCGGCCAACCGTCTTGAAGCCTTTGCCGGGCGCGTGGACTCCGCAACCAGCCGCGGTGAACTGCAAACCATCGTCGCCAACTCGCAGAGTGCAGCGCGGGAGCTGGTGCAGGCGGCGCAGAACCTCAAGCACCTCACCGACCGTCTCGACCGCACCGAAGCCAGTCTCTCACGGGCCGTGGCGCGCGCCGATTCGGTGTTCGCCAAGGCCAACAGTCCCAGCGGCAGCATGGGACTGCTCATCAACGATCCGTCGCTCTATCAGCAGAGCGATTCGCTGGTGCGGGAGCTGCGGGCGCTGGTGGCCGACGTGAAGAAGAACCCGCGGCGATACGTGAACGTGCGGGTCTTCTAGTTTTCCGGCGCTTTCGCCGGCACCGCCAGCACACCCACGCGCGAGGTCCGCAACACGCGGGTCGCCACCGATCCCACCACGAGGCGTTCGAAGAACGAGTGGCGCTGTGTGCCCACGGCCACGAGATCGGCGTTCGCCTGCTGGGCGAAGGCCAGCAGCGCCGGCGCCGGGTCGCCGCGCACCGCCACCGTGTCCACCGTGATCCCCGCCGGCACCTCGAGCTGCGCGCTGACCTGCTCGAACAGCGGAGGCAGCGTACGGCCGTACTCCGCGTCCCAGGCTTGCCAATCCGCGCTCGGGTGTTCGAAGCGGGGGCGCACATGCACCAGAGTGAGTCGTCCGCCCGGCGCCAGCAGGCGCAGCGCCAGATGCGCGGCCTGGACACTGGCGGTGCTGAAGTCGAGTCCCACCACCGCATGCGCGGGAGCCGCCGGGAAGTTGGGACCGACCGCCAGAATGGGCACGCGCGATTCCCGCAACGTGGCCAGCGTGGTTTCGGTGCCGAACAGGCGATCGAGCGGGTTGTGTCGCCCAATGCCCATGACGAGGAGCGCCGCAGCTCGCCGCTCGGCTTCCGACGCCAGCGTGCGGGCGGGCGAACCGACCAGCACATGAATGGGCCACGACGGGTCACCGGCCGCCGCGATGTTCACCGACCGACGCAGGTCGTCGAGCATCGTGCCGCGCCGCGCTTCGTCGAGCTCCGCCGGCACCGGCAGCACGTCCATGCCCGCCGCCACACCCGGCATCGGCTCACAGACACCGATCACCTCGATCGAGCCGCCGAATCCCGACGCAGCCAGGCGCGCGGCGTTGAACACGGCTTCGTGTGATACCGTGTTGCCGTCGGTGGCGACCAGCACCAGGCCGCCCATTACCGACGGGACTCGGCTTGGGGAACTCAAGGGGATGTGAGCGATAGCGGACATGGAAACCCTCCGGCGCGACCGCGCCGTTGGCAGATGCCGACGCTACCGGACGCCACCAATGGCTCCGATTCGGCACCTCACGCGACACAGGACAGAGGGTCGCACAGAATGGCCGTGTACTCTATCGGGGTTGACAGCGCATGGAGTCAGGGAATCCCGCACATGGACATGAGCAACCGTTTCCTTGTCGCCATTGTCATGACGCGCTACGGACGCTGGAGCACCGACCGCTACAGCGCCCAGCGCAGCGCCCGCGCCACGCGGTCCAGCACCCGATGCTGCCAGCTCCGCGTGCGCCACGCCGCCGAGGTGATCTCCACGCTCCCCTCGAGGTCCGCACCGAAGATGCGTTCCATGGCGGCGCCGCAGACGTCGTCGAACAGCAGGACGTTGCATTCGGCGTTCAGCCAGAAAGAGCGGAAGTCGAGGTTCGAGGAGCCGACCAGACTCGCGTAGCCATCGACCACCAGTGTCTTGGCATGCAGGGTGGCCCGCTGGTACTCGAAGATCCGCACGCCGCGGTCCAGCAGCATCTGATACGCGCCGTGCGCGGCGTGCCGCACGAGCGCCACGTCGGTACGCTCGCTGGGCAGCAACAGGCGCACATCCACGCCGCGCTGCGCCGCCGAGGCGAGCAGCGTGAGCGCGCGGGCAGGGGGCGCGAAGTACGGCGTGGTAATCCACAGGCGCTCGCGTGCCGCCCCCGCCAGTGCCACGAGGACCGTCAGCATCTCCTGTTGGCCCCGCCCCGGCCGCGGGTCGAGCACCACCACACCGGGCATGTCACTGGCTGCCGCCTCGGCGTTGCGGCGTACACGACGGCCGCGACGCCGGTCCCGTCGCTTGCCCAGCCGCTGCTGCCATTCCGACTGCAACCGCGCCTGCAGCGCCCGCACCGCCGATGGCGACGAATGCCGCACCCGCTGCGCGTACGCCGGCGTATGGGCTGCGCCCTCGCTCCAGCTCACATACTCAAGGCCAGGCAGCACCGGCCCCCGCGCGCGATCCCACCCCTCGGCAAAGACCGCCGCCAGCTCCCCCACCACCGACCCGCGCAACTCCACGAACGTGTCACGCCACGCGTCGTGCCGCCGCCTGATGCTCGAGCCGTATTCCTCGCCGATGTTCATGCCCCCGGTGAACCCCACCGTGCGGTCGATCACCAGCAGCTTGCGATGATCACGCCGCAACGCGTCGAACGGATGATGCCAGAAGCGATGGAACTGGCGCACGACCACCCCGCCACCTTCGAGTGTCGACCAGAAGTCGTCACGCGTGGCCAGTGACCCCATGGCGTCGGCCAGCACGCACACGCGCACACCACGGCCGACCGCGTCGATGAGCGCCTGCTGCACGCTCACCCCCAGACGATCGTCGCGCAGAATGTATGTCTCCACCAGCACTTCCTCGCGAGCGCCGGCTATGGCCTGCCGCATGCGCGCGAAGGCCTCCTCGCCGTCGGGCAGCAGGCGCACCGGAGGGGACACATGCACGGGACTGCCATCGATCTGCTGCACCAGCGCGCGAAAGCCGGGGTCGCGTACCCCGTCGGGGAGCCCGCGCGCCACGCCATAGGCGCGCCAGGCGCGCACGGCCCGCGATGGCGCGTCGCTCGGCCGCGACGACACGTGAAGGTCGGTACTGGAGGTCACCCCGCACGATGCGCGCTACCCCACACTTCCGCCAGCGCCGCCGCGCGTGCATCGTGATGCCATGCATTTGCTGCTGCGCCTCCTCATCAACGCCGTTGCCCTCTGGTGCGCGGCGAAGTTCGTGGACGGAATTCGCTACACCGGCAACACGACCGGACTGCTGGGGCTGTCGCTCGTGTTCGGTCTCATGAACGCCTTCATCCGGCCGGTGCTCCAGTTCTTCTCCCTCCCGGTGCTCATCCTCACGCTCGGCCTGTTCGCGCTGGTGCTCAATGCCACCATGCTGCTCATCACCAGCGCCGTGGCCACCCGCCTTGACATTCCCTTCCACGTGGACGGCTTTGGCCCCGCGCTCGTTGGCGCGCTGCTGGTGAGCATCGTGGCCACGGTGCTTGGGTGGGTGCTCATTCCCAGCGAGCGCGACGACGACTGACCGCGCCCGGCGCGCTTACGTGCCGAGCAGCTCGTCGAGGACCGCCACCACCCGGTCGCGAAGACTCGCCGGCGACAGGACGATGGCGTCCGGCCCGTACTGCAGCACGTGCCGCACCGCCCACGCGTCGTCGGCAAGCGGATACGAGACGTCGAGTGTCCCGTCGGCAGCCACGGTGAGTGCGGTGCGCTCGGCTACCCACCGCGCGACCTGCGGCGAGTAGCGTACCACGAGCGTTTCCTCCGGCCGCTCATCGCGCGCGAAGACATGCCCCTGCTGCAGCACCTGCGCGAGCGAGAAATCGTCGGGCACAGGGTACACGTCGGGCGTAGCCACCGCGCCGGTGACGCGATCGAGGCGGAACACCCGCAACCCCTCGGCGCGCTCGCACCACGCAACCATGTACACATTGGCGTCGGCGCGCACAAGCGCATACGGGCGCACACGCCGCGTGCCCGGTTGGGCATCGGTGGGGCGCTGGTACTCCAGCTGCACCACGCGGCGTGCTTCGAACGCCGTCTGCAGGATGGCCAGCATCGCGAGCTGCGGCTCCGGCGCCCCCTCTGCCTGCACGGTCCCCTCGCGCCGCTGTCCTTCGGCACCGCTGGTAGCGCGACGCACCGTCAGCGCCTGCAGATGCGCGCGCGCCTGCGTGATGACCGCCTGCTCATCCACCGGCAGCTCGCGCTGCAGCATGCTCAGCCCGAGGTCGAGGGCGAGCATCTCGGGGCGGTTGAGCTTTTGCGGACGGCGAAAATGCGACGAGTGCATGGACGCCTGGCTCCCCTGGATGAACACCTGCACGGTGTCCACCCAGCCGGCGGGCGTATCCCACCGTTCGAGCGACGCGAAGTCCCTGGTAAGCACCTTGGCCTCGGTACCCACCCGCTGGGCCAGCTCCTCCAGCGTGAGCCGAGGTTCGTCGGCCATGAGCGGAAAGGCCATGAGCAACCGCTGCAACCGTTCGTCGGCGCGAATCACGCGACCTCCGTGGCCGTGTGCGGCGGCGCGATGCGCGGTGCGTCCAGCTGGGCCGCGCGCGTGGCGGCCAGGAGCTCGCGCCACGCGGCCACCACGGTGGGCGGTGCCACGGGTCGAGCCTCGCCGGCAAAGGACAGCAGCCACCGCAGGAACGGATCACGGCGCCGCACGCTGAAGGCACGCCACAGCGTGTCGGCCGAGGGCAGGGCACCCGGCATCTGGCCCGGCCACTCGGGGGCGTCGTCACCCAACTGACTCCCCTGCGCCACCAGCCCCGAGTCGCCCCGGAACGCCACGATGATGCGTTCCTGCTCGCCACTGCCCAACTCCCACGCGCGCCGCGAGGCGGCGTACGTGGACAGGTCGAAGGTGGCGGGCACGGCGAAGTCGGGGTGCTGTGGTCGTGACGCCATGACCGCCTGACGTATGCGGCTCACGCGAAACTGCCGCATGCCGTTGGCGGTCGGATCGAACGCCACGAGATACCAATGGCCGGTGAGGAAGACGAGCCCGTACGGCTCCACTGTGCGCGTGGACGTTTCGTTGCGCTCCATGCTGTGGTATTGAAACGTGAGCCGCTTGCGCAGGGCCACCGACTCCGTGAGCACGTCGAAGACGTCGCCATCCACGCGCAACACCGTCGCCGCCGGCAGCTCGGCCACGAAGTCCTCGAGGTCGAACTGCAGCTTGCGCATGGCGCGCGTGGCGTCGGTGGCCAGCTCGGGGTGACCCAGTGCCACGATGCGCGCCGCCGCCCGCCGCAGCGCATGACACTCGTCGGGGGTGAGGACGAGTGTTGGCAAGCCGGTCGTGCCGGGAGCCCGCCCCCGTCGCGGCTGCTCCCGCACCTCGGTTTCAGCGGGAAGCAGCGCTTCGCACACCAGCAGCAACGGCAGGTAGAAGTCCTGCTTGCGCAGCTGGTAACGCCCCACGCCGTGCTCATCGAGGATGGTATCGATCACCACGCCGAGCTCGCGCAGCTCCCCCTTGTCGCGCTCGAAGGTGCGCAGCAGGCTCTCCTCCTGCACGGAGTCGTCGGCGTACCCCGGCACATCCCGGCGCAAGTCGGCAATGGCCACGGGATAATGGCGTGAAAGCAGCGACGCCAGCAGGTCGAGCCAGCGGTGCACTTTGTCGGAGGCGGACATGTCGCGAAACCGGTGAAGCGGGAAGACGAGGGCGGAGGTGAAGCCGCGTTACGGCACGAACAGTGGAACCACGGTCTGACAGAAGAGCGCTCCCACCACGCTCATGGCGAAGCCCCAGAGCAGGAGCTGCCGAAACAGCCGCCGGACATCGCACCCCTCGGGCGCGGCGGCGATGCACAACCCGCCAATCGTGGAGAGCGGGGAGACATCCACCAGCGCGGCGCCCACGTTCACACTGAGAGCGATCTCGAGGGGATTGCCACCGCCAAGTTTTGCCACGAGCCCTGGAATGGCAGGAATGAAGGCCGGGTACACCACCCCCGAGGTGGAGCTGTACGTGGAGATGAGCCCCGTCACTCCGCCAATGACCCCGTTCACCGTCCCCGGAGTGGCCAGCTGCGACAGCAGGGTCGTGAAGAGATCCATGCCCCCCGTCTTCTCCAGCACGCCAATGAGCACGCTCACCCCGCACACCATGGTGATCACCGCCCACGGGACCTGCCTGAGCATGGCGCTGTCGTCGCCGACCCCCAGCAGCACGAGCAGCGCCGCGGCAGCAAAGGCGGTGAGCCCGGGGGGCAACTTGAGCAGCAGCACGGCCGCCACCCACGTCGCACCGACGGCCAGGGTGATCACATGCTGCCGCGCAAAGGGCATGGGCGTCATGAGCCCATCGTCCATCACCGGCGCGTGACGCAGCGCCGGCCCGCCAAAGAGCGCCCACGCGACCAGCGCGACGAGCGCGTGGGCGGTGAAGTTGGCCAGGAAGACCGCGGCCGCATGACCGCCGAGCCCCGTCTGCTCCATGAGCGACAGCACGAGCACACCGATGGCACTGATCGGCGAGAGATTGCCGGCGTTGGCGCCGTTGCCGATCATGAGCACGGCCAGCAGCATCGGCACGCGCGCGCGGTGCGCCATCCCCATCCCCAGCGGCGCAAGCAACGCCACCGTGGCAATGGCCCCGGGCCCCGACGTGCTGATCACTCCGGCCAGCACGAACAGCAGCAGCGGCAACCATGCCGCATGGCCGTGCAGCAGCCGCAACCCGGCGTGCGTGATGGCCGCCATGCTGCCGTTGGCCTGCGCCACGCCGAAGAGCAGCGTGACCCCAAGCAGCGTGAGAAAGAGCGACGAAGGGAACAGCGTCATGACCTGTTCCACCTTCATGCCGGCCGCGAACACGCCCACGCCCCAGGCCAGCGCCACGGCCAGCACGCCCACGTTCAGCCGCGAGGTGAGGCTCACGGCCACCACCAGCAGCAGCGCGAACAGCGAGAGCGCGGCCGCGCTCACCGTGGGCCTGCGCGGCGTACCATCAGTGGGGGCGCCACGGAGGCAGCAGATGCCGCTGCACCTTGCCCAACGCCGTGCGTGGCAGCGCGTCCACGCGCACGAAGCCGCGCGGCACCTTGAACGACGCCAGCTGACGGCGCACCTCGCCGGCGATCACCTCCAGCTGCACATCATCACCACACACGACATACGCCACCGGCACCTCCCCGCGTACGGCATCCGGCACGCCCACCACGGCGGCTTCGGCAATGCCCGGCAGTTCCGCCAGCAGCTCCTCGATTTCCCGCGGATAGATGTTGAAGCCGCCGGAAATGATGAGATCACTGCGACGACCTTCCAGCGTGATGTACCCGTCGGCGCTGCGCACCCCCACATCGCCCGTGCGAAACCATCCGTGCACAAAGGCGGCAGCATCGGCATCGGGGCGGTTCCAGTAGCCACGGCACACGTTCGGGCCGCGCACCAGCAGTTCACCGCTCGTGCCGTTGGGCACATCCTGCAGCGCATCATCCACGATGCGCACGGCGGTGAGCCCCAGCGGCAGCCCGACCGTGCCGGGTCGGCGCTCGCCCCGGTACGGGTTGCTCACGTTCATGAGCGTTTCGGTCATGCCGTACCGTTCGAGAATCACATGCCCGAATCGTTCCGCGAACGCGGTCAGCACCGGCGCCGGCAGCGGTGCCGACCCGGACACGAACAGGCGCATGGATTCACCAATGGTGCGCGCCACCGAGACCGGCTGCTCGAGCAGGCGCACGTACATGGTGGGCACGCCGAAGAAGAGCGTGGGGCGGTAGGACGCGAACCAGGAGGCCGCCGTGTCGTGCTCGAAACGCTCCACGAGCTTCATGTGGCAGCCGCTCAGCAGCCAGGCGTGCACCCCGTTTCCGAGACCGTGCACATGAAACAGCGGCAGCACCGCCAGGTAACGATCGGCGTGCGTGATTTCCCACGCGTGCACCAGCGCCAGACCATTGGCCGCGAAGTTGCCGTGCGTGAGCACCGCGCCTTTCGAGGCACCGGTGGTCCCCGAGGTGTACACCAGCGCCATGGGGGTCTCGGCATCGAGACCCATCGCACACAACGCCGGCGTGCGCCCGGTCGCGGCGCCGGCCGCGTCCCGCATGAGCTCCGCCACGTCCCACCACGCCGCCGCGGTCGGCAGCAGCGAGGCGTGCGCGGCGTCGCTGATCACGGCACGTGGCGCCGCGTCGTGCACGATGTGGGCGATCTCGCGCTCGCGGTACAGCACATTGATCGGCACCACGATGACGCCCAGCTTGATGCAGGCCAGCCACAGCTCGATGATGAATGGCTGGTTCGTGAGATAGAACGCCAGCCGATTCCCGCGCCCCACGCCACGCGCGATGAGCTGCTGCGCCAGGGCATTGCTGCGACCCTCGAGATCGCCGAACGTGTACGTCGTGATGCGCCCCGCGGCGTCTTCGAATTCGAGCGCCGACGACTCGGCGCGCCCGATCAGCGCACGGTCAAGGAGTCCCAGCAATGACATGGCGCGGAAGGTACCGGTGGGGTACCAACCGCGCCATGTCGAGCCGCTACCAGCGGGGGCGTCTCACATCGGCCGGCGGGCGGCCAGCGCCGCCAGCGTCGCCAGCACCGGCTCGGCGAAGCCTTCCCGTCGCAGGTCCTCGATGGTATAGCCGGGGTACCGCACCACATCCTGCAGCAGCGTCACCAGGCGGGAGAACTGATCGAAGTCGTTGCTCGGGCGCCCCCAGGACTCGGGCTCGGCAGCGGCCGCGAGGCTGCCGCCGGCGGGGTGCACCGCGTGCGCGAGGGTGGCCAGGGCCAGCGCGTGCTCGAGTCCGCCGGCGAGCGCGCCAAAGTGCGGGCGAAGGGCGAGGGGCATGAGTCCGTCCTGTTGAATCCGCGTTCGGATTCGGCCAAGGGAGTGTTGAGCACGGCGTGGTCCGCGCCCATGCCCCGCTCCCTGTGCATCTTCAATGCCGACAGCGCCGGCCCCGGTCAGCGCAGCCCCAGCTCCTGCACGATCGCGCGTACCCCCGCGAGCGACAGGCCGTCCTCTTCGAACACGATCACGCCAACGAGCGCACGGCTCACATCATCCGGGAGACGGTCGGCACGAAAGACCTGCACGACCGGTCCCGCACTCAGGGCATCGCCCAGCCGGCCGCACGCCCACCCCGGCGTGAGCGTGGGCTCGCTGTCGTACCCGTTGACCAGGACCGCCTGCAGCCGCATGGCCGTGGTGCCGCGGTACTGCAGCGCCGGGTGCGCTCCCAGGCTGCGCTCGAACAGGACCTGCCACGCCATGGGACGGGCCCCTTCATGCCGCGTTCCGGACGCCACGACGATTCGCGGCGAACGGGAGAGCACGTGCATGCGTTCTACCGCATCCTGCAGGTCGTCGAGAATGCGCGCCTGACGGTCGCCGGTATCGGGAGTGCCGGTGGGTTCGTTCATGCTGCAATCTTCGTCACCGTTCGCCCCGCAGCCACCCCACGATCGTGTTCACGCTCTTTCTCGTCGTCTTTCTCGATCTGGTCGGCTTCGGGATGATCATTCCCGTCTTTCCGTTCTATGCCGAACGGATCGGGGTGTCGCCCTCGGCGGTCATCTTCTTCATTGGCCTCTACTCGGCGGGGCAGCTGCTGGGCGCGCCTCTCTGGGGCAGCCTGTCCGACCGCATCGGCCGGCGTCCGGTGCTGCTGTTCACGCTGTTGGCCAATGCGGTGTCCACCTGGCTCCTCGCCTACGCGGACACCGGGCTCACGCTTGCCCTGTCGCGCGTGGTCGCCGGCCTGGCCGCCGGCAACATCTCCACCGCCTACGCCTACACCACCGACATCACCACCGACGCCACCCGGCCCAAGGCGCTGGGATTGCTCGGCGCCGCGTTCGGCATGGGCTTCATTCTGGGACCGGCACTGGGAGGGCTGCTCGCGGGCGGTACCGACGAGAACGCCGGGTCGCTGGCGCGGGTGGCCCACGCCGCCGCCATCCTCTCACTCGCGGCGCTGGTGCTGACGGCGCTGCGCCTGCCCGAGTCGCTGCCGCCGGAGAAACGCCGCCAGCCTCACGCGGCCCGGCAAAGCCCGGCCGTCTTCCTGTCGCGACCGGCGCTGCGCGGGCTGCTGACCGCCACCTTCGTCGTCATCTCGGCCGTGGCGCTCATGCAGAGTGCGTTGGCCCTCTTCTCCGCCGAGCGGCTGGGCGTGGGTCCGCGCATGCTGGGGTGGATCTACGCCTTCAGCGGTGCCATTTCCGTGGCCGTTCAGGCGGGGGTCATTGGCCGGCTCACCACCCGCTTCGGGGCGCGTCGCCTGGCCGTCGCGGGTGTGGTGCTGGTGGCCATCGGCATGGCTGGCATCCCGCCGGCCACCAGCATTCCCTTCCTGCTTGTCTCGCTGGCGGTGTTCAGTATCGGGTCGGCGCTCTTCAACCCCAGCGTCGGTGGCCTGGTGGCCGCCGCCGCCCAGCCGCACGAGCGGGGCGGGGTGCTGGGTGCCTATCAGGCCGCCTCGTCGCTCGGTCGCGTGGTGGGGCCGGTGCTTGGCAGCGGGGTCGCCAGCCTGGCCGGACTGGGGGCGCCCTTCGTGCTCGGCGCCGCCATCTGTCTGGGTGGCTTGATCTTTGTGGCCCGAGACACGCGACAGGCGAAATCCGAAACCGCAGCGGGATCCTGATCGCTGCGGGGGCGGAGGTCGGATGGTCCGATCGTCGGAAGTCGGACATCGGAAATCGGAGGCATGCCGGATGTCCGAGGCCGGAAACGGCGTTCGGACATCGGAGGCCGGATGGCTCGGTGGCTGGTGCCGCCCCACTCCGACTTCCGACCTCCGAAAGCCGTTTCCCGGCTCCGATCTCGGGCATTCATCCGACCTCGGACATCCGACGAATCGGTGGTCCGACGTCCGACGTCCGACGTCCGACGAATCCGACGTCGGACCTCGGGCATCAGTACGGCGTGATCACCGGCACGAGCAGTTCGTCGAAGGCGCCGCGATTCCACAGCTCGTTCGCGTCGGGACCATCGTCGGTACTGAAGCCGCCCTGCCCGGCCGCCGGCGTCATCTTGTAGCTGTCCGGCGGAATGGCCATGGCCAGGTGCTGCACGAAGTAATCCCAGCGACGGCGAATGAAATAGGCCTCGTTGAGCCCGTGCGCCCGGTTGGGGGCCATGATCAGGTCGAAATCACGGTTCGCCTTGATCAGCTCGTCCACCACCTGGATGGTCATGGCGGGGTGCACGTTGTCATCCATATCGCCGTGCATGAGCAGCAGCTTGCCACGCAGGTTGGCCGCATACGTCTTGTTGGCAGACGCCGTGAAGTTGTCCTCGCCCCGACGGGTGCTGTCGCGGCGCAGGAGCCCCTGGTACTTCTCGGCCCAGTAGATGTTGTAGGAGCGATTGTCGTGGTTGCCCGCTCCCGACACCGCCACCGAGAAGAACTCCGGGTAGCGCAGCAGCGCGTCGGTGCTGGCGAAGCCGCCACCGGAGTGGCCGAAGATGCCCACACGCGACAGGTCGATGAAGGCGTGGCGCGCGCCCAGCTGCTTGATGGCCGCGATATGGTCGGGGAGGCCGTTGTCGGTGAAGTTGCCGTAGTAGTTGTCGTGGAAGGCCTTCGAGCGCCCCGGCGTGCCGAGGTGGTCGATCTGGACTACCACGAAGCCCAGCTCCGCGAGTGCGAACGGCTCCCCGCTGCTCTTGAAGCTCCACGCGCCCACCGACCCCACCTGCGGCCCCGGGTAGATGTGCGAGATGATGGGGTACCGCCGCGCGCTGTCGAGCTTGGCCGGCAGGTACATCACGCCGTGAATGTCCGTCAGGCCGTCGCGCGCCTTCACGGTGAACGGCACCGCCCGCTTCCACCCCTGCGCCACGAGCTGTGACACATCGGCCTTCTCCAGCGTGCGCAGCACGCGCCCGGTGGCCGCGTCGCGCAGCACCGTGACCGGCGCCACGTGAATGGCGCTCGCCCGATCCACCACGAAGCGCCCGCTCGGGCTCACGGTGATGTCGTGGTTGAGCGTGTCCGGGGTGAGCCGCTGGATCGCGCCACCATCGAGGCCTGTCCGATAAAGGTGCGTGTTGTACACGAGCTGATCGGTTTCGCGGCCCCGGGCCGTGAACCACACCGAGCGTGTGCCTTCATCCACGTGCTGCACCGCGCCCACCTGCCACGTGCCGCTCGTGATCTGGCGCTTCACGCTGCCGTCCTTGCCCAGCAGCCACAGATGACCGTAGCCATCACGCTCCGACCACCAGATCACCTCGCCCGACTTGAGCACGTACCAGCTTTCCGGATCGCGCGGGCTCGCCAGCTCCACGTACGTCTTGCCGGTGTCCTTCGCGATGAGTGTGCCCTTGCCGGTGGTCGCGTCCACTTCCACCAGATAGGCCGCCTTGGAGGCGCGCGCCAACCCGCTGATGTACGCCTTGTCCGAGGTCGGCGTCCACGTGGAGTCGCGCAACGACCCGCCGATGCTGGCGATGTTGAAGCGCACCGGCAGCTCAACCTTGGTGCTGCGCTTCGTCGGCACATCGATCACGTAGTAGTGCGGCGTGGGCACGATGCTGTCGCCCGGCAGGGCGTACGGCTGCGTGAACAGCCGCGGCCGCTGCGACGTGTAGCTCACGTACGGCATGAGGCCCACGTTGCGCTGGTCGGTGCGCACCACCAGCAGCTTCTTCGAGTCGGGGCTCCAGCGCACGTTGGGGCGCCGCGTGCGGTTGCCGCGCAACTGCTGCTGCGGCGTGATCGCGGTGACGCCGTAGGCGAAGTACTCCACGCCATCGGTGGTGAGCCGAACCGTGTCACCCTTGCCGCCGCGCGGACGCACGTACAGATCGTGGCCCTGCACGAACACTTCGAGCTTCTTGTCGGGGGAGAGCACGAACGGCGCTTCGTTGTACGTCGTGTCCTTCGCCACGCAGTTGTACGTCACGATATCGCAGGCGAACTGCCGCTTCCCCGTGCGGAACTCGATGGTGCGTTCGTCGTCGCCATCGGCACCGAACCGGAAGGCGCGGAACGGCAGCCGGTCGGGGTCGTACGTGGTGTCGGCGGCCAGGCTCATCGTGGCCGCGAGACGCGCGTGGTCGAAGAGCAGGCTGCGCGTGTTGCTCACGGGATCCACCAGCACGTACTCGGCGCCGCTGCGCGTCTTGTTGCGGTACCAGAAGCGGTTGCCGTCCTTGAGAAACGTGGGGGCGACTTCGTCTCCCGTCACCAGACGGCTGGCGTTCCAGGGGAGCAGCTGTTCGGCGCGCGCATAATCATCGGCCGTCACGCGGGCGTGCTGCGCGCCGACGAGCGTGGGAGCCAGCAGCAGGGCGCTGGCCAGGGCGGAGCGGAAGGGTACGGACATGGGCGGGGAGGAGAGGGACCACCGGCGCGGCTCGGCTCGCCACGCGCTCGCCCATGAGTGTGCAGATCGGCGCGCGGGTCATCAACCCCGAACGCGGAAAACCCGGCTACCGCCCCACGCCCCCCACCACCCGCTTCAGCAGCATCCCGCGCGGCAGCGACGTCCCGGCCTCGATGCCGTTGATCACGTACACCTGCTCGGCGGACACGGTGCTGGGAAACCGCTGCACGAACTGCTGCCCGGTCATCGCCTCGTCCAGCGTCACCAGCTGCACGCGTGCGGGCTGCACATTGAGGGCTGCCGGGTCGGTGAGTGGGCGGAACGAACGCAACGCGGCGTCGATGGAGGGACCGTGCTGGGCCGCCACCTGCGGCACGGTGAGCCCCAGCAGGACGTAGGTCACCTCGCCGTAGCGCACCGCCATGGCCAGGCCGTTCAGTACCCCCCGCTCGAGCTGTGCGTCGAACGCCGCCATCACGGCGGGAATCCCGTTCACCGTCGTTTGCGCCGACTGCCTGACCGTGACGCCCGGACGCTGCAGCAGCCCCTGCAACGCCTGCATCGGCGTCCCCTGTCCCGGGACCAGCTGAATCTGCGCGCCGTGGTCGGCGCTCACGGCAATCACCGCGTCGGGCTGGTTCGAGGTCTTCCAGCCACCGGGGAAATCGAGCTGGAAGCGCAAATCGGGGTGCAGAAAGCGCGAGCGGTCGAAGAAACCGTTTCGCGGGTTCTCACCGAAGACCATGCCGTCGAGCAACCGCAGGTACTCCGGCCGATTCACCCGCGCGTTGGCAAACGCGGTGGCCGGCGTTTCGGCGATACGCTGCTCTGCCCGCTGCACGCGGTTCCCCGGGTCGGGGTGGGTGCTCTGCCATTCGGGAACGCGGCCTGCCCCGCCACTCAGGCGTCCGAGTGTAGTGAACACTTTCGGCGACTCGCGCACGTCGTATCCCTGCGCCAGCGAGTACCGGAAGCCGAGCGCATCGGCCTGCAGCTCGTCGTCACGGCCAAACTTGAGGAAAAGCAGCGACGCTCCGGTGCCAAGCAGGTCGCCGTAGCGGGCAATCTGGGGCGAGAAGATACTTGCCCCCGCCAACCCCAGTTGGGCCAGCGTGGCCTGACTCATCTGCGCGGCGCTGTGTCGCGCCGTCACGTGACCGATCTCGTGACCGATCACCTCCGCCAACTCGGCTTCGCTGTTCAGGTGCGTCAGGAGCCCCCGCGTCACGAAGATGAATCCCCCGGGATACGCAAAGGCGTTCACCGCCGCGTCGTCGAGCACGTGAAATTCCCACGGCAGCCCCGGCCGTTCCGACGTGGCCGCCATCTGGGCCCCGATGCGCCGCACCAGCGCCTGCGCTGCCGGATTGGCCACCGTACCGACCCGCTGCAGATCGCCACGGGAGGCATCGCGCCCCATTTGCACCTCCTGCGCCTCCGACACCAGCGACAGCTCGCGCCGTCCCGTCACGGGATTGGTGGCGCAGGCGCTGGTCGTCAGCATCAGGCTGACGACCGGCATCCACCGCGCGAGACGGCGGGCACGTTGCATGGCAGTCTCCGGAGGATGATCCATCCGCCTGCGCCCCCGGTGCCGTTTCGCACCGGAGGCGATCCCTGGCCGACGCAATCGTTACGGCGCGATCGTGTGCGCGAACGTCACGTCGATGTCGGTGTCCCCGGTGCACGACGTGGCCGACGCCGCCTTCGGCGAATCGTCGTAGTGGCACAGCACGACACGCGTCGTACCCGCCGTGGCCGTACCAGCCACGGCCTTGGTGAAGCGCAGACCGAGCGGGCGACCCTGACCGTCGTTGTCGGTCGTCGTGACGGTCACGCCGGTGCCCGTGACGGTGAAGAAGACGCGATGCTCATTCGATTCCTTCTGCACTTCGGCCGTGATGTCCTCGACCGGGTTCACCAGGCGGTTTTCGAAACGCACGCTGCCCGTGTACGTCACCCCGCGCACCAGTGCCGGAATGGCCACCTGCGCCGACGGTGCCGTGGGGCCGCTGCCGTCGGCGTCGTCGATGTACGTGGTGAGCGCCGCGCCGGTGGGCGGCGTGAGCGTGAGCGTCACGCGCGAGATCACTTCCGACTCACCGCCGGGGGCCGTGGACGAGTCACCGCAGGCGGCGAGCGAAACCAGCAGACCGGAACCAAGCGCCATCCAGCGGCGCGACGAGAACTTCGACATCGGATGCTCCATGAGTGTGAAGGGTGAAGAGTCCCACAGGTGGCGCGCCCCGGCGCGCCGGTCAGAACGGCATGGTCAGCCGCAGTACTACATCCCGCCCGGCGTCGTTCACGAACAGCCGGTAGCGACTCAGGTAGTCGCGATAGCGTGTGTCGAGGGCGTTGTTCACCGACAGTGACATATCCGCACGTCGCCCCAGGAGATTCCAACGCTGGATCCCCGCCTCGAGCTGCAGCAGGGCATAGCCGGCCGTGGGAAGCGTATAGACCGTGCCATTGGGCACGCCGTCCTGCTGGCGCACCAGCAACGTGCCCATCCCCAGGTGCCACGATGACGGATCCTGACCGCCCCCCCGCGAGCCCAGCAGGCGTGCGTTGAGCGAGAGGCGATCGGCTGGCATATCGAACAGCGGTTCGTCGGTACGCCGGTTCGTGCCGCGCACCACGGTGCCGTTGGCGGTGAACTGCACCCGCGTGTGCGGGGTGTACGACGTGGCCAGCTCCACGCCACGCAGGCGGGCATCGGCCTGGGCATACCGGAAGCCCGGGAAGGCGCCGCGAATCGTCTGAATCGGCTGCGTGGGCTGCAGATAGATGAAGCCGTTCACGCGGTTGGAGTACGTGGCCGCATCCACCTGCAGCGAGCGACGGCGGAAGCGCAGCGTACCCTCCACGCCCACCGACTGCTCACTCGAGAGATCCGCATCGCCCAGCTCGTACTGCGCCGTGCCATGGTGCACCCCCTGCGCGTAGCGCTCGTTGACGGTGGGTGGCCGCCACGCCCGCGCCAGGCGCACCCCCACGTCGAGCCCGTCGCGCACCAGATATGCGGCACCCAGCGAACCGGCCATGTTGCGCCACGACTTCGTACCGGCCGGACTGCGAATGCCCGCGTCGGCAAAGGCAATCGTGGTCTGCGAAATGGCATCGCCGCGCAACCCGGTGTTGATCGACAGACGCCCGATCGCCAGCTCTTCCTGCGCGTACACGGCCCCCTGCCACAGGTCGTAACCGGGAATCAGGAACGCCTTGCCCAGCGTCTGGTTGCCCTGCGCAATGGCACTGGTGCCCACCGTGCCGCGCCATCCCTTCCAGCGCGGGTGCGTCCACCGCACATCCAGCGCGTTGCTGAACAGCTTGAGATTGAACGCTGGTTCGTTGCGGAAGCGCAGGGGACCGTGGTTGTCGTATTCGCGACGGTGGTTGTACTGCAGCCCGTACACCACCTCGAGGTCGCCGGCCTGTTCGAACGTGCGCACGGTGCGCACACGAAAGGTGGTGTGCGCCACACGCTGGTTGGGGCGCCCGATGGCGTAGCTGAACGCCGAATCGGGGGGCGCGCCGCTCATCGCCCGCGCCAGGTCGTTGGCATTGCCCACATGCGCCTGCCGCAGCACGCCCAGCTCGGTGCTGAAGCGCGTCAGCGAAACCTCGGCGCGTCCCCAGTCGCGCGCGACCCCCAGCGCCACGCTCCCGTTGAGCTCCCGGAACCCGGTGTTGGTGAGATAGTAGTCGGGCGCCCCGCCGTTGCCGGCCAGCCGTGAGGTCAGACGCACGCGGTAGCCGGTCGTGCCAATGCCCGGCAGCGACAGATCCGCCCCCTGCACGCCAACCGACACGGCACCTTGCCGACTGTTGGAGAAGGCATTGAGCGCCACGGTGCCACGCAGCCCCCCCGTGTCGGGCAATGCCGCGTGATCCACACGCACGACGCCCCCCAGGGCATCGGGACCGTACAGCACCGTGGCCGCGCCGCGCACCACCGTGACCGCATCGGCTTCGAAGCTGTCGATGTTGGGGGCATGCTCGGTGCCCCACTGCTGATCTTCCTGGCGCAGGCCGCCGTTCATGACCAGCACCCGCTGCGAGTTGAGCCCGCGAATCACCGGTTTGGCAATGCTGGGGCCGAACTGGATGACCGTGACACCGGGCAGGTTCTTGATGGTCTCGCCCAACGTCTGGCCCCGCGTGGCCGCCAGCGTGCGCGCGTCGAGCGTGCTCGTCGCCGCAACCCGCGACAACCGTTCCGGAGCCGTGTCGGCCCGTACCGCCACCTCCTGCAGCACCGTCGTCGCCACGTCGAGATGCACCGTGAGCAGGCGGTCGGCGTCACGCAGATCCACATCGCGGACAAACGGCGCGTAGCCCAGCGCCCGCACGCGCAGACTCACCACCTGCGGCGGCAGATCACGAAGATCGAAGCGCCCGTTGCCATCGGTGCGCTCACGCGCCGACTGCTCGGCCACGCGGTCACCGGTGCGCAGGCTCCAGCTCACCACCACGTCTGCGTCGCGAATGGGACGGCCGCTCTCCCCCGCTTCCACCACCCCGTGCAGGTGCCGCAGCGCGCCGTGCGTCTCCTGCGCCCGGAGCGGCACCGCGAAGGTCATCACGGTGGCCACCGCCGCTCCGGTCAGCAACGCACACCCACGTGCGACGTGCCGAAACCTGAAGCGAACGCGAAGGCGGAAGGAGGCGCTCATTACACATTGAAGCATAATGAGAACGGTCAATCATGTAAGTGCCGCGCGTTGCACGGCGCGCCGATCGATCTACGCCGGACCCCGGTACTCGCACCCCGACGTACACGTCTCGCGCACCACCACGGCGCTCAGCAGCGGCAGCACCGGCTTGAGACGTTCCCAGATCCACACGGCCAGCACCTCACTCGTGGGATTCTCCAGGCCGGGGATGTCGTTCAGATAATGATGGTCGAGCTGGTCGTAGAGCGGCTGAAACGCCGTCTTGATCTCCGCGAAGTCCATGACCCACCCCAGCGCGGGATCCAGTGGACCACTCACCCGCAGTTCGATGCCAAACGAGTGCCCGTGCAGTCGAGCGCACTTGTGACCGGGCGGGACGTTCGGCAGGCGGTGGGCAGCTTCCACCGTGAACTGCTTGTATAGCTCGACGGAGACGGGGCGGGACGCAGACATGCGTGAATGTAGCACGCGCCTCGCGACCCCTGCGGCTACCTTGTGTCGTCCGTCCGTCCGTCCGTCCGTCCGTCTGTTGCGCTCGCGATCGCCTCCTCCTTACCCGCTTGTCATGCCGCTGCGTCGCGCCCGTCGCCTTGTCTCGCCGGTTCTCTCCCTGCTTGTGGCAGGCGCCTGCGCCGGCCGAACACCGGCGGCAGCGCCCGATGCCGTGCCGGTGCGCGCCGCGCCCGCCGAGCCCACCCCCGTCCCCGACGCCTCGGGGCTGCCGTCCGGCTTTGCCGAGCAGTTCGCCGCGGCCGACCTGCGCGCCCGGGCGGTCAGCTTCTGGCTGCAGTGCACGGCCACCGTCGCCCGGCTGCGCGCCGAAGGCACCTACGGGCCGGCAGCGCGGGCGCCGCGGGCCATCGTGTGTGAGCGGACGGCCGATGGCGTACCGGTGGGGGGCGTGTACGACATCGACAGCGCGTACACCACCGTGCGCCGCTTGCAGCTCGTGCGTCTCGATGGGGCACGGCCGCGCTACACCGACCCGGTCGACACCGCGCGCCTGGCGCGCGCCGCCAAGCTCGCCCGCGACGTCACGGTCCTCGTGCGCCCCACCTGGAGCAAGCGTGCTCGCCCCTTCTCGGTGGTACCGGTCACGGTCGCCGACGGCGCTCTCGAGGCCTGGGTGATCCCCCGGGCAACCAAGGCCCGCAGCATCGTGACCGGCGGCGATGCGGGGTACACGCGTGACGCCGCCGGTGCACTGCAGCTGCTTGCCGACCGTACCACCACCTGGACGCAGCTCAATCTCCCTCCCACCGGGCCGCTGCGCCTGTACAGCAGTGTACGCGACGTGGCGGCCGTGAGCGATCTCGTCTCTGCACGCTTCCACACCGAGCTCGGACGGGCCGTGACCGTAAGCACCCCACTCGTCGTGAGCACGCTCGTCCCGGGGCTCGATCCCGCCACGGGGTCCCGCTTCGTGTGGCAGCACAGCCGCGTACCCGTGCGCTAACGTGGCCTGATCACGCGGCTCCCAACCGGGAGCGCGGCGGCGGTCGTCAGTCGAGCTGCTCGTACGGGATCTCGGGAAACGGCGGCAGCCCCGCCGCCGCGGCGACCGCCTGCAGCCCTTCGCGCGTATGAAACTCCATGCCGTCGCGATCCACCAGCACCGCACCGGCGTGCTGCGGCGCCAGTCGCCGGAATTCCGCGTCGATGAGCCGGAACCGCTCGATCATCCGTTGCACTTCCTCGTGCGGACGACGGCGCAGCCGGATGTGCTTCTCGATCGTGTCGGTCCCCGACGTCAGCACGATGGTGCGGTCGGGACACCAGTGGGCGCCCATGCCCACCACCTCCTGCAACGCGGCGTGCGTCTCCGGCGGATACTCGGCGATGTGCGCTTCCAGCGTGATCTGCGCCCCCTCCACCAGCACCACGGCCCCGGGTTCGTCGTGCGTGGCCGCATGGCGATAGTTCGCGTCGTACAGCCGCGCAAAGTACGCGGTCACCCCGACCGGATTGCGCCCGGCCTCGATGTCGGCCAGCACGCGCGGGTCCCATACCCCCTGCTCTCCCTCGCCGTACGAGCCGTAGCGATACAGATCACCCAGCTGACGCACGAGCGTGCTCTTGCCGATCCCCGGCCCTCCCACGATGGCGACCCGCACTCAGCGGCACTCCGTGGGGTGGCGAGCGGCCGTCAGCGTGAGGGGAACGATGGCGCGCGTGGGGCCGAAAATGGCGCGGGGCAGGGGAGGGATGAGCACAGTACCACGCAATCTAGCGGCGTGAGGCCAGCTGAATGCCCGCCAGCACCATCACCAGCGCCAGGGCGAGCCGCAGCGTGACCGGTTCACCCAGCAGCACCACGCCCAGCATGATGGCCGTGATGGGGTTGAGCGCCAGGAACACGGCCACGCGCGACGGCGTGGAGTGTCGCAGGGCCCAGATCCACAACCCGAACGCCAACGCCCCACCGCAGACACCGAGGAACAGCACGGCCGCCCACCCCAGCGGCGTCACCTGCGGCACCTGGGCGAGCAGGCCGCTGGCCATGGCCAGCGGTGTCAGTGCCACCGCGCCGGCGAGCATGCTCTGCGCCGAGATGGCCATGGCGTCGTAGCGACGCAGCAGTGGACGTGACCACACGTTGTACGTGGCCCCGCAGAGCACCGTGAGGCTGATCTCCACATACCCCACCCAGGCATCGGCCGCCGCCGGCGGCGCGCCGGCCCCCGCGCCGGGCCACAGCGCCAGCAGCAGACCTGCCAGCGCGATCCCCTGCCCCAGGGCCGCGCGTGCCCGCCAGGGTTCCTCCCCGCGCCACACCGAGAGCCCCAGCGTCACCAGTGGCATGGTGGCGACCACCAGCGCCACGGGCGCCGACGGCAGGTGGGTGAGCGCCGCGCTGAAGCTCCACGGGAACACGCCAAAGAAGAGCACGCCGAGCAGTGTCACCTGCACCCGGTCGCGCCAGGGCATGGCGGGAAAGGCGGCGCCCCGCAACAACAGCAGCAAACACGCCGTGGCCAGGACGTACCGCAGAAAGGCAAGCCCCACCGGGGGGATTTCCAATACCACGTAGCGCGTGACCACCACCGAGGCCCCGAACAGGACGCTCGCCAGCGCCGCGGCCCACGCAGCGTGCCGCCGCGATTCCCCCGCGAGTGACTGCTGGTCGCTCACCGCGGCACGAACGCCAGTGGCCGGACCTCGTCCAGCAACACCTGCAGGAAACGTCCCGGCTCCTCGAGAAACGGCACGTGCGCCGACCAGTCGAGCGTCACGAACCGCTTGCGTGGTGCCGTGATGCGGTCGACGTAATCGCGCGCCGGTTCGTACGGGGTGTGCAGATCGTGCTTCCCCTGCACGATCACCACCGGCACGGCAAACGTCGTCGGCAGCGGGGCGGCCCCCCGCCCCACGAGGGTGCGCGTGGTCCACTGCGTGGCGGCGCGCTGCTCCGCCACCTCGGCGGCCGTGTATTCCGGTGCCCACTCGGGAAGGCTGAACAGCAGGTCGAAGGTGGGCTTGCCGTACCAGCCGCCGTTGAAGTGGCGCGCCCATTTCCGGGTGAGCAGCACGCTGCTCACCGGCGCGCCCGGCCGCGGATAGGGGGCAATGGAGTCGAGTTCGCGCAGCGCGTCACGGTTGCCGCTTTCCGTCGCCAGCGCCCGCAACTTCCGGTACAGGTAGTCGTCGCCGCTGCCGCTCACCTGCCCCACCCCCACGTACGCGTGCACCCACTCGGGGCGCCGCTGCACGAGCGCCATCCCCAGCATGGTGCCGTACGAGTAGCCCATCACGATCACCTTCTCCACTCCCAGCCGCTCACGCACCCAGGCCACCATGGCCTCGGCATCAAGCACGAGCCGGTCAAAGGTCAGCGTCGGGGCGAGGGCGTCCCGATCGGCGCTCACGGCATTCTTGCCCACGCCGCGCTGGTCGTAGTGCACCACCGTGAAGAAGTCTTCCCAGGGGGCCTGGTACGCCCACGCCGAGGAGAGCGTGGGCGTACCGGGGCCGCCGTGGATCATCACGATCACCGGGTTGTCGCGGTGCTTGCCGCGCACGTTTACCCACTGCATGGTGCCATCGACGCGCACCGGCTCCAGCAGCTCGATGCCGTCGGGGGTGTGAATGCGCCGCAGGTCGGCCAGCCGGGCCACCAGCGAGTCGCGCGGAATCGTCGGGCCGACCGCCGACGGTGTGCCTTGTGCAAAGGTCGGCGCTGGCGGCCAAACGACCAGCGCCAGAGCGAGTGCGAGTGCGACCACGAGGGAAGTGGGCATACCTGCATTCTACGCCGGGAACCCCCGGGGCGTGCGCGCGGGCCGAGGGGAAGACTCCGGACGCGCGCCCCGTACCCCTGCTACGGCACCCGCGCGCGGCGCTCCGCTACGGCGCTGGCCGAGAAGTAGCCCAACGCCATCACGTTGGGCCGCGTCACGTTGGCCACGTTGCCGCGCACACTCGACGGCGGAATGGAGAACGGGGAGCCGTCCCCATTGGTCTGTTGATTGAGCGCATCGTAGTAGCGCCACACCGTTTCCGAGATGGAATACTGACGAATGAGGACCTCCTGCCCGCTCCGCACCGGTACCCCATCGAACGGCTGGAACTGGCGGAGTCGGCGCCCCTGGAAGAACTCGTCATTCACGACAATGCGAGCCCTGAACAGGCTGTCCGGCGCGATCTGTCGCACGCCGTCCACGAACTGATCCCAGAGGTAGTAGTTCGCCACCACCGGCGGGTCGCGCAGGTCGATGGTAGCCCGCACCCCCTCCTTGGCGGCATCACGGCGCGGGCGCGCGATGAAGTACAGCGAGTCGATGTTCGCTACCGCATCCAACCGGTCGGTGGACTCGTAAACGTCCCCGCGCCACTCGATGCGCAGGGTGTAGGTGCGCCCCACGGCGGCCACGAGACTGTCGGTGACGTAGGTACCCGACGTGGACGATTCGGCGAACCGCACCGCGCGCCCCAGGTCGTCACGCACCTGCACGACCGCCCCGCGCGCCCCTGGCGTCGGTGCATTCGAAAAGTACGGCGCCGTGGTGGTGAGCCGAATGGACTGACGACCGCTGGGCGCCCCGTTGACGGCCTCGAGGCGCGCCTCGACGACCAGGCGCTCCGGACCGGTGTCCACTTCGATGCCGACGACACGTTCACAACCCGTGGCCAGCAGCTGCACACCGGCCATCAGAACAACCAGCGAAACGCGGTGCGCGTACGTGGCCCGTTGCAGGAGTCGATTGATCATGGCGCTCAGAAGCGGAAGACGTAGTTGATGCTGGGCACCAGACCGAAGATCGAGGTCTGTACCGCTTCGGTGACCAGCGGGTCGTTCGTGCGCTGCCGTACGCGCAGCGCCTGCGCGTTGAACCGGTTGTAGAGGTTCAGAAAACCGAACTGCAGCTCCCCACGGCCCATGGTGCGGGCGAAGTTCAGATCCAGACGATGATAGGCCGGCAGGCGGGCGCCGTTGCGCGCGCCGTACTCGGCCACCAGGAAGCCGTCCAGCATGTACCGCGACTCCGGCAGCGTGGCCGGCAGCCCCGTCGCGAACAGGAAGGTGGAGCTCACCGTCCACTTGGGCTTCCACTCCCACACGCCCACCAGCGACAGGTTGTGCGTCTTGTCGAAGGGCGAGCGATACCACCGGCCACCGTTCACCCCGCCGCCACTCACCGCACCGGCACGCGGCGGCACCGGAAAGCGCTGTTCGGCACGTGCCAGTGTGTAGCTGGCCCACCCACTCAGGCGACCGGTGCTGCGGCGCAGGAACAGCTCGAGGCCATACGCGCGCCCTTCTCCCTGTACCAGCAGCGTTTCGAGGCGCGGGTTCAGCACCACGTCTGCACCGTCGATGTAATCCACCACGTTCTGCGCGCGCTTGCCGTACACTTCGGCCGTGAACTCGTACGCGCCGCGACGGGTGCTGTACCCCAGCGCCACCTGATCCGCCTGCTGGGGCCGGATGAACTCGCCCACCGGCTCCCACACATCCAGCGGCGTGGGCGAGTTGGTGTTGGACACCAGTTGCAGGAACTGCTGCGTGCGGGCGTAACTGGCCTTGAGGCTCGACTGCTCAGTCAGCGAGAAGCGCATGGACGCCCGCGGCTCCCAGCCGTCGTACCGGATGATCTGCCGGTCGTCCGTGATTCGCGTGCTATCGAGCAACCGGCCGGGCTCGTAGCGGGAGAGTCTGGCGTTGTACACCACCGGCGCGTCGTTGGCGTAGCGGTAGCGCGTGTACGGCCCGTTGCGGGAGAAGGCTGCATAGCGCAGGCCATACCGTACGCCAATGCGACTGCCCACCTCTACCTCGTGCCCCAGGTACCCCGCGATCGACGTGCCGTACCGCGTGGGTATGGTACGAGGGCGCAGCAACGTCGTATCACCACGGGGCGCGATGGCGCCCGGGCGGAATTCATGATCGATATACTCGCCACCGAACTCCAGTGACTGCCGATCGGTCAGCCGAAAGGTCTCATCCACCTTCACGCTGGCACTGGCGATACTGGCGCTCCACCGTGCCGAGTCGCGTGGCTCGAGACGAAAGTCCAACCGATAGTCGTACGTGCTGGTCGTGGTGGTGACCTTCGAGAAGAGTCGCTTGTAGGCCTGGTTCTAGCGCAGCGTCGAGGAACGGTTGCCCCACCCCACGCCGATTTGTTCGGTGGGCTGGGCAAAGCGGTCGCGCCCCACGAAGGTGGAAAAGAGCAGGGCGCCGTTCTGGCCAAGGCGCAGGTTGGCCTTGGCGTTGATGTCGTAGAAGAACGCTTCGTTCTGCCGAATGCTCGAGTCGCTCGCAAGGCGCAGAAAGGCGTCGGCGTACGAGCGACGCCCCGCCACCATGAAGCTGCCGCGATTGCCGGGCAGTGGACCTTCGACAATCACGCGACTGGCCAGCAGGCCAATCGACGCGCTCCCGGCAAACTCGCGTATGTTCCCCTCGCGCTGCCGCACGTCCACCACGCTGGAGAGACGTCCACCGAACTTGGCTGGAATGGCGCCCTTGTAGAGGGTCACGTCGTCCACCGCGTCGGCGTTGAACGTGGACAGAAAGCCGAGCACGTGCGACGGGTTGTACAGCGTGGCTTCGTCCAGCAGCACGAGGTTCTGGTCCACGCTGCCGCCACGCACGTTGAAGGCGCTGCTGGCATCGCTCGCGGCTGAAACACCGGGCAGCAACGTGAGACTGCGCAGCGGATCCACTTCACCCAGCAGCGGCGGCGCCTTGCGCACGATGTTCATATCGAGCCGCGCCACGCTCATGTCGGGCAGCTTGGGGTCCAGATCCCCACGTTCGTTCTTGCTCGCCTCCACCTTCATGGCCGTGAGTACGACGGTGCGTGGGCGCAGCGACAAGTCGAGCGTGCGCGATTCCGTCAACTTGATCACGGTGTCGAGGGGCGCAAACCCCAGCGCCCGCACTTGCAGCTGGTGTTCACCCTCGGGCAGCAGCAGCACGTAGAAGCCCTCCTCGTTGGCTTCCCGGTTGGTGGTCCCGTTCACCACGAGCTGGGCGCGCCGCACCACCTCGCCACTCGAGACGTTTCGCACGTAACCGGAGAGCCGCAGCGCATCACGGGAGCGGGGAGCGGCTGCCCGCGGCGCGCGCACGCGCAGCACCAACTGATCGTTGGGGCCCACGAGCAGTTCCAACGACGCATCACGCAGCACCGTGCGCATGGCGTCGCGCACCGGCGTCGCGGCCAGGTTCACCGTGACCAGACGATCGAGTCCGGGCAATGCCCGGTCGGCCACGAACGACAGGCGCGCCTGCATGGCGATCTCCTCGAGTGCGCGCACGAGCGGCACCTGCTGCAAACGCAGGGACACGGGACGCAGCAGGCCGCCGCGAGCCGTGCTGGCGCTGTCCAGTGAGACGTAGTCGCGTGGTGGAGTCACGCGGTTCTGCGCGTGCACTGGTCGCGCCAGTGCGCAGAGCAGCACCGCGGTCAGAGGCACGGCGCGCCACCAGGCATGTCGGCGCGCGCCGAGGACAGTCGAAGTCATGAACGGTATGGATGACAGGACGCTGCGCGCCGGTGCCGTTCGCGTTGGTGCGAGCAGGGCGTGGCGCGGTCGTTCGATCCCAAGACACGCGTCACGCGGAAAACCCCTCAGTGGTCAGGGCTGCAGGTGCACACCATCGCTGTCACGCCGCACGCGCACGTCGAGTGCCAACCCGAGCGCGTCCAGCAGTTGCGGCAGCGACTGCTGCACGAAATGTCCGGTCAGTCGTCGCTCCAGGAGTGCCGGATCGGCATCGATGTCCACGGCGTACCACCGCGAGATGATGGGCAATGCTTCGCGCAACGGGGCATTGTCGAAATGCAGGGCGCCATTCATCCACGCCAGCGCCGAGGTATCGGCTGGCGTGACCTGCACGGTGCCGTCTGCGCGCAGCACGCCGCGCTGTCCGGCCACAATGGTCGTGCGCTGCAGGGGCGCCGTGCGCCGTGCGGTCGTCGTGTCGGCGAGCGCCACGATGCCCTCCGTTACCAGAACGTCCACCCCTGCCTGCTCGGGCCACGCGCGCACCAGGAAGCGCGTCCCGATGTCCTCCACCACGGCGTTGCCGGTGTAGATCCGGAACGCGCGCGTGGTGTCATGCACCACCTCGAGCACCGCTTCACCGGTCAGATACACGTCGCGCGCCCGATCACCGAAATCCTTGCGCCAGCGGGCATGACTGCCGGCGGCGAGGGTGAGGTGACTGCCATCGGGGAGTTGTACGGCCACCCGTTGCCCCGCGGGTGCGGTGACCTCACGGAAGGCGTTCTGCCGATACTGCCACGACAGTCCGGCACTCACCGCCACCAAGGCCGCCGCCGCCAGCGACGCGACGCGACGCCACGGTCGCCCGCGACGCACAGACGCCGCCGAGGTGATGGGCACGATGGTCGCATCGGCCGTCACCGCCGTCTGCGCCACGCGCGCCGCGAGCGCCTGCCAGGCGGCATCGGTCTCCGCGGTCGTGACGACCACCGGGCCACGCGCCGCCCCCGCCAAGGCGCGCTCGAACGCCGCGTCCTCATCAGGAGGATACGGTGAACGATCCACCGGACCGTCGGTCGGGGTCATGACAGCTCCACGGGGGGCATACCCCCATCACACGCGAGATCCACAAATCCCCCCACGGATCGCCAACTCCGCCCGCTGACGCTCATGTCGCCCCCACCATCGCGCGCACCGCTTTCAGCCCACGCGCCAGCTGGTTCTCCACCCCTTTCACCCCAATGCCCAGCACCTCGGCGATCTCGGCGTATGACATCCCCTCGCGCCAACGCAGGTGCATGGCCAGGCGACACCGCTCGGGGAGGCGCTCGAAGGCGTCGTTCACGGCCTGATGCAGCGCGTCCGCCTCGAGCAGGGACGCCGGCGTTTCCGGTTGGCGGTGCAGCAGGCGTACCGACTCCTGCGCCTCGTCGTCGGCCCAGTCCTGCTCCACCGCGTCGCGACGGCGCACGTTCAGCGCTCGGTTGCGCATGGCCGCAAAGAGATAGCTGCGCAGGCTGCCGCTGAAGGCCAGACGCTCGCGGGTGTTCCACAAGGTGAAAAACAGCTCCTGCACCTGCTCTTCCGCCCGCGCCCGGTCGCCAAGATAGCGGCTCCCGAAGGCCACGAGCGGCTCGTGCATCTGGCGAAACACCGACTCCAACGCCGCGGGGTCGCCACCACGAAGGCGCGCGGCGAGTGCGGGGTCCTCGAGCGAATCCGGAGTCAGTGTAGGGGAATCGGTGGGCACGCGGAGTTACACAGGGGCAGACATTGTCGGCGCCACATGGCTGGCGCGTTCACCGCAGTCGATACGCAGGCTCCCCTTCTGAAGTTACGGCCGGTCACACGGCGGCGGCACGCGCCCTGGGGCAAGGGTCGGATGCGCGCCGAAAGTGCCATGGGCACGCAACGGACATGGACGCAGAGCGACCCGCGAAAAGCCAGCGTGCGCGCCACCGTCGTCTCCGGCAGGATGTCGCTGAGCCCCACGCTCGACAGCACGGCAGCGTGGGGGACCGTGTTGGGCACCGATCGACGGGGAAGCGGGTTCACCGACCGTCACCTCCTCAACCGCCCCCATGTTCGACCTTCCGCTTGCCCTGATCCTCGACACCGTGACCCTCGGCTGGCGCCAGTCCACCGGCTGGCGACTATGGTATGGCGCCGGGGCCACCCTCACCCTCGTGATGCTGCTCGTGCGCACCGGGCCCGCGGCGGGGCGATTCTTTCGCGACACGCAGTGGACACCACCCGCCATCTTCATGGGAATGATCGTCTGCACCGTAGGACCGCTCACCGCCCTGACGGCCTGCTCGCTCGCCTGGCCGCTGGTGATGATCGGGCTGGTGTCGTCACGCCGTCGCGCGCGATCCGGGCAGACCGACGTCTCCTGATCGCTCGGCACGCGGGGCGGTATCCCGGGGCCGGGCGCAGGCAAGGCGTCGCAAAGGGAACGGCAGGCGTTACCGCACCTCCGGACCCGCGAGAGCCTGTCAGCGCCACGCCCTGAACCACCAGCCCACAAGCCGCTTCGCCCTCGGGGTGAACCTGCGCCGTCGCCACGCATCGGCCGCACGCCGAAACACCTCGGCCTGGGTCGGATACGCGTGAATGGTCTTGCCGACGGCACCGAGTCCCTCGCCGACGGTGATGGCAAGTGTCATCTCGCCGATCATCTCACCGGCGTGCGATGCCACCAGCGTTGCACCGAGAATGCGATCGCTGCCAGCGGCGACATGGACCTTGAGGAAGCCCTCGGCCTCCCCATCCAATCGCGCCCGATCGTTGTCCTCGAGGCGCACCGTGATCGTTTCGATCGGCTGCCCCGCTGCCGCCGCCTCTTCGGCGGTCAACCCGACATGCGCCACTTCGGGATCCGTGTAGGTCACCCGGGGCACGACCAAGGCGCTGGCGCGCCCGCCACCCAACCCGAAGAACAGTGCATTCGCGACAACCAGTCGCGCCTGCGCATCGGCGAGATGCGTAAACTGCAGTCGCGACGATACATCACCGATCGCATAGACGCGCGGATTGGTCGTGCGCAGACGATCGTTCACCGTGACCCCGGTGCGCGTGTATCCGATCCCCGCAGCCTCGAGTCCCAGCCCTTCCACATTCGGCGTACGACCCGCGGCCACCAGCAGCCGATCGGCGTGCAACACCGGGCGACCGTGGTCACCAACCAAATGAAGGTGGAACGCCGCACCGTCGAACGAGACCCGCTCGATTCGAGCGCCGTTCACCAGCCGCACACCGTCGGACGTCAGCGCTTCGGCCACGATAGCCGCTGCATCGGTGTCCTCCCGTGGCAGGATGTGCCCGTCGGAATGGACGATGGTCACGTCACTGCCGAACCGCGCGAACGACTGTGCCAGTTCGCTCCCGATCGGACCGCCGCCGATCACGATCAGCTGGGGGGGGCGCTCGGTCAGTGAAAAGATCGACTCGTGAGTGTCGTACGGCGTATCGGCGAGCCCGGGAATGGGCGGAAGCGCCGCGCGCGCGCCAGTGGCGATCACCGCACGGCGAAAGCGCAACGTGGCCTCGCCAACCCGGATCGTATCCGACGAGGAGAACGCCGCATGGCCACGAAACACGTCGATCCCCAGCGATCGGAATCGTTCGACGCCATCCACTGGGCTGATATCTGCGCGCAACCGGCGCAACCGGGCCATGACGGCACCGAAGTCCCCGTCAGCCGTGACCGATGGTCCGCCGAACTCGGCGGCCGCACGACGCGCATCGTGCCAGGCGCGCGCAGCGCGAATGACCGCCTTGCTCGGCACGCACCCGAAGTTGAGACAGTCCCCACCGAACAGATGGCGTTCCACCAGTGCCACTCGCGCCCCGAGCCCCGACGCAATCGCGGCCGTCACGAGCCCCGCGGTCCCTGCGCCGACCACGACGAGGTGGTACCGATCCTTCGCCACAGGCGCCAGCCAGCCTTTGGGCGCCACGGTACGCACGAGATCGGCATTCGCCGCATCGAACGGGCGCAGCAGAATGTCGGAGGGCCAGTCGGATGGCGCAGCGTCGTGCATGGGCATCAGCAGAGGGCGAAAGACCATCGGTGAATGCATCACCGCAATGAGTCACGAGCCGGGGGATTCGTTCCCGCTGGCCAGCCGCGTTCAGTTCGCGGCCGGTTCGTCGTCGATGCCGAAGCGGATGTCCGCGAGGTTCGGCGACACCCGCAGCGTACGGGCCACCCGATCCCACCACGTGAGCACCGAACTGAAGTTGGCGTTCTGCTCCGCAACGACGACTGAATGGTGCACCCTGTGCAGATGTGGCGTCACGACGATCGCGCGCAGCAGGCGATCGATCGGCTCGGGAACGGCCACATTCGCATGATGGAACTGCACCACGGCAAACAGGATCGTTTCGTACACGGCCAATTGCAGCATACTCGCGCCAAGGAGCGCCAGCAGCGGGAGACGCGCCAGCGATGACAGCACGATCTCGCCCAAGTGGAAGCGATTGGCCGTGGTCACATCCATTTCCCGATCGCTGTGGTGCAAACGGTGGAAGCGCCACAACAGCGGTACCGTGTGGTTGAGCCGATGCCAGACGTACGTCCAGCAATCGAGCAACAGCAGCACGACCGCCCACTGCAGCCAGGCCGGCCCACCGATCCACGCCCGAATCCCGAACGCATGTGCGTCGCTCCACGCCGCAACCGCGGTCCAGGCGCCAAGAAAGCCGAAGCGGACCACCAGCGCATTCACCAACCCGATCGCCACGTTGCGCGCACCATGTGCCACGCGGGAACCGGTCGCGTGACGACCGGAGAACAGCGGTAGGAACGGATCGATCGACTCCCACAACGCCAGCACCGCGAGGGCACCGAGCGCCAGTGACAGACGCGCACCGAGCACGGCATCCACGAGTGACATGATCATGCGCCGTTATTGCGAGTCCGCCTTGCGCAGCGCCTGCCGGATGCGCTCGCGCAGAGCATCGGTATCGCCGGCGTCCTCGCGTGCTCCCGCCACCACCCGCTCGAACGCCCGACGGAACTCGGCGTGCGGACGGCACTGCTGGCAATCATCGAGATGCGCGTGAATTGCCCGCATGGTGTCCGGCGTGAGCTGCTGATCGAGATAGTCCCACAGCTGGCGCATGACCGCTTCGCAGTCGAGCATGGGTAACATCATGTCTGCGCCCCTCCCCGCGTGGCGCGAGGTGAGAGGCCCGCGTCTTCGGCGTAGGCGGTGAGCGCTTGCTGCAACAGGCGCCGCGCCCGAAAGAGTCGGGATCGCACGGTACCCACCGGGATACCGAGAATCCCAGCCACGGCCTCGTAGGACTGGTCATGCCAGTCCACGAGAATGGCCACTTCACGGTAGACCGACGGCAACGCGTACATCGTGCGGCGCACCGCTTCGCGCAGTTCCTGCCGTTCGAACTGCTCTGCCAGCGTCGATCCGTGCTCCATGGTGTGCGCGGCGGCGGCGAGCGACTCGAGCTCCGGGCTATCCGTCGCCACCTGACGATCCGCCCGTTCGTGGAGACGGTAGAACCGATGCCGCGCGATGGTGAAGAGCCACGCCCTGGCGTCGGTCCCACGTTGAAACTGATGCCACGCTCGCTGCGCGGCCACGAACGTGTCCTGCACGAGGTCCTCGGCTTCGCTTCGGTCACGCGTCAGCGCGAGCGCAAAGCGCATCACATCGGGAAGCCAACGCATGGCTTCTTCCTCGAACAATCCGGACACATCCCTGGCGTCGGTCATGGACGCAAGATACGACGCGCCAGTAGGGTTCGCTGCACCGTCGTGGCGATCAGGAGACCCACCCACACCATGAGAATCCAGCGACTCAACGACGGCATCAGGGCGAGCAGGACGTAGACGATGGTTGTCTCGCCCGCTTCCGCGAGCCCCGCGGTGAACTGAATCGAGCGATTGCCACCTATCTGCCGGTTGGCCCGCTCGGCCAGAGACGACAGCGCCAGCGTCGTGGTGACGGCGAGCACGTACCCGGTCAGGACGAAGAGCCAGAGCAGGCGGTCGGCCGGCATCACGTACGCGAAGGCGCACGCCATGGCCGAATACGCGAGCATGTCCAGCGTCAGGTCGAGGTAGCCACCAAACAACGAATTCGTATTCGCGTAGCGCGCCAGAAGCCCATCGTACCCGTCGGCCACGCGACTCACCAGCCACGCGACGACTCCCGGCATGAGGGCGCCACGTGCCACCAGGGCAGTCGCGACGAGCGCCAGCAGCAGTCCCGTCCACGACAAGGCGTTGGGCGTGACACCGAGGCGATGCAGTACCGGTACCGGCGCGGCTGCATGACGCGCCAGCCAGCGGCGGAAGGGCTCGTCGATCATGCACGAAGGTCAGGGCGTGGAGGGAACGGTCGCACTGCCAAAGGCGAAGCGCAGCGACAGCTGAAACTGTCGCGGCGGCCCGGCGGCGAACAGCTCGATCGGGTCGCCGGGACGACCGAACTGCGTACGGCTGCCGCCTCCACCGATTCCATTGGCGTACCCGCCCCACACGAGCGAGTTGAGGGCATTGAAAACATCCAGCCGCACCTCAAGCCCCGGCGCGCGCTGAGCCAGCGGACGCCCCACGGCACTCACGCCCAGGGTCACGCTCCCCGGGAGGCGCTCGGTATTCCGCCCCACGCCGAAGAAGCGGTCCCCGTTACCGATGAATCCGTTGCCACGGATGGGCCCGCTCCCCAAGAGATCGTAGCGTGCGATGCTGCCATCGGCGGCGACTCGGCCCGCCAGTCGGTTGACCGGCACGCCGGTCTGGGCGTCCACGATGGCGCCGAGCGACAGGCGACGCACCGGGGTGGCGGTCGTCCGTAGCGTAAGACGATGGCGACGGTCGTTGTTGGCGTCGGCCCACTCGTCGCTGGTGCACGAGGCGCCGGTAATCGCGTCCACGCCACTGCGCGCAAAGCAATTGCCTTGCGTCGCCGAGAAATTGAAGTCCTCGGTGTTGTTCCGGGCGCGTGACCATACCCAGTTGCCATCGAGGGTCCACCGGTCGGAGCGCGCGCGGCGCACGGCCACGTACAGTGCCTGGTAGCGGGCCGAGCCACCCGACTGCGCCGTGCTTTCGCGGCGGTATCCGCTGGTCGCCGGCACGTTCGGCCGACTCGCATCACCCGGGCAACTGAACGCACTGGCACAGAAGCGCGGTGTCGTGTCGGCCGCCGTGAGCCGTCGAGCGATGGGGTTGAGGTCCGCCAGCCACGGCAGGTTGCGTGTCTCACTCCATACGACGTCGGCACTCATCGACCACCGGGTGCCGATCTGCCGCTGGTACCCCACGGCCGATTGCCAGCTCATCGGCTGTTCTAGGCCCACCGCAAAGGTCCGGAAGATCTCGCGTGGCACCGACTGAATTTCCGACGCGCTGATCTGCGCCGGCAACTGCCCCGCCCGGAAGGCCGGCGCCGAGGCGCCCTCGTACGTGAGCACAGCGTTCCCGCTGGCCCCGAGCTGAATCGCGTCGGAGTAGATGGCGTAGGGAAAACGTCCGGCATGGCGACCGATACTCGCCCGGACGAGGTCACGTGGGCTCCGCTGCCAGGTGGTCGCCACGCGCGGCTGGATGTTGTCGAGATCGGGCGCACTCTCTCCGCGTGACGTCAGATCGTCGTAGTCCCAGCGAATACCGGTGGTCACGGCGAGCCGCGGCGTGGGTAACCATTCATGCTCGGCGAACGCACCGTACATCGTCTGCGTGAGATTCACCTGCTGGGGCCGCGCATCCACGGTGTACGAGAGCACGCGCACCTCGGCCGGCACATCGCGAATGGACAGCGGGCGTCCTCCCGTTGCAGCGATGTTGCCGTCGTTCACCACGGTATACGCACCGTTCGGATTGGTGCTGGCCGCCGCCAGCGCGAATCGGGCATGAACGACGTCGGCGCCGGCCCGCACACGCTGCGTACGCGACAGGTCGCGCTCGACCACATCACGTAGCTGAATCTGCCGCTCGCGTTCGTCGAAGACGAAGTTGCTGGAGCCCACGACGGCCTGCACCGCGCGATCGGGAGTCACGATGGTGACCTGCGGTTGCGAGAAGTCGCTGCGCACCGGCGGGAAGTACCAGTGATACGTGCCGAACTGCGCCGACAGGGTGTGCGTGCCGCGGCCGTCGGCGCTTGTCGAACGATGCGTGAGCGCGCTGAGCGTGCCGATACGTCGCGTGCGGATATCCGCCTCGGGGGTCACCACCCCGCTGCCGTTCCCGGCGCGATCCACGCCGCTCCCGGCCAACCGCAGCGTGGTCGTTTGCGTGGGCGACCATCCATGGTCCACCCGGAGGTAGCCCTTCACAGTCTGCCGGTGTTCGGTGCCGAGAAACTGCGCCTGTGCCGTGGACCCGATGCGGTCCTCCTGCTCGCTCGTGTATTCGAGAGCGGACCCGACGAGCGTCCGGCCGCTGGCCGATGCCGTACGATACGATCCACCCGCCTGGAGGCGTTCGAAGCCTTCTTGCCTGCGATTCAATGCCTGCGGCACCGCGCCGAATGTCACCGGGAGCCGTGCATCGAGGGGTCGTCCCGGACGTTGGTACACGAAGAGGTCACCACCGCGCGCCCGACCACCGGGCTGGGAGGTCACGTTCACCACCCCATCCGGGCTGCGCCCGAAGGCCGCGCTGTACCCGTTCACGAGGGCGTCCATCCGGGCAATGGCCCCCAATGGGAGATCCACGCGGGGCCCGCCGAGGAAGCCCTCGTTGTTGTCGAGGCCATCGAGCAGATACGACGAATAGAGCGCGTTGCCGCCGTTGAACGACAGGCGCGGCGCGTCACCGAAGAAGCCGGTCGCCTGGGTGATGCCCGGGATGTTGTAGAGCAGGCTGATGGGGTCACGTGCATCGGTGGGAAGCGCCGTCAGCTCGCGCGCTTCGATCGCCCCACCAAGTCCTCTCGATCGCCCGTCGAGCAGGGCACGAGGTTGACTGGCGGTTACCCGGACCGAATCCAGCAGCGATCGGGTGGTGCGAAGCGAGTCGTGCCCGGCGGGGTCAGGCCGGATCTGCGCGGCGGCGTCGCCGGCCGCCGCCAGGCCCGCGAGTGACCAACCGAGCAGAACGAGGTGATGTTTGCGCACGAGGAAACCTTTCATGGACACGCCGTCTTGCTGGGGGGCGAGGCACGTGTTCGAAACACGTCGGACCGCGGCAGTAAGTCGCCGCTCCACCGGAAGGTTCCCGCAGCAAGTCTCACTTCAGCCGTGAAGCATGGTCACCACGTTCGATCTGGTCGCATTCGTCCTGCTGGTCGCTACACTGGCCGTAGTCGGTTGGCGACGCGCCTCGTCGCCCTCCGACTTCACGGTGGCGTCGCGCGATCTTGGGCGCTTTCCGTTGGTGGCGACCTTGGTCATGACCGAATTCAACACCAGCACGCTCATGGCCTTTGCCGCGGCCGGATACGCGGCCGGGCCCGTCGCGCTCATGCTGCCGGGCGTGTTTCTTGTGGGGCTTGGCTTCTACACCCTTACCGTGGCCCGTGCATGGAAGCGCTTCGACCGGTTGTCGGTGGCCGAGCTGTTCACTGAACGCTATTCACCCGCTGTTGGTCGTACGGCATCGGCGCTGCTGCTGCTCGCCATGACGGGGTTTACCGCCACGTACGTGAAGTCGCTTGCACTGCTCTTCGTGCCCTTCATCCCCGGTGTGGTGCCCATGCCGGTGCTGGCGCTGCTCCTGACGCTGGTCGTGCTTGGCGCCGTGTTGCCCGGCGGGTTGCGCTCTGTCGTGCGGGCCGATGTGGTCGGCTTTGCGGTGACCCTCGTACTGCTGCCGCTGCTGCTGTGGTGTGGTGTGAATGTCGCGGCCCCCAGCGGTGGGCTGGCCTCCACCTTCACGGAGGCGCAGCGCGCGTTCGACCCGGTGCGGCAATGGAACGATCCCGTACTACCCCTGCGCTTCGTGATCACGCTGGTGGTGCTCACGTGCTTCACGTATATCGCCGCACCGTGGTATGGTCAGAAGATCTTCGCCGCGAGAAACCCGCGCATCGCCTTTCAGGCGGTGGGGATGAGCGCCGTGCTGGTGTTCCTGCTCTACGGCGTGGTCGTGCTGGCCGCGGCGTACCTGCGCGTCGATCAACCACAGCTGAGCGATCCACAGCTGGCCGTGCCGACCATGATGCAGCGCTGGCTTCCGGGCGGGTTGCGCGGTGTGGGGCTGGCCGTACTGTTCGGTGCCGCACTCACTACCCTGGCGGGCGTGTGGAGTGCGATGGCCACGATGATCGCCACCGACTTTGGTTCCCCCGCATGGCGCACGGTGCGGGCCCAGCGGCAGTTGCTGGTCGTGCTCGCGGCAATGAGTTGGCTCGGGGGCACATTCCTCGTCGATCGCATTCTCGACCGGCTCATCCTCGCCAACATTCCCATCGCGGCGCTGTCTTTTGCACTGCTCGCCGGTTTCCATTGGCCTCGTGCCACCACCGCGGCTGCGTGGTGCAGCATGGCCGTGGGGGTAGCATGGGGCGTGGGATGCTTCCTCGTTGTCGGGGAAGCGGGTGGCTATACGTGGCCGTGGGCGATGTATGGCATTCCGTTGGTGTTCCTGACCGGCGCGGCGGTCACGCTCCTCACGACGCGTCCGTTACACCCTACACCCGAAGAACCGTATGCGGCATAGTCCGTGGGTCCGCGTGGCGCTATTGGTGATGGTCCTGCTCGCGGCGTGGATCCTGGCACGCGCAACCGGACTGCTGGACCTGTTGCGACTCGACCGACTGCCAACGCTCATCCGTACGGCGCGCGAGGTGGCGTGGGCGGCGCCGGCGTTCGTGGTGGGGTACGCGCTCATCACCACGTTTGGCCTCCCCGCCACGCCCATGACGCTTGCCGGTGGCGCGCTGTTCGGCCCGTGGGTCGGCAGTCTCGTCAACTGGCTCGGGGCCACGCTCGGTGCGACTGGCGCATTCGTGCTGGCCCGCGCCATTGGTCGCGATGCGGTCCGCGCCTTGCTCGGCAAGCGGGCAGGGGCACTCGACGCACTCACCGGCGAACAGGCGTTTGGGGCGTTGCTTCGCCTCCGCCTACTCCCGCTCATCCCGTTCAATGGCCTCAACTTCGGCGCCGGGCTCGCCGGGGTGAAGCCTGGCAGTTATGTGCTCGCCACGGCGCTCGGGATCGTACCGGGAACGGTCGTTTATACGTACTTCGCCGATGCACTCCTCGCCGGTGTGGATGGCGCGCGCGAAGCGGCCCTGCAGCGCGTCGCAGTGGCGGGCGTGTTGTTGGTGCTCCTGTCGTTTCTCCCCATGCTCGCCAGACGTGCCGGATGGCTCTCTGCGGCGATCCTCGTGGGCGTGTCGTTCTCCCCCATGAACGCGGCGCCGGCGCAGTCGGCTGCCGATGTACCACAAGCGCTTGTGGATCACGCACCGTTCGACCGGCTGCTGCAGCAGTGGGTGGTGAATGGGGCGGTGGATTACGATGCGTTTGCGGGATCCGCCGACTTTGCGCGTTATCTCGACGCGCTTGCAGCAGCACACCCGGAGCGCATGGCGCCCGCCGACCAGTTGGCCTACTGGATCAATGTGTACAATGCCTACACCATCCAGCTGATCAACAGCCGCAGGGAACGGCGCTCGATCCGCAACATCAACAAGCGGTTCGGAGTGACCCTGAAGAGTCCATGGGCCGAGCCGATCGTGAAGGCGGGTGGACGCACGCTCACCCTCGACGACGTGGAGCACCGCATCATTCGCCCGACCTACAAGGACGCACGAATCCACGTCGCGCTGGTGTGCGCGGCCAAGGGATGTCCACCGCTGCGGAGCGAAGCGTTCGTGGGCAGCCGCCTGGATGCGCAACTCGATGATCAGGCCCGACGGTTTCTCGCGGAACCATTCAAGAATCGAGTGGATGTCGTGGCACGCACGGTGTACGGCTCGCCGATCTTCACATGGTACCGTGAGGACTTCGGCGGAACGCTCGCGGGCGTGGGCGCCTTTTGGGCGCGCTACGTGAACGATGCGTCCGCGCGCATACTGCTGCGTAGCGGGCGCTTCACGTGGGTGGATACGGAATACGACTGGACGCTGAACGCGCGCGCGCGGCCGTAGCGTCGCGAACCGTCGAAGCGAACCTCCAACCCGCCGAGTCACTCCGGGAGACGCACGTCGTAGCGGCCGGGCATCGGCTCGCGGGCGGAAGGGCGACTGAGCCTCCTCCATGGTTTCGTTTGCGAGCTGAACGAAACCACGGATGATCGTTCGTCCCGGACATTTCGCCCGGATGGCCCCCTGAAACGCAACGCGGCGCCCTGACCAGGTCAGGGCGCCGCGTTGTTTTGTGCAGTGGCTTGGGACGGAATCGAACCGCCGACACGCGGATTTTCAGTCCGCTGCTCTACCAACTGAGCTACCAAGCCAATCCAGGTGCGCGGCACGCCGCCGCACCAGAGTCTCGGAATATAGCCGTCGGGTGGGCAAAGGGAACCCGGGCCCCAACCGATCCCGCCTGCTCCCTACCGGTCGTAGCGCGCGGTGATGATGCTCTTGAGCCCACCACGCACGTTGAAATCCCCCACCACCGTCATCGCATGCGGCCGGCACGCGGCCACCAGATCGTCGAGGATGTGGTTCACCGCCCGCTCATAAAAGATGCCGTCGTTGCGGTAGCTCCAGAAATAGAGCTTCAGGCTCTTCAGCTCGAGACACTGCTCGGCCGGCCAGTAGGTGATCTTGATGGTCGCGAAGTCGGGCGCGCCGCCTTCCAGCAGCTTGAGTTCCACCGCGTCGGTCTCAACGCCGCCGAGGGGGCAGAGCGACGTGAACTCGTCGGTCTCCATGTAGATCTCGTACTTCCGATCCGCATACGGATTCGGAAACGTTTCCAGCAGTTGTGGCTTGGGCATGGGCGAAACGTAAATGACACCGAATGAAAACGGGCGCCGCGTGGGCGCCCGCTGAAGCATCCAACGCGCAGCAACTCACGTCAGTTCGCGCAGCCGCTTCGACCACTCGTCCAGCAGCAGCCGCTCGGCCACCGTGAGACTCTCCATCCCGGTGGCCGCAATCTTGTCCAGCACCGCATCGAGCGCCGTGCTCGCCGCCGGCACCACCGCCGGCGTGGGTACCACCGGCTGCTCCTTGGGCTGCGGCTTGGGCGCCGGACGCACCCGTGCCATGGCCGCCTTGCTCTGCGCCACGATGTCGTCGGTCTCGCGCTCCCGCTCGCGCGGGCGGCTGCTCTTGGGGACGGCGCGCGGCGGCTCGTCGCCGTAGTCGGGCGCCGACGCAATGCGGCTGCGGAGGCGGTCGAGACTCCCCACGTTGGGGGCGCGCAGGTAGATCCAGCCGGCCAGCATGCCGCCGATGTGCGCCGCGTAGGCCGTGCCCCCGGTGCTGCCGCTGTCGATCACCGTCATGGTGATGTTGATGAGCGCCATGAACACCACCAGCCACTTCACCTTCATGGGCACCACGCCGAAGAACAGGACTTCGTCGTCGGGCCAGCGACTCGCATACGCCACCGCCACGCCCAGAATGGCCGCCGAAGCACCCACCAGAATACCGGCATTGGGCTGCAACATGGCGTGGAACGCCCACCCCCCCAGCCCGCACCACAGGTAATACCAGGTGAAGGTGCTGGCCCCCCACGACCGCTCCACACGCGGCCCGAAGAGCCAGAGTGTCCACATGTTGAGCAGCAGATGCACCAACCCACCGTGCACGAACATGTAGGTCACCAGCGTCCACAGCGAGCGTGACTGCAGATCGCCGGAGGCGTAGCCCAGCCAGTTGGCCATGTTCGCGTCGCCCACGAGCGTGGCCTGCACGAAATACACGGCCACGCACAACCCGATCAGCCAATACACGGCGCTCGGGGTGCGCGCAGACTCGAACTCGTCGTAGGTGACGTAACTCATCTCAGATCAACGAGGGCGACGCGTTCTTCGATCCCGTGGTCAGCGATCCCGCGACGCCGCGAGGGCCAGCTGCACGATGCGCTCACACAGGTCGGGAAACAAGACACCAGCCGCCGCGGCGGCCTGCGGGATGAGACTCGTGGGTGTCATCCCGGGCAACGTGTTCGCTTCCAGACACCACGGCTGCCCCGCGGGGTCCAACCGGAAATCGATCCGGGCATAGCCGCCCAGCTTGAGCGCCGAAAAGGCCCGCTGGGCCTGATCGGCCAGCGTCGCCTGAATCTCCGCTGGTAGTTCGGCTACGAACTCCTGCGCCATGCCGGGCGTGTACTTGCACTCGTAGTCGTACAGCTCCTTCGCCGGCTGTATCTCGATCGTGGGCAGCACCGCGTCCCCCAGAATGCCCACGGTGAGCTCCCGCCCCGGGACGAACCGCTCGATCATGACCTCGTCGTCGTACCGGAACGCCTCCACCACGGCGGCGTGCAGCGCGCCCGGCTCCCGCACGATGTTGAGCCCCACCGTACTCCCCTGCTTGGAGGGCTTCACCACGACCGGCCAGTCGAGCGCGCGCCCCACCTGCGCCGCATCCAGGCGGCGCACATCGCGCGGCGCCATGATCCAGTCGGCCGTGGACACGCCGGCGGCTCGCAGCACCACCTTGCTCAGGTGCTTGTCCATGGCCAGCGCACTCGCCAGGTGGCCGCTGCCGGTGTACGGCACCCCCACCATGTCCAGCAGCGCCTGCACCGTGCCGTCTTCCCCCTGGCCGCCGTGCAGCGCGAGAAACACCACGTCCGCCTCGGTGACCTCAGGGAGCGTGCCCAGCGTGGGCGACAGCGACTGCGACGCCATGCCGGCCAGGGCCTCGAGCGACGGCGGCGCACTGCCCACGCCCGCCGCCAGCAACCGATGCTCCGTTTCGCGCGTCAGCACGCCCTCGGCCGGATCGAGGCAGATGACCTCGTGCCCCTTCTCGCGCAGCGCGGCCGCGATGCGCAAACCGCTCGACAGGGAGACATCGCGTTCGGCGGAGGTGCCGCCGAGGAGGACGGTGATGGCATGGCGCATCCTGCAAAGTAGAGACCGCAGACGGTAGGGACCACAGCCGACAGTGTGCAGGGTAGGGCCGAGACGATCAGCGGCGCATCGCGGCGAACCGGTCCCCACCCATGACCTCCCGCGCCCGTGACGGGGGACCTGCACCGCGGGTACAGCCGGGCATATCCTCCGATCACCCCCAACGTCCCGATCCATGTCCCCGATTTCCATGCACACCGCCCCGCGTGGCCGCCGCGCCCCCACCGTTCGCGTGTTGGCGTTCCTCGCCTGCGTCGTGAGCGCCTGGGCCATGACCGCCTGCGCCGCCGCGCCCACCGCCAGCGACACCGACCAGACCCCCTCCACCAATCGGGGCATCGTGAGCGGCACCCTCGAGGTAACGGCCAACCCCGCCGACCGGGTGCTCACGCTCCGCAACACCACCGGCGCCGACGTGGGCTACCTGGTCGTCGAACGGGACATGATCACCGTTGCCCTCTTCCCGCCCTGCGGCCAGCGGTGCCCCATTCTTGCGCCCGGCGCCTCCGTTACCGTCCCCTACACGGCCATTGCCGGCTATACACCGCAAGCGCGCGAGGCGCGCGTGCTCTGGTGGAGCTACCGCCGCAACGCCGACGGCACGCGCTCGGCGCAGGGTGCCACGCAAACCACCAGCATCACCCTCTGACCCGGGCATGGACGCCGCTCACCTGCTCCTCGTGCTCCGTCAGGCGCGCGGCGGCGACTCGGTCGCCTTCGCGCAGCTTGTGGACCACTACTATCCACGGGCGCTGCGCTTCGCGCTGCAGATGCTGCGCCGCCGCGAGGACGCCGAGGAGGCGGTGCAGGACACCTTCCTGCGGGTGCACGATAACCTGTCGCGCTTTCGTGAGGAGGCACCCTTCGATCCCTGGTTCTTCCGCATCCTGGGCAACCGGTGCCGCACCATGCTCGCACGCCGAAAGCGTCACCACGATCTGATCGCCTACGGCGAGCTGCCCCGCGACGCCGTGGACAACCAACTGGCCGATGTCCCCGACGAGCACTTCGCGCGCGCGGTGCATCACGCGCTGGCCACCCTCCCGCCCGAACAGCGCGAAGCGTTCTTGCTGCGCCATGTCAACGATATGGACTACGAAGAGATGACCCTCGTGACCGGAGCCAGAGGCTCCACCCTCCGCATGCGCGTGAAGCGCGCGGTCGATGCGCTCCGTCGAAGCCTGCAGCCCACCCTGAGCGCGGGAGTGTCCCGTGAGTGACCGGCATCGTGACCCGCTGCATGAGGTGTCGCCCAACGACGAGCTCCTCCTGTCCCGCGTGAGGGCCGTGCTGTCGCCCATGCCCGCCGTCGATCGGCGGCACGTGGCGCAAGTGCTCGCGGCCGTGCACAACCGACGGCGCACCCCGTGGCAGCGTCTCACAGCGCCGTGGGACACGCGGCGCGGGCCGTGGCATCTGGCCACCTCGCCCATCGTGCGGGGCGCGACCCTGGCCGCCGCCGCACTCGTCGTGGGCTTCGTCAGCCGCGGCTTCGTCATGCAGCCAACCACCACGGCGCCGCCACGTGCCGTTGCTGCGTCCACCGCTACTGCGCCCACCGCTGCTGCGCCCACCGCTGCTGCGCCCACCGCCGCTGCGCCCACCGCCGCGCCGCTGCAGCCGGTGGACGCCGCCGCCGATGCCGCCACCCGCCCGGTCCCCGTGCAGTTCCTGCTCGGCGCGCACGACGTGCCGGACGCCACGCAGGTGAGTCTCGTGGGCGATTTCAACGACTGGAATGCAGGCGCCACACCGCTGGCCCTCCACAACGGCGTCTGGAGCATCAGCGTCCCGCTCGCCCCCGGTCGACACGTGTACGCGTTTGTGGTGAACGGCACCATCTGGCTGGCCGACCCGCAGGCACCGCGCGCCGCCGACACCGACTTCGGGCGCCCTGGCTCCGTCATCATCGTGCAGGCACCGTGATCACGCCGTGCCCCACCCGCCCTGTGGTTCGCGCCTGCACCGGTCGTGCCGGTGCCAATCGCGCTTCGGCTGTGCGCCGATGCGCCATCCGGGCGTCCGCCGTCGCGCTGTTCCTTGCCGTCACCACGCACGCGGCCGACGCCCAGGACGCCACCCCCTATGACGCCATCACCGACGAGCCGGCCCGCGCCGCCGTTCGCACGATCATCGCTGACGCCGCCGCCCGGGGGCTTCCCACCGCACCGCTCGTGACCAAGGTGCGCGAAGGGCTCGCCAAGCAGGCCGCCCCCGAACGCATCCGCATGGCCACGGCGCTGCTCAGGGACCGGTTGGCCACGGCCGCCGAGGCGATGGCCCCGTCGCGCGCCGCCGATGAGCTGACCGCAGCGGCCGATGCCCTCCAGGCCGGCATTCCAGCGGCCACCCTGCGCGACATGCGCAGGATCTGGCCCTCCAAGCCCCTCACGGTGCCGCTGGGGGTGCTGGCGGAGATGGTGGCCAACGGCGTCTCGCGACCCGTCGCAACCCGGCGGGTCCGGGAACTGCTGCTCAAGGGGGCCACGCTCACCCAGTTCGCTGCCCTCGGCACGACGGTCCGCCGCGACATCGCCGCCGGCCTCGCGCCGGATGCGGCCATGGAGCTACGCTCCAAGGGTGTCCTCTCGCTCATCGAATCACGGACCGGCATTGGCACCACCAGCACCCCGCTGCGCCCAACCGGCAAGAACTGACGGCCACCTGGCGCGGTGGGGCGCGGTGGCAGCCGTCCTGGTTGCCGCCGCGCCCCTGCGCGCGCAGGCACCGGTCCCGCGGTCGGCCACGATGGTCTGGCTCGATGCCGGTGGCGCGCGTGTGCAGCAGCCCACCAGCGCACGCCGCTCGGCCGGCAGCATCGGCGGCGGCGTGTGGCACGCCCGCGATCGGGTCGCGTTGGCCGCTGAGGGAAGCACGACGCTCGCCAGTGACAGCATCAGGGCCGGACAGTACGTCGTGCGGGTCACCGTGCTTCCACGGGCAGTCGTGCGCACCGACATCGACCTGAGCGCCACCACCAACGGGGGGATCCTCCCGGGGTCCCACGGAAATCGCGCCCTCGCGCTGTGGCAGCACGTGCGGGTGGGTCCTCTGGAGCTGAGCGCGCTCGCGGGGGTCGGACGCACGACGCGGGCAGGTCGACCCAGTGAGGGACGTCGCCTTGGCGGCGCGCTCGCCTGGCAACGCAGTACGGCGGTGGGCACCGTGCGCGCGGGTGGCCACTACGTGCGCGGATGGACCGACGATTTCAGGCTCATGGAAGCGGCGGGGATCGGGCTGCGCGCCCCGGCGCCATCGTACACCCTCGCCGACCGCCAGCTCGACGCCAGCTGGCAGCATGGTCCGCTGTGGATCCAGGCCAGTCGCGCCTGGCGGGTTGGCACCGGCGCCACACGGGGCACGGCAGCGGCCGGTCATCTGGCCGCCGCGTGGAGCCTCAACGCCAGCACCACGCTCATCGCGCAGGTGGGGGAGCAGCTCGCCGACGTCGTGCGCGGCGTACCACAGGCACGGTACACCGGCCTCGGGATGCGCTGGAATCCCATCCGTCCGCCCAGCGTGCGCCGTGACGCGCGCGCGCTGGGTGACGAACGGGGCGGCACGGTCGGCATCACCACCGTCCCCGATGTGCGCGGTGACGAGGTGCTCGTGCAGCGGCGCGAGGGCCAGGGTGAGGTCAGCATCAGTCTCCTCGCCGCGATCGGGTCCGTCGTGGAGATCGCGTCCAGCAGCACCGAGTGGAAGCCCGTGCGTGCCCCGCGCGAGGGCGACCGATTCGTGCACCGCTTCCCGCTGCCCAGCGGCACGCACCGCGTGGCCGTGCGCGTGAATGGTGGCGCATGGCGCGCCCCGCGCGGCCTGGCCGTCGTGGACGACGACTTCGGGGGCAAGGCGGGACTGATCGTGATTCCCTGACCGACACACTGAGTCCGGACGCACGGGGGATCACGGTGGGGCGGCACCCGCTCCCTTGACCCTCACCGGCCCCCCTGTCAGGGTACACGGGTGGCTACCACGACCGACTTCGGACTTCCCGGCGCGCTCCCCGAGCGCGACCGCCTCGCCCTGCGCCGCTGGCTGCTGGCCTCCATCATTGCCGTCTTCTTTGCGGTGGCGGTGGGGGGCATTACCCGGCTCACCGAAAGCGGGCTGTCCATAACGGAATGGAAACCGGTCTCGGGCGCCCTGCCACCGTCGAGTGACGCCGCCTGGGCGCTCGAGCTGGAGAAGTTCCGGCAGATCCCCCAGGCCAGCACCACCCACGCGGGTATCACGCTGGCGCAGTTCAAGTGGATCTACTGGTGGGAGTGGTTTCACCGGAACGTGGCGCGCACCGTGGGGCTGGTGTTCGCCATCCCGTATCTCGTGTTTCTCGTGCAGGGGCGCCTGCCCAAGGCCCTGCGCCTGCGACTCACCGCCCTGCCCCTGCTCACCGCCGGACAGGGGGCGCTGGGCTGGTACATGGTGCAGAGCGGACTCGTCGAACGCATCAGCGTGAGCGCCTACCGCCTCACGGCGCACCTTGGCCTCGCCCTCGGCATTCTGGCAGTGGCCGTGTGGACCTACAGTGAGCTGCGGGCGCGTACGGCCGAGGAGTTGCAGGAAGGGACCCGCACGTCACCTGCGTGGCGCCTCGCGCTCGTGAGCGCGACCACCCTGCTGGCCATCACCGTGCTGTCGGGTGGCTTCGTGGCCGGGCTGCGCGGCGGCAAGGTGTTCAACGAATTCCCGCTCATGGGCGGCCAGGTGGTGCCGCCCGGCTACGCCACGCTCACTCCGTGGTGGAGCAACGCCTTCGAGAACCCCGCGGCGGCGCAGTTCCATCACCGCGTGCTCGCGCTCACCGTCACCGCGCTCGTGCTCACGCTGGCGTGGCGCACGCGGCAGGCGTCGCTTCCACAGTCGGTGAAGCGCGCCGTCGCTGGCTTCGCCACGGTCGTTACCGTACAGCTCGTCCTCGGCGTGACCACGCTGCTGCTCGCCGTGCCCATTCCCCTCGGGGTGCTGCATCAGTTCACCGGTGTGCTGGCGCTCACCGCCGCGCTCGTGGCCACGCAACGCGCGGTAGCCACGGTGGGCGAGATACCAGCGGAGCGCCGCATCGGTGAACGGCAGACGGCCGACGGTCGCAACTACCTCGTGCAGACGGGCGTGGTGCAGTAAGTCATTTGCACGGAGACAAGACGGCGCTGCCGTGTGAGGTTCTCCGTTCTGCCTCGTAACAATAGCTGTAAGCAATTGCAGGTTGCCCCCGCCCAGCGGCAGATGCGTCTGCGGCACGGGCAAACGGGCTGTTCGCCTCATCCAGTAACTGACAGTGACCAGCGAATTCCAGTCCTCACCAGAACGCGGGATCCTCGTTAACCTCGCGATTGTAGTGGGAAATGGCTTTACGCTTGATTGCACCTCACAGCTCGGGCTAACGGGACTTGACGTCACTCGACCGGTAGACTGGGCTTTTCGGATCCCTTCGCAACCTGAAGTCGACCTTAGGGACGCGCTACCGAGGTTTCATGAGGCATTCGAAAGAGTGCGAGACATACGCCCGGACGCGACCCAATTCGATTTGCTGCGAGAGTTAGTGGGTGTTCAAGCGCAAGCTGGAAGTGACTCTGAAGTAGAGGCGCGTCATTTTCTCGCACTTGCCTACCGCTTCCTTTCTCATGTGTTGGCAAATGGGCCACTTGAGCATTGGCGTTGGGCTCACTGGTTTCGAGATCATGCGCATTTGATCGTCACAACAGCGTCGTTCAACTATGACTGTTTGCTGGAGGAAGTGCTTCGGCGTTCCGGTCGACGTTATCACCGCATGCACAACGTGGCTCCGGGAACAGTGCGCGTCTTCAAGCCACATGGTTCAGCCGACTTTGATCTTGCTGGCCTGGTGAAAGGGAATCTCAGCTATCCGCTGCGAGTCTATGGGTACATGAACAATGCTCCGTTGCGCATAGTCCCGCGTCACGAGTGGTCTCAGCCGCCGTCTGAGCCTCTCATTGTGCTACCTTACGAGGCGAATCCGTACACTTCATTTCAGTGGGTAGCACCAGGTTACTCGATGTTCAGACGTATCGGACCGGAGCTTACCCACTGCGTCTTCATTGGACTGTCGTACCACCGTTCTGACCGCCCTGAGATCGATCACTTCCTCTACTCAACAGCACCAAGCTGTCGGATAATTGTTGCAGATCCAACACCGCCGCCAGACTTTGTCAACGCAGTTTTGTCGTCTGGCCGTGAGTGTTTTCTCTGGACAGACGGTCCCGAATCACTGCCAGTCCACTGACTGCTTAATGACCGCATTCGCTGGTGTTTTTTTGGTCCCGCTCGTGCGCCTCTCTGTCATCAGAACCCGCCGCTGCCGAGCAGGCGGAACGAGTCGAGCCGCGGGTTCACGATCGTATTGTAGATGGACCCGAAGGTGTAGCTCACGCCCACGAAGGTGAAGTAGGAGTATCCCGTGGCGAGGGCGCGCTGTCGCACGAGAATCTCCTCGTTGCTCAGTCGATCACCCGGGAGGTACAGCTGGTCGCGCACGCGCGCGTAGCGTCCGTCGATGGTGAGCGAGAGCCCCTTCACGAGCTGCAGGCTCACCGATCCGCCCACGGACAGCTCGGTCCGCGCCAGGTCGTGCAGGAACTGCGACCCGCGTGCCGACACGTCCACGCTCCCCCATTTCTGCCGCACGTTGGCGGCCAGCGTCAGCGCATGGTTGGGGCGCGTCTCGTCGAGCTGACCCAGCACCGTGCGCTCCCGATAGTCGAAACGATTCACGGCCACCGCGTAGCTGGCCGTCAGCTGACGGCGCGTGGCCTCACTCCACGGAAACAGATTGGCCTCGACGACCGGCCCGCTGCGCAACGCCAGGTCGGTGTTGAGGAAATCGCTGCGGCGGGCGGAGGCCACCATACCCACCGACCATCGCGGCGAAAGACGGCGGACGGTGCGTATGCGGGCGCCGTCGTTGCGCAGAATGTTGGTGAAGGTCTGCGGCTCACCACGGGAGTTCTGCAGCGTGAAGCGCTGCTCGTTGTATTCCGTCTCCAGCCCGGCAATGATCTTCCACCGCTCGGTGATGTGCCGTGCCTCGAAGGTGCCCCACAGATTCGCGAAGCGTTGCTGCTGCTCGCCGTTGAGGAACGCATTGACGCTCGTCTCGAAGGCCCAGAAGTTCCACGGGTCACGAATGGTCTTCGCGGCGGTATCGGAACCCGTCGGCTTGGCATAGCGCACACTGAAATCGGAAGCCTGCGGCGTGCGCAGCGCATAGCGATAGAGCCCCCGCACGAACACGTCCTTGAGCGCCCGGCGGATGTCGTCTTCCGAGGCGTTGGGTATCGTGGAGGTCGAGAGCGTGTCCACCATCCCCTCGAAGCGTTCGCGTCCGATGAATGCAACGGTCCACTCGGTACCACCGCTGCCGGTGGTGAGAGTGGTGACGAGCAGCTGCACGTCGGCAAAGAGTCGATCGCGGGTCCAGTTCGCGAAGGGCAGCTCGACCACGAAGTAGTCGAGCGCGCATCCGCTCGTGAACCCTGGACAGTCCAGGAAAACGCGCAGCGGACCGGACGATGGCAGCGAACGGGTTGCCGGGGGTCGTTGGGCGTCGAGCCGCGGAGCAACGGCGACCAGTGCCAGACACAGGGCGAGACTGCGAAGGACCAGCATGGTGGCGGCAGCACGGGCATGAGGAACCAACGGCAAGGACATCAGCGCAACCCCGTGGACAGCACAAACGTCACAACAGTTGCTGCGAACTCGCATGCCGCCTGGGGGCCCTGCTTGCCCGCGATGGGGCACCACCTAGAATTGCAGTTGTATCGGGCGCCCGCGCGCCCGCGCACGACGGCGGCCTCGTTCCACGGGGTCCACCTGTCGGCGATTGCCGAGTCCCTGCTGGAGGATCGATGCCGTTGAATCGCAAACTGCGCTACGGGATGGTGGGGGGAGGCCCGGGCGCCTTCATCGGGGCGGTGCACCGGCGCGCCGCCGAGTTGGACGGACTGGCCGAGCTGGTCGCCGGCGCCTTCTCCACCAATCCGCAGAAGTCGCTCGAGCAGGGTCGCGCCCTGCACCTCGACCCGTCCCGCTGCTATCCCAGCTTCGAGGCGATGGCCGAGGGCGAGGCAGCGCGGTCACCCGGCGATCGCATCGACGTCGTGGTGATCGTGACGCCCAACCACGTGCACTACGCCGCGGCCCGCGCCTTCATCGCGCGGGGCTTCCACGTGATCTGCGACAAGCCCATGACCACCACGCTCGCCGATGCCGAGGCGCTCTGCCGCCTGGTGGCGGAGCATGGCGTCGTCTTCGCGCTCACACACAACTACTCCGGGTATCCCCTGGTGAAGCAGGCCCGCGCCATGGTGGCGTCGGGGGCCCTCGGCACGCTCCGCAAGGTCGTGGTGGAGTACACGCAGGGATGGCTCGGCACCGCGCTCGAAACGAGCGGGCAGAAACAGGCCGACTGGCGCACCGATCCCGCGCGTGCCGGCGCGGGCGCCCTGGGCGATATCGGCTCTCATGCCGAGCAGCTCGCGCGCTACGTCACGGGACGGCGCATCTCGCGCCTCATGGCCGACGTGGGCACGGTCATTCCCGGACGGCGGGTGGATGACGATGCCAACCTCCTGCTGCGCTACGACGACGGGCTGCGTGGCATCCTGCACTGCTCGCAGGTGGCGACCGGCGAGGAGAACCGCATCAGTCTGCGCGTGTACGGCAGTCAGGCCTCGCTGGAGTGGTCCCAGGAAGATCCCAACCGCCTGCTGCTGCGCCCCGTCGACGGTCCGCTACAGCTGCTCACGCGGGGCAGTGGCTACCTGAGTCCCGAGGCGCAGCGCGCCACGCGGCTGCCGTCGGGGCATCCGGAGGCCTTCTTCGAGGCGTTCGCCAATGTGTATGCCAATGCGCTGCGCACCATCGCCGCACGAGTGGCCGGCGACGCGCCCGATCCCGCAGACCTGGACTTCCCCACGGTGCAGGACGGCGCCATTGGTGTGCACTTCATCGAGACGGCGCTGCGCAGTGGCGGGGAGGTGGGCAGCGGCGGTCACTGGGTCGATGCCGCCTACACGCCGCCAACCTGACGACGTTTTCTCCCCGTTTTCTCGCCGTGTTCTCGCCGTGTTCTCCCCGTTTCCTTCTTCCTCTTCCCGTTCTGCATCCCATGCGCCCCGTCACGCTGTTCACCGGCCAGTGGGCCGACCTGCCGCTCGCCACTCTTGCCGCCATGGCGCGTGACTGGGGGTATGACGGTCTCGAGCTCGCTTGTTGGGGCGATCACTTCGATGTGGAGCGGGCGGTCAGCGAAGATGGGTATGTTGAGCGTCAGCGTGACCTGCTGGCGCAGCATGGCCTCGCGGTGCACGCCATCAGCAATCATCTGGTGGGGCAGGCGGTGTGCGACCGCATCGACGAGCGGCACCAGGCCATTGTGCCCCCGCGCGTCTGGGGCGACGGCACGCCCGCCGGGGTGCAACGACGCGCCGCTGAGGAGATGCAGCGCACGGCGCACGCGGCGGCAAAGCTGGGCGTGACGGTGGTGCCGGGCTTCACCGGCTCCCGCATCTGGCCGCTGCTCTATTCGTTCCCCCCGGTGTCGCCGTCGGCCATCGACGCCGGCTTCCGCGACTTCGCCGACCGCTGGAATCCCATTCTCGACAGCTTCGACGAGGTCGGCGTGCGCTTCGCCCTCGAGGTGCACCCGACCGAGATTGCCTTCGATATCTCGTCGGCCGAGCGCGCCGTGGCGGCCGTGGGTGGGCGCCGCGCCTTCGGCTTCAACTTCGACGCGTCGCACTTCGCCTATCAGGGCGTGGACTATCTCGCTTTCATCGAGACGTTCGGCGATCGCATCTACCACGTACACATGAAGGACGTGTGGTGGAGCGACCGTCCCACGCGCAGCGGCGTGTTCGGCGGTCACCTCGAGTTTGGACACCGCGATCGCCACTGGGACTTCCGCTCCATCGGGCGCGGACGCGTGGATTTCGAGGGGATCGTGCGATCGCTCAACCGGGTAGGCTACACCGGCCCGCTGTCGGTGGAGTGGGAAGACATTGGCATGGACCGTGCGTTCGGCGCGCGGGAAGCCTGCGCCCGCGTGAAGGCGGTGGACTTTCCGCCAAGCGACGTGCGCTTTGATGCGGCGTTCGAGCGGGACGGGTAAGGAGTGGTAGGCGCCGCGCCTGCGGCGCGCCGCTGTGGTTGACAAGGAAGGGGGCAGGAGGAAGATCGTCAGAAGGTAGAGCAAACCACCTGCTCCCTTTCTCTGAAAGTCTTCCCCCTGCCCCCTCCCTTGTCATGAAGGCCGCGCCGCAGGCGCGGCCACACCTTACCGGTGCATCAGGTACTCCAGCACGTCGAAGCGCGTCACGATCCCCTGCACCACGCCGTCCTTGCGCATCAGCACCGCACGGTTCGACTTGGAGAGCAGCTTCGCCACCGCTTCCACCGGCGCGTCGTGCTCCACCACCGGGAACGGCTGGTCCATGACATCGCTCACCGTCTTGTCGAGTGCCTTGGGGTCGGCCAGCGATTCCGTGGTGAGCCGCGACTCGGCCACACTGCCCACACACACCGCGCCGTCCATGACCGGCACCTGACTCACGTTGTGCAACGCCATCAGGCGAATCGCCTGGCGTACCGTGGCGCCGGTGGTGACGCTCACGATGGCCGGTGCGCTCGCATCCTTGTTGCCCAACACACTCTCGATGCTGGTGTGCGGCGAATCGAGCAGCTGGTTTTCGCGCATCCACTCGTCGTTGAACACCTTGCTGAGATAGCGCTCGCCGGTGTCGCACAGGAAGGTGACCACCAGCGCGTTCGGGTCATCGAGGCGACGCGCCACCGTGAGCGCCGCATGCGCAATCATCCCGGCGCTGCCCCCCACGAAGATCCCCTCTTCGCGCGTGAGCCGGCGTGCCATGGTGAAGGCATCCTTGTCCCCCACCGAGATGAACTCGTCGATGATGTCCATGTCGAGTGTGGCCGGGACGCAGTCCTGCCCCACCCCTTCCACCTTGTACGGCGCGCCCGTGGGATGCCCCTCACCCTTCGTGCGCCACAGGTCGGCCAGCACACTCCCCTGCGGGTCGGCAGCGATGATCTTGATGTTGGGGTTCCGGCTCTTGAGGTAGCGCGCCACGCCACTGATCGTGCCGCCCGTACCGGCGCCGGCCACGAAGTGCGTGATGCGCCCCTCCGTCTGCTCCCACAGTTCGGGGCCTGTGGTGGCCACGTGGGCCGCCGGATTGGCCGGGTTCTCGAACTGCCCGGCCAGTACCGCGCCCGGCGTTTCCCGCACGATGCGCTTGGCCATCTGCACGTAATTCTGCGGATGATCCGGCGGCACCGCCGTGGGCGTGATGATGACCTCGGCCCCGAACGCCTTGAGCAGGCGCACCTTCTCCTGGCTCATCTTGTCGGGCATGGTGAAAATGCAGCGATAGCCCTTGAGCGCCGCCGCAATGGCCAGCCCCACCCCCGTGTTGCCGCTCGTCGCCTCCACGATCGTTCCACCCGGCTTGAGCGTCCCCGCCGCCTCGTGCGCCTCGATCATGGGCATGCCAATGCGATCCTTCACACTGCCGCCCGGATTGAAGAAATCCGCCTTGCCGTACAGCGGCGTGCGGATCCCCTTGGCCACCCGCGCCAGGCGAATGAGTGGCGTCCAGCCGATCGTCTCGAGCACGCTGTCATAGGGACGGCGGTGCCGCACGTGTTCTGCGGAGGAGCCGGAGCCGGCGGCTGCCGGCGCCGGGGTGGGCACGTCGGTGGGGAGCGAGGTGGCCATCGTGGTGGGTGTCACGGGGGAGGTCGCAGGGAGTCCCGGGGAGGAAGCCCCCCCGGGTGTCGGAAGTGCACGGGAAACAGCAGCGAAACCGCAATGGGGACACCGCCGCGCCGGGCGGCGCGGAATCGGAGCTGGGAGGCTCCGGCCAGCGCCGCGCTGTCGAGGGCGGCGTGCCCCGACGGCTCGACCAGCCTGGTGCTGTCGGTCACGACGTGGCCGCCGGAATCGACGAACACCCGCAGCAGCACCTCCCCCTGCACCCCGGCCTCGTACTGCGCCACGGGATACCGGAAGGGAAGTTCGCCGTTGAGTATCTGAGGGCGTTCGTCAGGCAGGTCGAGAAGCGACGCGTTGCGCAGCCAGGCGTCACTTCCGGACCGGGGCTGCCGGGCCTGTCGCACCCGCTCGGAACAGCCGAGCAGGGTGAGGGGCATAAGCAGGAACCGTCCTACGGCACGCATGCTGGAATGTACACCGCCCCCCCTCCGGCGGCGTCGCACGATGTGCCGTCGTCTGCATTCACGTGTCGTACTCGGCAGGTCATGTTTCAGTGCTGCCGGTCATGTCCGAATTGGTCTCCCCTTGCTCAACGTCATGCGCCCGTTGCTTCTCACCCGTCGTCGTGTCCCGCGCGTGGTTGCCGCCTTTGGCGTCTCCAGCATCCTGCTGAGCGCCTGCCGCGCCAGCGAAGGCACCGGTCCCGGCGCCACCCCCACCGCCGTGGTCATTCAGGCGGGCAACCAGCAGACGGCCGTAGCCGGTGCCGCGCTCCCGGCGGCGCTCTCGGTACTCGTGACCGACAAGGACAACAAGCCGGTTTCCGGGCGCCGGGTGGATTGGGACGTGGGTGTGGGGTCGGGAACCGCGAACCCCTCCAGCAGCACCACCGATTCCCGCGGCATTGCCACCACGTCGTGGACGGTGGGCATCACCGCCGGCACGGCGCGGCTGAGTGCGCAGGTGAACGGCGTCAACCCGGCCCCCTTCATTGCCACCGTGCTCCCCGGCCCCGCCGCAAGCATGGTGGCCATCCCCGAGGCGGGCTTCCTCGGGGTGGGCGATACGCTGCGGGTGCGCGGCTCGCTGCGCGACCAGTTCGGTAACGTCATCGTGGGGCAGAGTTTCAGTTTCACCTCGCTCGATGAGGCGCGTGCCTCCGTCGATGGCGCCGGTCTGGTCACCGCCCTCGCGCCCGGCGCCGCGCGCGTCGTGGCCGCCGCTTCGGGGCGCGCCGACACGGTGCTGTTTACCATCGGGGCCGCCGGCTCCAGCCCCTGCGGGCCCACGGCGGCACGGACACTCGCGGTTGGTGAAGTGGTCGATCCGCAGGCGGGGACCAACAGCCTCGCCGCCTGCCTCGAGGCGCCGCCGGGCACGCTCAGCGCGGAGTTCGCGCTCACGGTCATCTCCACCGCGCCGTCGTTCGGCCTCACGTCCGTGGCCGATGTCTTCGCGGTGGGCACCCGTGCGCCCACCACCGCCGCGCTCATGGCACCCCTTCCCACCGGCAACACGATTGCCATGCCCCCCGGCACCCTGCTGGGCAACATGCCCTCCCCGGCAGAGCGCTTCGAGCAGGCGCTGCGGCTGCGCGAACAACAGGAGTTGCCACCACTCGCCGGCGTCGCGCAGCAGTGGCACCAGGAACCGCGCGCCCAGGCGGCCCTCACCCCGATCAGGGTGGGGGACGACATCAGGCTGAACGCCAACTCGAGTCAGGCGTGCAGCAATGCCGATACCCGCACCGGTCGGGTCGCAGCCGTGGGCACGCGCGCGCTGGTGGTGAGCGACAAGGAGAACCCCGCGGGGGGCTACACCGACGCGGAGTTCGCCTCCATTGCGGCCACCTTCGATACGCTGGTCTTCCCCATGGACACCGCCGCCTTCGGCGCGCCGTCCAACATCTCGCAGTACGGCCGCATCATCCTGTTCTACACGCGGGCGGTGAATCAGCTCACACCGGCCAACTCGAACTTCACGATTGGCGGCTTCTTCTTCGCGCGGGATCTGTATCCCCGAACGGCGCGCAACAGCCTGCCGGCCTGCGCCACGTCCAACGAGCAGGAGATGTTCTATCTGCTCGTGCCCGACCCCGAGGGGCTGGTGAACGGCAACCGTCGGGCCAAGGATGTGGTGACGCGACTCAACCTCAACACCATCGCGCACGAACTGCAGCACCTCATCAACGCGTCACGGCGGCTCTACGTGAACGGCGCCGGCACCACCACCGAGCAGGTGTGGCTCGATGAGGGGCTCTCGCATCTGGCCGAAGAGCTGCTGTACCTGCGCATCAGCGGGTACTCGTCGCGCAGCAACCTCGTGCTCAGCGACGTGAACGGCCTGCGCGCCGAGAACTTCACCACGTACGCCTCGCAGAACTTCTCGCGCTTCTACGGCTTTCTCATCGCGCCGGAAACCAACTCGCCCTACGCGCCCAACGATTCCCTCGCCACCCGCGGTGCGATCTGGAACTTCCTGCGCTTTGCCGCGGCGCGGCAGGGGGCGAACGGCGAGGCCACCTTCCTGCGGCAGCTCGTCAACTCCACCACGACCGGCGTGGCCAACCTGCAGCAGGTACTCGGCGGCGGCGGCTTTGCCGAGTACCTGCGCGATTGGTCCGTTTCGCTCATCGCGGATGACTTCAGCGCCGCCACCACCGCCGGTCTCGGGGCGCGGTTCGTGAATCCCGCGTGGAACTTCCGCAGCATCTTTCCGGGACTGCGGCTCAGCGGCGGGGCGGCGTTGGGGGTGTATCCCATCGCCACGCGCACCCTCAACAGCAACGCCCCGCAGCGCATCGTGTTGGCCGGCGGGACGAGCGCGTATCTCCGCTTCAGCGTTCCCGCCGGCCAGCGCGCCCTCGTGCAGCTCTCCAGCAACGGCGCGCTGCCGCCGGCCGCCTTGCGCTACGGCATCGTGCGGCTGCGGTAGGCGGTTGCGGTTGCGGTTGCGGTTGCGGTTGCGATTGCGGTTGCGATTGCGGTTGCACTGACGACCAACAACTCGTACCAGGAACTACAAACTCCCCCGGACATCACGTGATCTCCGGGGGAGTCGGTGTTTCGTCGCTGACGTTCTCAGTGCCTCGCTACTTCGCCTTGAGCCGAATCTCGTACAGCTTGGGCCACAGCTTGCCGGTCACATGAATGCGGTCGGTGGCCGCGTCGTACGCGATGCCGTTGAGCACATCCTCCTTGCCGGTGCGATCGAGCTGTGGCAGGAGGCCGGTGAGATCGATCCACCCCGTCACGTTCCCGGTGGCAGGGTCGATACGCGCGATCGAATCCTTCTGCCACACGTTGGCCCAGATTTCCCCCTTCACCCACTCCAGCTCGTTGAGCTGCGACACCATGTTGCCGCGATCGGTCACCGTCACGGCCTTCTGCGCGGCGAAGGTCTTCGGATCACGGTAAATGAGCGTGTTGCTGCCGTTGCTCATGATGAGCGACGTGCCGTCGGTGGTGAGTCCCCACCCTTCACCGTCGTAGCGCAGTTCCCCGGTGCGCGTGAAGGTCTTCCAGTCGTAGGTGAACGCCTTGCCGCTCTGCCAGGTGATCTGGTACAGCGTGCCACCGAGAATCACGATGCCTTCACCGAAATGCGGCTCCTCCAGCGGCTGCTGGCGGAGCGCCCTACCCGAGGCCAGGGCCACCTCACGAATGCCCGACTTCCCCACGGTGCCCGTGCTTTCGAACAGTTTGCCCTCGTGCCAGAGCAACCCCTGCGTGAAGGCCCCAGTGTCGTGCGGGAACTCGGCTACCACCTCCACGCCGTAGCCCGGCGTTCTCGGCCCCGTCTCCAGCGTGGTCCCCGTATCCGCCGGCGCCGGCTCCCCCTCGCTGCACCCCGCAAAGGCGCCGGTGAGGCCCACGAAGCCGAAGGCGGACAGCGCGATCATGGCAGTGGTCGCGCGGGAACGACGGCGAAGGCCGCGAGCGGACGAGGAAGTGGCAGTCATGAGGGGGGCCGAAACGGGTCAGCGGTCGCGCGCCGCAGGGGATTCCACCCAGAGGCGCAGCGCACGCAACATCGCGATGAGATCCGAAAGCTGATGATTGGCGTTGAGCCCGCTCGGGCTCGGAAGGGCCCACAGCCGACTGCCTTCGAGCGGCTCCGGCTGCAAACCCAGCTGCGCCTTGGGGCGGCCGAATGCCGTACGGTACGCGCCGATCCCCAGGAAGGCCACCACACGCGGTGTGCAGCGGCGGACGAGGTGCGCCAGACGGGCGCCGCCGGCCACGTACTCCTCGGGGCGAAGCTCCGACGCTGCAGCCGTGGTGCGCGGGACCATGTTGGTGATGCCATACCCCAGCGGCAGCAGCTCGTGCTCCTCCCACGGCTTGAACAGCCGCGGCGTGAAACCCGCGCCGTGCAGCGCCGGCCAGAACCGGTTGCCGGGGCGACCGAAGTGGTGCCCGATGGCGGCGGTGTACAGCCCCGGATTGATACCGCAGAAGAGCACGGTGAGGTTGGGCGCCACCAGGTCGGGGACGACCTTGTGCACCGCCGCGGCCAGCTCGGCCTTGGACGGCTTGGGTGGCGCCGCCGCCGTCACCGCCCTGCTCATTATGGCGCCGCCGCGCCCTTCTTGAGCGCCGCCAGCGTGGTGAGCGCCTCGAGCGGGGTCATGCTGTCGGTGTCGAGCGCCGTCACCGCCGCCTTGAGGCGCGTGGCGGCCGCATCCACCGGCGTCACCGGTTCGGCGAAGAAGCCCAGCTGGTCGGCGTGCAGCTGATGCTTGAGGCGAGGCCCGCGGCGCCGGGTGCTCGCCGGCGCCTGCATGCCGTCGGCCGTCAGGCGCGCGGCCATCTGCTCTCCTTCACCTTCCAACAGCGCGAGGACTTCCTTGGCGCGTGTGATCACCGGGGCCGGGAGCCCGGCCAGCCTCCCTACCTCGATGCCGTAGCTGCGATCGGCGCCACCCGGAATGAGGCGGTGCAGGAACAGCACCTGATCGCCGACCTCCCGCACGGCCACCGTGAAGTTGCGCACCCCCCCCAGCTCGTTCGCGAGCTGCGTGAGCTCGTGATAGTGCGTGGCGAACACCGTCTTGCAGCCGATCGCGTCGTGCAGATGTTCGCTCACGCTCCACGCGATGCTTACGCCATCGTACGTGCTTGTGCCGCGTCCGATCTCGTCGAGCAGCACCAGCGAGTGCTTCGTGGCCGTGTGCAGAATCGCGCTCGTTTCGCTCATCTCCACCATGAAGGTGGACTGCCCGCGCACCAAATTGTCGCTTGCCCCCACGCGCGTGAACAGCCGGTCCACGATGGGCAGGCGCGCCTTGCGCGCGGGCACGTAGGCGCCCACCTGCGCCAACAGCTGGATGAGGCCGATCTGGCGCAGGATGGTGCTCTTGCCGGCCATGTTGGGGCCGGTGAGCACGATCAGCTGCGCCTCCTCCGTGAGGGCGAGATCGTTGGGGATGAACTTCTCGCGCGCCATCATGCGCTCCACCACAGGATGCCGACCGGCCGTGATTTCGAGATCGAAGCCGTCGTGCAGCTCGGGGCGCACGTACTGCTCGCGCTCCGCCACGTCGGCGAAGCTGGCCAGCACATCGATCGTCGCCACCCGCCGCGCCACCGCCTGCCAACGCATGATCGCGGCCCCGGCGTCGCGGCGCAGCGCCTCGAACAGGTCGCGCTCACGCGCCTCGATCCGTTCGGCGGCGCTCAACACCTTTTCCTCGTACTCCTTGAGCGCCGGCGTGACGTACCGCTCGGCACCGGTGAGCGTCTGACGCCGCTGGTAGTCGTCGGGCACCAGGTGCCGGTTGGCGTTCGAGATCTCAAGGAAGTAGCCGAAGACCTTGTTGTAGCCCACCTTGAGGCTGCTGATGCCGGTGCGGGCGCGCTCCTGCTGCTGAATCGTGGCAATGGCATCCTTGCCGCCATCACGCAACGCGCGCAGCTCGTCGAGCGCCGCGTCCACCCCCGGCGCAATGGTGTCCTCATCGCCGATCAGGAGCGGCGGACGGGCCACCAGCATGCGCGTAAGCTGCGCAGCACAGTCCGCGCCATCGTCCCAGTCGTGCAGCATGCGGGCCAGCACGCCGCCATTCGCGCCACCCTGATTGGCGTGCGCCAGCACCGCGTGCACCGCGGCGGCCACCTGCGGCAACCGCGCCAGCGAGTCACCCAGCGCCCGCAGTTCGCGCGGCGTGGCGCGCCCCGCCGCGGCCTTGCTGGCCAATCGCTCCACATCGCGCACGCCGTCGAGCGCATCGCGCAGGGTGGCGCGCCCCACCGGGTCGCGGACCAGCACCATCACGGCGTCGAGGCGCGCTTCAATGGCATCCCGTTCGAGCAGCGGGGCCAGCAGCCACTGCCGCAGCTGACGCTGCCCCATGGGGGTGGTCGTGCGATCGAGCACGCTCAGCAACGTGCCCGCCACCTCACCGCCGCGCAGCGATTCCACCAGCTCGAGATTGCGCCGCGTCATCTCGTCAAGCGGCATCACGCCGCCGGGACGCTCCACCACCGGCCGCGCCAGATGCGGTAATCCGCCGGGCTGTAACTCCCGCAGGTAGCGCAGGAGCGCGCCGGCCGCTCCCACGACCGCCGCATCCTCGACGCCAAGTCCGAACCCTTCGAGGCTGCCGATCGCGTACTGCCGCATGAGCTCGTCGGTGGCGAGTTGGGCGTCGAACTCCCACCCTTCGCGCTCCGTGACGAGGGCGCCCTCCACGACCCGCAGCGCGCCGTCGAGCTCCGCGTGGGCCACGTTGCGCACCAGCAGCAGTTCGCGCGGCGCCAGCCGCGCCAGTACGGCCGAGGCATCGGCCGCCGTCACCAGAAACAGGCGCAGCTCGCCGGTGGAGAGATCCGCCGCGGCCACGCCAATCTGCTCGCGCGCCCGCTCGCCGTCGCGTCCACCCTGCTTGCCCACGGTGTCGCGCCCCATGGCCACCGCACACACGTAGTTGGCGCGGGCGCCATCCAGCAGGTCGTCAGCAAAGACGGCGCCCGGCGTGATCGTTTCGATCACTTCGCGCTTCACGATGCCCTTGGCGAGCTTCGGGTCCTCCACCTGCTCGCAGATCGCCACGCGATGCCCCTGCTGCACCAGCCGCCGCAGGTACTCGGCCGCCGCCTTCACCGGGATCCCCGCCAGCGGCACCTCGGCGGCCCCGCCATTGTTGCGCGAGGTCAGCGTCAGCCCGATGGCGCGTGACGCCACCTCGGCGTCGTCGTAGAACATCTCGTAGAAGTCGCCCATGCGGAAAAACAGGATCGCGTCCTGATGCCGCGCCTTGATCTCCCGGTACTGCTGCATGAGCGGCGTGGCACTGCCGCTGCCACCACTGGTCACTTCACGAGCTCCGCCACGAAGCCGTTGAACCCCGCGCGCTTGAAGCGCGCCAGTGCGGCGGTCGCTTCGGCGCGCGTGGCGAAATAGCCGCTCCGCACGCGAAACGGCTTGCGTTCGCCGTCCACCCGGGCATCGATCTGCCGCGCCCCCAGCTGGCGCACGCTCGCCTCGGCTTCCGGGCGCGTATCGAAAGCCGCCAGCTGCACACTGTAGCGGGCGTTCGCGGGCACCGACGACGCGGCCGGAGCTGCGGCCGGTGCTACTGCCGCGGCCGACCCTACCGGCGCGGGCGCGGACGAGGTGGTAGCGGTAGCGGTAGCCGCGGACGCCGCCGCGTTGCCCGTTTCGGCTTGCGCGCGCGCAATGAGCTTGCGGTCGACGGTGGCGCACGGCCGCCCCATCTCTTCGGCCTGCAGGCGCAGCTCACCGTCGGGCACGCCGGTGGCGGCCGCCTCGGCAAGCGCGACACAGGCACGTGGCAGGTCGCGCTGCGCCACCCAGCTCTTGGCAATCCACAGCTGACTGCGCGCCTTGGCCGGACCCGCCGGGTACTCGCGCACCACGCGCGCGAAATACGTGCGCGCGTCCGCCGGGTGCCCGCGCAGCATCTCCAGTTCGCCCAGGCGCAACAGGGCGTCGGTCGCGCGCGGCGCGAGCGGGGCGTCAATGACGAGGCGCTTCCAATCGCGCTCGGCGTCGCTCACCCGTTCGGCGAGCGTAGCGCGCCAGAAGAGCGCCTCCGCCAGATCGTTGCTGCCACTGGGCGCCGCGGTCACCAGCGAGTCGAGCAGCGCGCGCGCATCCGCCCCGTCGCCGTTGTCCACGGCGGCGCGGGCCCGCGCCACCGCCCGGTCCATGGCGGGCGAGATCGCCGACGCCGGCAACGGCGCCGGTGACTGGGCCGGCAGCATGCCGGGGGCGAAGACGGCCAGCAAGATCGCCGTCAGCGTGAACCGCTGCGTCATGGATGTCCTCATCATTCCTCGTTACGCGGCCCGTCGCGACCGTGTGGCGCAGAGCGCCAACACGAGCGACGTAAGCAGCTGCTCTTCGTTCGACACCCGCGTGTCCTTGAGTGCCGTATCCGCCTCCAGCAACAGGGCCAGCGCGCGGGCGCAGGCCTCGGCGCTCCAGCCATCGGTGGCCTTGGTCCATGCCGACGCGGCTTCTCCCCACGGACGTCCGGGGTAGCCGCCCGTATCCTTGAGAAAGGCGAAGTATTCCTGCGGCAGCCGCGGCGTGGGCACGCCCGCATCGCGGCGCGCGCGACCGAAGCTCAACGCAAAAGCCTGGGTGCCCAGCATCATCACCACTTGTACGGCGGACATCTTGGGCTGACTGAGCACGTGCGGGACCAAGGCCACCGCCGCCTGGGCGTCGTGGCGCGCCACGGCATCCAGCAGGTCGGTGACCGTCTCCCCCCGACGCACGCCCACCACCGCCGCCACGGCCTCCACCCCGATCATCGCGCGGGTCGCGCTGCCACTGGGCACCCCCGCCTCGTGAAGACCCAGCTCGTAGCTCGCGCACTTGTCGAGCTCCGCCGCCAGCAGATGCAGGTCGTTGCCCACCGCCTGCTGCAGCAGCTGCGCCGCATCATCGGCGATGTCGACCTGCAGCACCGTCGTGGCGTGATGCGTGATCCAGCGGCGCACCCGTTCCGGCGTGAGCGGCGCGAATTCGAGCGGGACGCTGGCGTGCAGCAGCGCGCCATCGGCCTTGGTGCCGGCGGGGGAGACGAGCAGCAGTAGCGTGTCGCCGGCGGGGCGTTCGAGATATCGGTCGAGCTGGGCCCGCGCCGCTTTCTTGAGTCCGGTGACGTCGCGCAGCACCACGGCACGCCGTTCCGCCAGCATGGGTGGCGTGGTGAGCAGGCTGGCCACGCTCTCCGCGTCGAGGTCGCTGCCGCGTCGCTGCTCCAGGTTGAAGTCGCGCGTCGACGGGTCGATGGCCGCCTGCAGCAGATCGTGCAGGGCGCCGTCTTTCAGGTAGTCATCGTCGCCATGCAGATAGTACACGGGCGCGAACTGCCGCGACTGCACCGCCGCCTGCACCACACGCAGCGGAGAGCTTTCCTTCGGGGGCGTCGCGGATGACTTCGGGGGCATCCGCAAAAAATAACAGGGACCCTGTGGTCCCTGTGTCTCAGCGCAGTTCGGCGAAGCGGTATTCGGCGTTGATGAAACCAACCGGCGCATCTTCCACGATCATCGCCGCCGGCCACACCGGGTTGCCGGTGGACATCGCCTGGAGCAGCGCGGGCGTGAGGTACGGAGCCGACGCCACAGGAACCGGTGGCATGGCCAGGACCGGTTGCATGGCCAGCGTGGGCGCGCGATTCTCGCGCAGCGCCTGCAGCGCCAGGGCGCCAATCACGACACTGGCAGCCATGGCCAGGGCGGTGCGTGATGGGGAAACCAGTCGGCCATTGGGGAGCGCCACCGCGCGCTGTTCGCGTACCGAGCTCGCGTTGGCCTCCCGCTCAGCCCGACACTCGGCCAGTCGCGCCTGCAGCCGCGACTGGAACTGGGCGCTGGGCTCGAGCATGGGCATGCTGCGCGCCACCATGAGGGAGCGTCGAACCAGGGTGTCGTGTGCCGCGCAGCGGTCGCAGGCCAGAACATGGCCCTGCGCCTGCGCCATCAGGTCACCCGGCAGCGTATCGTCGAGATACGCGAGGTGGTGTGTGCGGAAAAGCTTGCAGTCCATCGGAATGAGGCGGAAACCTGCGGAGAGTGCGTGCAGGCGAAGGTACCCAGCGGGACCGGAGCGGTTCCGGGGGGATCCCCGACCCCGCGCCGGTCTCGGCCACGGTCACGCAGGAAATACGACCGCGGAGCGGACAGCGCAATTGGCCTCGCGGGTGGTTGCAGGGCAGGAGGCAGGAGGCAGGAGGCAGGGGGAATGCGGAAAAGGGGCCGGCGCAACGCGCCGGCCCCCACCTCTATCCCTGCTCCCTTCTCCCTGCCCCCTCCCTTGTCACGAGAGGGGCGCATAGCGCCCCTACCTACCTCACCAACGGCGCGATGATATCCGCAAAGGCCGTTCGCGCGCGGTTCAGCCGCGACTTCACCGTACCCAGATTCACGCCAGTGATGTCGGCGATCTCCTCATAGCTCTTCCCCTCGAGCTCGCGCAGCACGAACACCTCACGGTGGTGAGCCGGAAGCTGCCCCACCGTCTGCTCCACCATGTCGCGCAGGTGACGCTTCCGGAACAGGTCGTCGGGACGCGAGGTCACGTCCTCGAACTGCAACGGCCGCTCCTCGTCCTCGAACTTCGCCTTGATGGTTTGGAACAGAACCAACGGATTGCGCGACCGGTTGCGCAGCTCGTTCTTCGCCAGGTTGGACGCAATGGTGTAGATCCAGGTGCTGAACTTCTTCGATCGGTCGAAACGACCGATATGGCGATACACCCGGATGAACACTTCCTGCACCAGGTCCTCGGCGCGATCGCGGTCGCCGATGGTGCGATACACGAAGTTCAGCAGACGGCCCTGATAGCGGTCGACAAGCTCCTCGAACGCCCGCTCCTCTCCGCCGAGGAACGCCGACACCACGTCCCCGTCCTCGAGCGTGCGCAGGTGCTCCCGCACCGGCACGGCGGGGGTGGAGTGCGATGTCAGTTTCGTACGAGCCAGATCGGCCATGGGTCGAGCCCTCCTGCCATTGGGCAGAGCGCCAGCGGTGACGCGCGAGAGACAACGCGCGGTGCGGTAACCAGACCGCCGGACGACCCGGCAGATCATGTTGGCGCACACCAGGGGATATCGCACGGGGCATGCCGCGGGGAACCTTCTGGAACATTCTCCCGCAAACCGTTGCATAACAACGATTTACTGTTCTGCTCCCCGCATCACCGCTGTACCCCCTGTCCGCTCGAGCGTCCCTTTCCGGAGATTCCTGTCCAGAAAAGTGGACGCCACCCGCGACATTTGTGCTCAGCTGAGACGAAAGCCTGCCGCATACAGTAGGGCCAGTGCCGTTTTGGCGTCCTGGATCTCCCCCCGCTCGATCATGGAGAGGGCGTGCGACAACCGGGTCGGCACCAGCTCCATGAACTCGTCGGCCTCGCGATGCGCCTCACCGGGCACGAGCCCCGTCGCCACGAAGAGATGGATCTTCTCATCCGTGAAGCCGGGAGTCGTGTACATGGTGAACAGCTGTTCGACACACGTTGCCGTGTACCCGGTTTCCTCCTGCAGCTCTCGCCGAGCGCAGTCGGCTGGGCTTTCCCCGGGGTCGAGCCGTCCCGCCGGGATCTCGTACAGAAACTGCTCGGCGGCATATCGGTACTGCCGAATGAGCAGCACCTCCGGGTCGTCTCCGGAATCACCGAGCAGCGGCACCACCGCGCTGGCGCCCGGGTGGCGAATCATCTCCAGTGTGCCAACCGACCCATCGGGAAAGCGCACCTCGTCGAGATCGACCGAGATGATGCGGCCATGATAGACGCGCGTCCCGCCTACCTTGCCGGGTTCGCTCACCGGCGCTTTCTCGTGGCGTGCCGTTCGGCGACGTGCGGGTGCAGCACATGATGATCGGCCGCCTGCGTGGCCGTCCGCTTGCGCACCGGCTTCCTGGGCTTCTTCACGTCGTTCCCCGCCAACCACTCGCGCGCCGTCTTCCTGAGATAAACCGGCACCCGCAGAATCGTGCCGCGACACTTCTTCGAACCGCAGCGGCAGGCGTAATACCGGATGTCCTCCGGCTCGTATTCGTCCTGCCAGTCGAAGCGGTAGTCGTACGTGAGCTCGGTTTCGGGGGCGATGGCCTTGATGGCCTTGATGTAAATGTGCCCCCGCTCGATCTCCGTCTCGCAGTTCGGATCACAGGAGTGATTGATGAACCGCGCGTCGTTCCCGCCAAAGCGGGCGTCGAGCACCGTGTTCTCGTCCAGCACGAAGAGGAACGTGTGATGCCGCCCCTCGTTGTCGTCGTAGCGACGGTCGGCTTCCTCGTGGGTGATGCGCTGTCCCCAGTACTCGTCCACGATCTGTCCCTTGCGAATGGGCTTGATCGCGAACGCGCCGCGTCCCTGAATGCGCGAGCGCCGCACTTCGTACAGCTCCGACTTGGGTGGCTTCGCCGGCGTGGCCTTCCTGACCGCCTTCCTGGCCGCCTTCCTGGCCACCTTCCTGGCCACCTTCTTGGCCACCTTCTTGGCCGGCGGCGCTGTCGGTGTCGTGGCCACCTTCCGGGTGACCGTGCTGGGCGAAGCGGGCGGAGACTTCCGAGCTGGCGTCACGAGAGGGGAACGTGGGGGCGAAGGAACGAGCAAGCAACCGGTGAACGACGCACGATCGGTCAGACCGCGTCCACGCGATCGTCGTCGAGCGGATCATACACCGTGATGGGACCCAACCCCAGTGCAGCAACCGGCTCGCGGATGGCGTTGGCATCGCCCACCACCACCACCTGCAGCCGCGAGGGGTCCAGATGCGTGCGGGCCACGCGCAGCACGTCATCGGCCGTCACCGCCGCCACGCGCTCGCGATAGGTATCGAAGTAATTGCTGGGCAGGCGGAAGATCTCCACGTTCGCCATCCCCCCGGCCACCTCGGCCGTGGTTTCGAAGCGAATGGGAAACACCCCCACGAGATACGACACGGCTAGCGACAGCTCCGCTTCACTCACCGGTGTTTCCCGGATGCGTGTGAACTCGGCCATGATCTCGCGCAGCGCGTCGGCGGTCACCGCCGTCTCCACTGCCGTGCTGATCTCGAAGGGGCTCGCGGCGCGGCGCCAGTCGAACGCGCTGTGCGCGCCATACGTGTAGGCGTGCTGCTCGCGCAGGTTCAGGTTGAGCCGCGAGGAGAAGAGCCCGCCCAGAATGGCGTTCATCACCACCACCGGGAAGTAATCCGGATGGAAGCGCGGAATCGCCACATGGCCTACCCGCACCTCGCTCTGGGGGGCATCCGCCTTGTGCACGAGATGCACGCGGGCGTCGAGGTGCCGCTGGGCCGCGGGCGGTTCGGTGACCGGGGGCGCCGTACCCGCCCAGTCGCCGAAGTGCGTACTGGCGATGCGCACCGCCGTCTCCACATCGATGTCCCCCACCAGCATGAGCGCCGTGGCATCGGGACGATAGTACGTCTCGTGGTACGACACGACCGCGTCGCGCGTGAGTCGCTCGATGCTGCGTTCGTCGCCACCGGCCAGCCGGGCAAAGCGTGACGCCCGCTCATACAGCAATCGCGAGAAGAACACATCACTCAGCCCACGCGGCTCCGTGCGCAGTTGCGCCAGATCCGCGCGGCGTTCGGCCCGCAACCGTTCCAGCTCGTGTTCGGGAAACGCCGGGTAGCGCAGCACTTCCGACAGCACCGCCAGCGCATCCTCCACGCGTGAGGAGAGCGCGGTCAGCTGCACGATGGCCGAGTCCCAGTCGGCCCCGGTGTCGAGGGTTGTCCCCAGCATCTCGAGGCGCGTCGTGAGCTCGAGGGCGTTCATGTTGCGCGTCCCCTCGCTCAACCCGCGCGTGACCAGCTGCGCCAGCCCCTCGTGGTCGCGCGGGTCACGCGTGGCACCGGCCTCCACGACCGCCAGGGTCGTCACCACCGGATACGCCGGCACCGACGCCACCATGACCCGCAAACCGTTGGAGAGGATGCGCGTCACGAAGTGCGGAAAGCGGTACGGGCGCGGCGCCCCGGCGCTGGGGCGCGGCGGCGCCGCCGGCATGGAGACCAACTCGGTCGTGCTCATGCCATCGCCTCGGCCAATACCGCCGCCGCTTCGGCCGGCGGCTCCTCGGCGGGCACGTACACCAGGAGCACCCGGTTGTCGGCGCCCAGTCGCTCGCGGGCCAGACGTGACACATCGGCCGCCGTCGTGGCCGCGTACCGAGCCACCTGCGTGTTGATCAGCGTGGGATCACCGAAGTACGTCGTGAAGCGTGACAGCTGGTCTGCGCGCTCGGCCGCCGACTGCATGCTCATGACAAAACTCGTCTCGATGAGCGCCCGCGCCCGCGTCACCTCATCCTCCGTGACCCCCTGCGCGACCATGGCATCGAGTTCCGCCAGCACGGCCACCTCCAGCTGCTCCGCGCTCACACCGGCGTGCGCGGTGGCGTCGATCACCAGCAGGTCACTGCCCTTGGCCAGATCGTAGGTGAAGGCACTTGCCTGGGAGGCGATGCGCTGGCGCCGTACGAGGGACTGCTCGAGGCGGCAGCCGGTGCGCATCCCCAGCACGGCGCTGGCCAGACTGGCCGCATAGTAGCCATCGGTACCGAACACCGGTGTGCGGCACGCCACAAAGAGGCGCGGCAACGCCACGGCGTCGGGTATCACCTCCCGCCGCGTGTTCCCCATGGTGGGTGGCACGGTCATGTCCCGCAACGGCGGCCGTGGGGCCCCGCGCGGGATTTCCCCGAAGTACGACGTGATCAGACGCACCGTTTCAGTGCGGTCGAAGTCGCCGGCCACGGTGAGAACCGCGTTGTCGGGGGTGTAATACGTGCGGAAGAAATCGGCGACGTCGTCGAGTGAGGCGTCGCTGAGATGTTCCATCGAGCCGATCAGGGAGTGGTTGAACGGATGCTCCTCCGGGAACGCCAACGCCGGCAGCCGCTCCCACCAGGTTCCGTACGGCTGGTTGTCCACCGACCAGCGCCGTTCGTTCTTCACCACGTCCCGTTGCGTGTCCAGCTTGTGCTGCGTCATCGCGGGGAGCATGCGCCCCATGCGATCGGCTTCCAGCCACAGCGCCAGCGCCAGCTGGTGCGACGGCAACGTTTCGTAATAGTTGGTGCGGTCGAGCCACGTGGAACCGTTCAGGGTCCCGCCGGCACGCTGCACCAACTCGAAGTGTTCATTGGCCTCGACGTTCGCCGACCCCTGAAAGAGCATGTGCTCGAACAGGTGCGCGAAGCCGGTGCGATCGAGTCGTTCGTTCGCGGAGCCGACATGGTACCACAGATTCACCGCCACGATGGGGGCCGTATGGTCCTCGGAGAGCACCACGTGCAGGCCATTCGGGAGGTGGTAGCTCTCGACGGGGATGTGCATGGGTCAATATTCGGGCGTGTACCAGCAACTCGAAACCCCGCGATCATGCTTTCGCGTTCACTGTCGGTATTCATGACACGGTCACGCACTGAGCCATTCCCCGGATCTTCCCGCGGCGCTTCGTTTATGTCCACTCAGTCCTATTGCGTTCGCGCGGTCCTCGCTGTCGGTGCGCTCTTCCTCGTGGCGTGCGGTGACGACCCGCAGGTTCCCACCGCGGCCGTCCCGGTGGAAACCCCGGCGTTCACGGCACGGGTGAGTACGGCCGTGCCCACCGCGCCGTCAGTGAGAGTGACCGATCAGCAAGGGAAGCACATTCGCGGGCTTCTCGTGCGCTGGCGCGTCTCCAGCGGCGGTGGTCGGGTCACGAACGATTCCTCCCGTACCGACGCGGCGGGTGTGGCGGTATCCGGTGGCTGGCTGCTGGGCACCGTCGCCGGAACGCAGACGCTCACCGCGACCGTAGAAGGGCTTCCCCCCACGGTGTTCACCGCGACGGCGCTGCCGGGCCCGTTGGCCACCGTGGCCCTCGCCACCGTGGACAATCAGGTGGCGACCGTGAATACCGACGTCCCTGCCGCGCCGGCGGTGCGCGCCGAAGATCAGTTCGGCAACGTGATTGCCGGACTGCCCGTCACCTTTGCCGTCATCGAAGGCAATGGCACCGTGGTCGGCCCGTCGCAGACCACCAATGCACAGGGCATCGCCGCCGCCACGGCGTGGCGGCTGGGGACACTTGCCGGGGTGCAGCGTGTCCAGGCGACCGTGACTGACCAGCAGCAGGGACGCGCCGCCACCGCCGTGGTCAACGCCCTGGCACAGGCCGGCGCCGCGGCCGACCTCATCCGGATCGCCGGCGACAATCAGGTCGGCTCCTTCGGCAATGCCGTGCCGGTACCGCCGGGGGTGCGAGTCGTTGACATCTTCGGCAACGGCGTGGGCAACGTCCCGGTCACCTTCACTCCCGGGCCGGCCTCCGGCACCGTGGCCTCGGCACAACAGACCTCCGACCCCGCCAACGGCACCGCCTTCGTGGGCGCGTGGATTCTCGGCCCCACCGAACCGCGGCAGACGCTCGTGGCCAGCAGCCCCGCGCTCCCGGGACGCGCGGTGAGCTTCACCGCCACCGTGAGCACGTCACAGTTCGACATCGACGTGCGCTTCATCGGCACTGTGAACAATCCCGTTGTCCGCCAGGCGTTTCTCACCGCCGCGGCCAAGTGGCGCACCATCATCGTGGGCAACCTGCACGACACTCGCGTCGTCGAGGGGGCGGGGGAGTGCGCCTCCTGGATCCCCGCCGTCAACGAAGTCATCAACGATGTGGTGATCTACGCCCGTGTCGCCCCCATCGACGGCGCGGGAGACTCCACCGGAAACATTCTCGGTCAAGCAGGGCCCTGCGCCGTGAACACGCGCACGTGGCTCACCACGTACGGGCTCATGGAGTTCGACGAGTTCGACCTCAATGCGCTCGTGGCCGAGGGGCTGCTCACCGATGTGATCGTGCACGAGATGGGGCATGTGCTGGGGATCGGTACCCTCTGGGATGTGCAGCGCGCGCTGCTGGTGGGAGAGGGCGGTAACGACCCGTACTTCCAGGGGGCGGGTGCCCGTACGCAGTTCACGCGGCTCAACCGGGCTGTATACTCGGGCACGCCGGTCCCTGTCGAGAACAGCGGCGGTATCGGCACCCGTGATTCGCATTGGCGCGAGAGCATTCTGCGCAACGAACTCATGACCGGGTTTCTCAATCGCAGCAGCAATCCGCTGAGTGCGCTCTCCGTGGGCTCGCTGCAGGATCTCGGCTACACCGTCAACCTCACGGCCGCCGAAGGCTTCTCGTTCGCGGCGGCCCTCTACCGCTTCCCGGTGGAGCAGACCAGCCGCCGGTTGCACAACGACGTGAAGCGGCTCCCGCTCAAGGGCTTCGACGAACGGGGGCGCGTCACCCGACTGCGGCAGTGATCAGCGCGACGCCGACGGGTCGATGGTGCGCCCGCTCAGCTTGAGCCAGAGCATGAGCACCAAGTCCGTGGGCAATGCCACCGACTCGCGCAGCATGTACTCGAGCACGGCGCGGTTGGCGGAAATGGGGCTGGTGCGGGTGGGCGACGGAAGCGGGGTGAGCCCGTGCAGCCGGGCCAGGATTTCCAACCGCAGCATGTGAAATGGATCGCTCACCAGGATCACGCGCGGCGGAGGCGCCGCTGTCGCGACCGGCGAGGGGCCGGCCAGGGAATCGCGCCGGTGCACCAGCAGCTGCGCGGCACCCTGGATGGAAGCCAGCGACGTACGGCCAGCAGACTCCAGCAGCATCGCTTCATTGGGGATACCGCGACGCACGAGATAGCGACGCCCGGCGGCTGCCTCACTGATCAGATCACCTGGCCGGCGGCCGCCGGTCAGCACCACCTGCGGCGCCCGCTTCGTGCTGTAGAGACTGAAGGCGTGATCCAGCCGCGACTTGAGCACCGGTGACGGACGCCCCCCGTACTGCGCGGCCCCCAGCACCACGATCGCATCGGCGGTGCCTGCCGAGGAGCGACGCGACCATCCGGCAATGCACAGCAACGCCACGAACCACCCAGCTCCCAGCACGATGAGCGCGCGGGTGGCGAAGCGCACGAAGCGCGGGCGAGGGATCTTCGGAGCCTGACGGACCATAGACTCCGCCAAACTACGCCATGACGCTGTCGGGCGGCACCTTCACCGCCACGACATTTTGGTCACGCGATCACGGCGCGATCGCGACCGTGGTGCCGGCAGAGGGAACCTCCACGTGGAAGTCGTCGGCACGCAGTCGCTCGGCGAATGCGTCCTGTGCCTCCGCTTCGCCATGGACCAGATACACGACTGGACGCGCCCGCCCCTCCTTTCGTCCGTGTTCCCGCACACTCTGCAACCAGTGGTGCAGCTCCCCACGGTCTCCGTGCGCGCTGTAGCCCAGCAGCACCTCCACCGTTGCCGCCAGCGGGACCTCCTCACCGAAGATGCGCAGCACCGGCCGCCGCTCCACGATGCGACGCCCCAACGTATGCTCCGCCATGAACCCCACCACGAGAATGGTGTTGCGCGGATCGCTGGCCCCGTAGCGCAGGTGGTGCAGGATGCGCCCCGACTCGGCCATCCCCGAGGCGGCGATGACGATCATGGGACCATGCATGCTGTTCAGTTTCTTCGACTCACTCACGTCGCGCGTGAACTTCACCATGGGGAAGTCGAAGAGGTTGGGCGCACGGCGTACCAGCTCCTCGTTGTGATCGTACGCTTCCGGGTGCATGGCGAACACCGCGGTGGCATCCGTGGCCAGCGGTGAGTCGATGAAGATGGGAATATCCGGAATCTGCCCGCCGCGACGCAGCGCGTGGAGGTCGTAGACCAGCTCCTGCGTGCGTCCCACGGCGAAGGCGGGGATAAGCACCCGCCCGCCACGGGCGGCGGTGTCCCGCACCACCCGCGCCAGCTGCGCCCGCGCGCCGTCGACCGACTCGTGATCGCGATTGCCGTAGGTACTTTCGCAGATGATAACGTCGGCGCCCACTTGCGGGGGCTCAGGATCACGAATGATGGCCAGCCCATTGCGCCCGATGTCGCCGGAGAACACGACCCGCCGCAACGCGTCGCCCTCACGCAGTTCCACCACGACCGACGCGCTCCCCAGAATGTGCCCCGCTTCGGTGAACATGGCCCGCACGCCGTCGGTGACCTCGAACCACTTCTTGTACGGCATGCCGATCATGCTCTCGACGGTCCGGGTCGCATCCTCCACCCGGTAGAGCGGTTCGATGAACTCGTCGCGGTGCTTCGCCAGATACTCGGCGTCCTTCTCCTGGATATGCGCCGAGTCGGCGAGCATGATCGCGCACAGGTCGCGCGTGGCGGCGGTGGCCCAGATGGTGCCCTTGTAGCCCTGTGCGACCAGGTACGGCAGACGGCCGGCGTGGTCGATGTGCGCGTGGCTCAGCACGATGGCGTCGATCTCGTCGACCGGTACCGGCAGCTTCGTGTTCTTGGCGCGTGACTCGCTGCGCCTGCCCTGGAAGAGGCCGCAGTCGAGCAGCACCGTGCGCTGTGTGCGGCCGCTGCCCACCCGCAGGATGTGGCAGGAGCCGGTGACTTCGCGGGCCGCACCGGAGAATTCGATGTGCATGGTCAGAGTCGGATCGGGGACAGCAAAGCCGAGATCATCACGAGGGCGTCAGATGGGGCTACTCTGAACTGCATTCGTGTGATCGACTTGGCAAGCAATGGGGCGCGATTGGGTGGTACGCCGGTCTGTTCGGTGCGTTCTCGGAACTCAATGTGATCCAGAAAGTGCATCACGACCTCCGGATTGGTCGACCAGCTGGTCATGACCAGCCACCGATTCTCATCCCCGCCGCTGAGGTTGGCTCACCATTTCTTCGCAGCGAGTCCCGCAGGTTCGTCGTGTCGAGGCACAGGTCAGCGACGAGCCGCTTGAGCCGAGGACACACCGTCGTCCGCTTTGCTAAGCGATCAACCAAGCGCAGCACGTCAATGATCTGCTCGTCCGTGAACCGCGATCTCCGCATGTGTCCTCCCGCTTCCCGGGGTCGGACTCACAGAACATCCGGACCTCAGGACGGGGGGAACACCGCGGTGGTCCCCAGCCGCGGCCTCCCGGGTGATCGACATCAACCGGAACAGGTGATCGACATCAGCCGAAATGCGCAACCAGACGCGGAAAGATAGGAGAACCACGCGCACGCTCCGCTGAACGCGAGCGCGATGATCCCCGTAAGGATCGCGCGCCTTCCCAGAATGGGGATAAACAGTCCAAGCAGGGGCCACGGCCCCATTCTCCGGTAGAGTATCCCTTCGAGTCCTCGATACGCCAACCAGATAGCTGCGACCAGGAAGATGAACGCACTTCCGCCATACAGCTCTTCCGGTGTCCTCGGCCAGCCAACCCCCACAACCACCTCCGAAGTTCACGACCTGGTTGAAAGCCGCAGTCCTGTCCTTCCCTGCGCAAGGAAAGGTAAGGACATCGCCAGCTCAGCGAGAGCGATGGATTGATTCAGGGATATGCTGGAGTGACCAGACGTTTCTCGAAAGTCGGAGCATGCGATGTGCATGGTCATGACCTGGTTGGGGACTCCAGCAATGTGCGCTTCCGACGCACACCCGTCACTATCGCCGCCGTATGCCGGCGCAATAGCAACCTGATGCGTCACGTCGCATGTCGTCCCAGCCAGAGTTGTCTACAGCAAGGCGGCCGGGGGCTGACGGGCAAGCCGTGCGAAGAGCAGGGTGCTGACGATCACTGCCACCGAGAGTGCCGGGGCCGCTCCCCGGAGCAGTGAGGTCACGACGGTAGCCGGCGAGAGTACCGCGAAGTCGAACCACCAGGGGAGCAGCTGCATGGCCGGCGCGGCCAGAAGCCAGCCCGCTCCGGCGCCGACGCTCCCGAGCACCCCACCGATGAGCGCGCCCTGGGTCACCACGAGCAGGCGCGTCGCCCCCAACGCGCGCAGAATGCCCACATCGCGGCGATGCGCGCGCGCAATGGAGGCACTCAGCGCTGCCACCGCCACCACCGACGCCAGCGCCAACACGAACGACAGTGCGCGCGCGCCATAGCGCAGTGCGTCCTCGAGCTTCGCGACATCACCCAGCCGCTCCTGTGCCGTGGACGCCGTGACGCTGGCGAAGCGGCGAGGCGACTGGTGGCGGAGGCGCAGCAACCCGGCGCGTGCCGTCACCGCCTCGCCGTGGTCGCTCCCCCGTGCAAGCAAACTGTATGCGCCTGCCGCCGGGCCCGTCAGATCGCGGAACACCGACGGTGGCACAACGAAGACGTGATCGAGATCGATGGGTGCCACGGGTCCCGACCGCACGACACCGATGATGCCGATGGTGACCGAGCCCAGGCGCACGCGAGCGGGGGGACGGCCGCCGAAGAGTGAGTCGACCAGTGTGCGCCCGATGACACCGACGCGACGGGCGCTGCGTTCCTCGTGGGCCGACCACACGCGGCCGCTCACCGCGCGGCTGGATTGCAGCCCGAAGAGCGCCCTGCCGGTGCCCACCAGACCGACACGTTGGCGGCTGGTCGGGCGGTGCAGCAGCGCCGACCCCTCACGGACCAACGCGTGCGACGACACCGGAAGCGTGGCGGCCAGCGTGCGCAGTGTCCGTACGCCGCGCAGCACCGGTGCGGCGCCGCGCTCGGTACAGCGGCGCACGGAGAGCGGGCAGGGGGCGGCGGCGGTTGCGGGCTGCAGTTGCAGGACATCGCCAACGTCCTGCGCCAAGTCGCGCCGCAAGGCAGCCGACACCCCCGTTACGCCCGCATGCACCAGGGCGGTGATCGCCGTGGTGGCCGCCAGTGAGAGCAGTGCCACGGCCACGAGCCATGGTTGCCGACGGGTGGCGCGTACGAGATCGGTGGCCTGCCACAGGTGCAGCAGCTGCTCGGCCGAGCCCACCATGCGCATTCAGGGATTCCCGCCTTCCAGCGCCGCAATGGATGCCGCGCGCAGCGCGCTCACGCCGGGAAGCAACATCCCCAGCGTGGTCATGAGCAGCGCGATGCCCGCCCCCTGCGCAGCTGCCCGCCACAGCGCCACCGCACCCGCCTCGAGCAGGCCTGCCAACCACAGTCCCGCCGTCGCCAGCGCCACCCCCACCACACTCACGATCATCGCTTCCACGGCAAGCTGGCCCATCAGCGTGCTGCGACTGGCACCCACGGCTCTGCGCACGCCGAACTCGTCAATGCGGGCCGCGCTCTCGAGCGCCTGCACGCTGAAGATGCCGGCTCCCGCCAGTACCATGACCACCAGCGGTACCACCATGAGCCAGCGCGAGAAGCGATCAACGAGCCCACGCACCAGGGTGCCGAAGCGGTCGAGGCGGCGAACGCGCCATGGTGGCGCGTCGGTGGGGCGCAACTGCAGATCACGGCGCAACGCGGCGCCCACTTCGGCAAGCGCACGCGTGAGCGCCAGTGTATCGCGCGCCACCACACGCCACTGCCGCGTGCCGCCTCGGCACAGGCGATCGAAGGGCGCTCGCCACGGCACGAGCAGCGCACCGTTTTCCTCGCGGTGCTGCGACAGGAGCGGCCGTGCAGGCAGCGTTCCGATCACGGCCCACGCACCCGCGGTTGTTTCCATCGTGATCGCGCGCTCGTTGCCGCGACGGCGTGGCGCCAAATCGACACCGGCGAGTATGGCCCCGTGGCTCGTGCCGAGGGTTGGTTGCTCGTGCCATGCCAGGCGCGCCCCGCTGCTCCACCAGCTGACTGCCGCTGGTGTCTGACCCGGAGGGACACAGCGCACGGGTACAGTGCGGCGCGGAATCGCGATGCCACCGACACTACTCACCACCACCGTGGTCACGGCAGATTGCTCGAGCTGGGGGTGCAACCTGGCCCATGACGAGAGCGCGGCCGGGCATTTGGGACAGGCAGTCACCTCGAGCTGAGCAGCCGGGGAATTGCCACCATCGGCGAGCTGCTGCACCAGCTGGCCAAGCGACAGGAACGCCCGATCGGCGCCCACCACGCACGCCACGCTGGTGACCACCAGCGCGATGCTCGTGGCGGTGCCCGTGGTAGACGTCGCCAGCGCGGACACGCCCAGCTGCCAGCAGATGCGCCACGTGCCCAGCGGTGTCTCCGTGCGGGTGCGCATCATGCCTGCGGTGGATCACCCACGTAGCTGGTCATGTAGTGTCCAATGCGATGGCAGGAGCGCCAGAAGACGACGCCCACCACTCCCCACAAGATGACCGAGAGTCCCGGAACGAAATACGGGCTCCGCACGACCGCCGAGAACAGCGTTGGCGTCAGCTCGGCTACCTTGCCCACGGCGAAGAGCACCAGCAGCACCGTGCTCATGGTGGCGATCAGGTAGGCACCGGCACCGGCGGGGGGTTTGCTGAGCTGCACGGCCAGCATGGCTAGCGTGACGCTCACGATGAAGGCGAACGTGGTGACCGCGATGGCCGGTGCAGCGACGGCGGGGAGTCCCAAGGGCAAAACCAGCGTGGCTGCCGTGACCGCCACAACCAGTGGAGTGGCCAGCAGTGCCGCGAGCACCAGCCAGGCCCGCACATGCTCGGCGGCGCTGACCGGCAGACTGGCCAGAAAGGCGAGCGAGCCGTCGGCCTTGGACTTGGCCACGGCGCTGCCGACGCCGAATGGCAGGAACGCGCACAGCATGATGACGTTGGCGAGGATGTCTTCGGCGCGATATCCCGACTTGTGTGCGAACAGCAGGCAGAGCGGCCCCACGGCCAGCGTGACCGCCAGCAGGCTGGCGCGGGCGCGTCGCCAGTGGATGGCCATGAGCGACTGCCAGGCGGGACGCGTCATGCCACCTCCGGGGTGCTACGCCGTGGCGTATCGGTGAGCAGCGCCGTGAGGGCCGCCACGTCCAACTGCGCCATCGCCGCACCGTCGTGGCTGTGCACCATCCCGTCGCGCAGGACGAGCAGTCGAGTGGGGTCGATCTCGTGCAGCTCGTCGAGCAGATGGGTAGCGTAGACGACGATCGCGTTGGGGAACGCGTGGATGGTTCGGCGCAGCTCGCGCAGCAGGTCGGTGCGGGCGATGGGATCGAGGCCAGCGGTTGGCTCGTCGAGCAGCAGGACGTCGGCCTGTCGCCCCCATGCGGTCGCGAGGTTGAGCTTCACGGTATTGCCGCGCGACAGCGTGCCGGTGGTGGCCCCCACATCGAGCGCGAGTTCATGCGCGAGGGCCAGTGCGCGGTCGGTGTTCCAGCCCTCGTACATCTGCGCCATGAAGCGGAAGTGTTCCTGGACAGAGTGCCAGGGCAGCGCCTGCAAGGCAGCGCCCACATACGCGACATCTCGGCGCAGTGTGAGTTGACGATCGTCACCGCCGGGAACGGCGGACACGGTCCCGTGGTCGGGCTGTCGCAGCCCGGCCATGAGTGCCAGCAGGGTGCTCTTGCCGGTGCCGTTGCGGCCCAGCAGGGCGACCCGATCACCTGGCTGCAGGGTGAGGGTGACTGGACCGAGGGTGAAACGCGGGTACTGTGCGACGGCGCGGTCGACAACCAGCATGGTGGCAGTGGTGAGGGGAGCGGGGAGGGGCAACGGGACGTTCAGCGCTGCAGCAGGGGCAGCAGTACCAGCAGCAGTGACGCGGCGAGAGCGGCGGGTACGGCGACGGTATCGCTGCGGTCATGGCGTGTGCGGAGCTGTCGCCAGAGCACGAGTGTGAAGGCCAGCCATGGCAGGTTGATGAGGCGAGCCGCGATCAGCGCGCTGCCATCGAGCTGCGGCAGGAGGGCATCGAGGCCGAGGGCGATATGCGCCTGATTCCATCCGCGCTGCGGATCGAGCAGGATGGCGACGCCATCGACGAGCGCTGACAGCTCGAGCAGGGGAATCCACAACACGATGGTGGCGGCGATGGTACGGAGTGGCAGCGGTTCGTTGAGTGCGCCGGCCACCAGCCACACGGTGATTGCGGCCCCGGCTGCTCGCGCGGCGACGATGAGTGGCGCCGCGAAGACGCTGAGCTTGGCGAGGGGGAGCAGCGTCTCGACCTGTCCGGTGAGATCGAACGGTGCGGACCGTTGCATGGCCAGGAGCATCATGCACGCGATGCTGACCGTGAGGCTGACGGCGACGAGATAGGCGGGAAGCAGTCGCGGTGCGGACACACTCGATGCCACCGCCTCGCGGCGCCGGCCGGCGGGTCGTGTGGTTCGCGAGCGGCGGTGACTGAGTGGAGGGGTCATGGTCGGGCTGGTGGGATCGGGGCGAGGTGAGCGAGCACCTGATGCACCCCGAGCGAGGTGGTTGCTCCGGGCGCGCTGCCGGCCGGGTTGGTGGTGACGGCAGCGGGGGTAACGCCGATGCGTTGGGGGAGCTGCGTGACCTGCTGCAGCGTGCTGGCTGTTGCGTAGCGGAGGGAGTCGAGCGTTGGCCATGAGCGATCGGTGAGGATCACGAGTGGCGGCAGGGTGGCATGGTGGGCCACGCGGCGAAGGAGCACGCGCACCACCGTGTGTGAGGCGGGGCAGTTGGCGGCGACGACGAGCCGAGTGGTCGGTATGGCGGCGCCCATTGGCTGCGGCAGCGCGGTGATGGCGGAGGCCACGCGTGCCGCGAGGATCGCCTCGGACTGCTGGCGCGCCGGTGCGCTGGCATCGCCGCGGGCTGGCCGAGCCAGGAGCGTACCCAGGGTGAGGGCAGTGGCTCCCAGCACGGCGACGGAGGTGGGTCGGGAGATCACCTCAGCCCTCGTGTCATTTCATGAGGTCGTCGAGCACCGACCGGCAGGCGATCACGCAGGTACCGGAGAAGGTGCCGTACGCGGCCGGATTCGCGAGGATCACCGGCAGCATGGTGAACCCGCCGGCGAACAGGGCGTAGGCACCGAGTCCGACGCAGGCGGCGCAGTACACCTGGGTCCATCCGCCGCCGTATTCACTGGCGATGGGTGAGGCGACGGGCGCCGCGTTCACTGCTGTGTCGGCGGTGACGGGCAGTGCGGCGGTGATCGCGGCGCCGGTCAGGGCCGTGGTGGGCAGGGCCGTGGTGGCGGCGACCGGTGCCATTGGCGGCATGTCCGGCGAACCGATGGCACGCAGCGGCGTGGCGATGATGAGGGCGGCGGTCGCGAGCCCCCAGGCGAGGTGCATGAGTGTCTGTCGCATGGTGGTTATTCCTCGTTGAAGTAGGCGACGCAGGCGGCGGCGCAGGTGACGACGCTTCCGCCCAAGGCGACGGCTTTGGCGCCGCCGACCATGAGGGTGACGTACAGGCCGCCGAAGCCGGCGGTGGCCAGCCCGACGACACCGGCCCCGACGCAGCCGAGGCAGGTGAGCCCGGGTCCGCCGCCGCCGATTTCGGTTGCGGCGGGCGTGTTCGGCACGGTGGCGGGGACGGGCCCGGCGCCGTTGGCGGGCGGTGCTGCGCCGAGGGCGAAGGCCACGGCGAGCGCCAAGACGGATGTGGTATGTCGAAGCAACATGGATTCTCCGTTGCGTGGGTGATGATGATGGCGGCCGTCGCGCGGGAGGCGCCGGCGCGCCGAGTGTCAGTTGTCCCCTGTGGACAACTGCACGCCGTTGCCGGTCCAGCGCGCCGCGAAGTGCGGCCGCGGTTCCTGGACCAGGCCAATGAGCGGATCGAAGTACTCCACCGTTGCCGGCGACTGCTGCAGGAGCAGCACGTAGTGTCCCGGGTGGACGAGGGCGATGGCCGGGGGGTGGAGCGGGGTGCGTGCCCGTTGCACGCGGGCGGGCCAGCCGAGTTGGCGGAGGGTGCGGGCGAGTGCTTCGAGCGCCACCCCCCGCGGACCGAGCTCGAGCTGGCGGGCGAGGGTGTGCGGTGCGGGGAGCGCGGGCACGGGGTGCGTGGCCCGGCGGTGGAGCCGAGCGACGATGGTCAACGCGCAGTCGTTATGCGCGCGCTGCAATTCGTGGGGGGGGAGCGCCGTCACGGCAGCGCCGCCGAGGCGCAGGTGGAGGCGGCGGACGAGCCGTGTGGTGCGCAGCGGATCGACGGCGGCACGTGCCGCCGCAGGTGCCGCCGCGGGTGTCGTGCCCGTTGCCGGCGCCGCCACGAGCGGTGCCGCGAGCGCCGTGAACAGGAGCAGCAGCGCGGCCGCCTGAAGCAGGCGCCGAGCGCCTGCGCCACCGACCTGAAGCTTGTGCATGCGAGACGCCCCCGTGGCGAGAGAAGCCGTCGACCCGGGCGGGCCGACCGACGCGCCGCATCAGGCGGGTCGCGTGGGGCACAACTTGCGGGTGGCCGTGAGCGGCCTGTCATCTCATGCGGAGCGAAGAGCGCACTGTCGGCCGAATGATCGGCCCTTTGGCTACCCGCCGTTCCGAGAGCGCGGTGTTTCGGCAAGCACCCGGGCACACATCAGGTCGCACAGCTTCGCCACCTGGCGGTCGGCAATCGCGTAGTGCACGAACAGCCCGTGCTTGCGCCGGCGTACGAACCCGAGCGTGTGCAGCAGCTGCAGGTGCTTGGAGACATTGGCCTGGCTGAGCTGTGTGGACAGGACCAGCTCGTTCACGGTGTGCTCCCGCGTCATGAGCGCGCGCAGGAGCTGCAGTCGGGCCGGTTCCGCGAGTGCCTTGAAGCGTTCGGCCAGCAAAGGAATGATTTCATCAGGTAGTGCAAGCCGACCCATCACATCCTCGGCGTGATTCACATTGGCCGCCTCAAGGCGGTACAGCCGGCCACTGTTGGCCATGGCGCAATTTACCCTCGCGGTGCCGCCAACGGGCAGGGTGGCGTGGACCGGGAATTGCCGACCCGGTATCGAGGTACACGAGCTCCGCATCGATCACCACGATGACCACCACGAGGCCCCGCGATGGCAGAAATCAACATTCAGCGAAAGGAACGCTCCGTCTGGCCATGGCTGCTCGCCGGCCTGCTGCTCGTCGGCGTGCTCTGGTTCCTTTTCGCGCGGAAACCCGCCGCCGATGTGACCACGGCGACGGACACCAACCGTATGGCGATCGACAGCGGTGCCGCGGCCGGGACGCTTGCGCCACCGGAGGGCGGCACGCGCACCGGCGTGTCGCGTGATTCACAACCATGACCGCGGTGACGCCGCAGGAGTATGTCCATGCAGCCCGATCGGTTTGATGACGTGGCGGGACGCGACGCGTCGTTGCACGGCGACGGGCGCAATGGGACTCCCCGCCTCGTGCACCTCGACGAGATGAGCGACCTGCAGGTTGCCGATGGCGATCCCGACATCCGGGGGTGGGATGTGCGCACCGCCGATGGCGAGAAGGTCGGCACGGTGAAGGATCTGGTGGTGGACACCGGGCTGATGAAGGTGCGCTACATCGAGGCGCGTCTCAACAAGGAAGCCTTGAACACTTCCGCCGACCGACACGTGCTCATCCCCATCGGATCGGCGCGGCTCGACGACGACGAAGATGACGTGGTGCTGAGCTCGTCGATCGTCGACCCCCGCACGCTCCCGCCATATGATCGTCACTCGCTGTCGCGCGAGTACGAAGTGTCGTTGCGGGAACGCTTCCCGCAAGCCGATGGCACGAATCCCGCGACATCATCGTCCGCGTCAGGGTTGGCGGATGGGCACGGCGACGAGGAGGCGTTCTATCGCGATGGTCTGTACGACGACCAGCGCTTCTTCGGTGAACGGCGGCGTGGTCGGGAACGCTCGAACTACATCGGCGCGAACAGCAATGGCGTGATCCCGCGCCGCCACGAGGCGTTCTAGCGTACACGACTGCACGGTACGCGCGCAGGACCGCACCTTCGGGTGCGCACGAGCGGCGGTATGTCCGGTGCGGAGGGGTGCCGGGGGTACCGCCGTTTCGTTTGGCGTCTCCGTCGGCCAGCCGTGGCCGCGCCGCGTCCCATGGGGCACCCACGCGAAGCTCATCACTGCGCCAATGGCACTTGCCTTGCCCCCTTGTGCTGATCCGTGAGGCGCGCCGATCCGGCTGCTTCTGGCTTTCTCCCCTTCAGCGGGACGCATTCCGTGACGACTTCGATTGCCGATGTGATCAGCGGCCGGCCACTTCTCGTGCACAGCCACCTGCGCTGGGACTTCGTGTGGCAGCGCCCTCAGCAGCTGTTTTCGCGGTTCGCACGGTCCCACGAGGTCCTCTTCGTGGAGGAGCCGCAGTATCTGGATGATCTGGTGCGTCCCACGCTGCAGCGGACGCAGCCGCAGCCCGGCGTTCATCGCGTCATCCCGCGCCTGCCGGCGTCGTACCGCGACAGCGAGGCCGCCTCCCTGACGGCCATCCGCGCCTTGCTGCTCGACCTGACGGGTGCCACGGGTGACCTGGCCAACCGGTTCGACGCGCCGGTGCAGTGGTTCTATACGCCCATGCCGGCGCCCGCCATGCTGGGCGCGTTCCAGGAGTGTGCCGTCGTGTACGACTGTATGGACGAGTTGGCACAGTTCCGCTTTGCCCCCACGGAACTCGTGCACCGCGAGCGATACCTGCTGGCGCGTGCCGACGTGGTGTTTGCTGGCGGCCATGCCCTGGCCACCGCCAAGTCCCGCTTTCACGACAATGTGCATTTCTTTGGCTGCGGCGTGGACGCTGACCACTTCGCCCGGGCGCACGACGCCGACACGGCGATCCCCGAGCTGCTGGCCGCCCTCCCCGGACCGGTACTCGGCTACGTAGGCGTCATCGACGAGCGGCTCGACTATGCCCTGCTGGCCCACGTGGCGGAGCGCTTTCCCGCCGCCAGCGTGGCCATGGTGGGCCCCGTGGTGAAAGTGGATACCCGCGACCTGCCACGCCGCGAGAACATCCACTGGTTCGGGCAGCAGCCGTACGAGGCGCTCCCCGCTTTCCTCAAGGGCTTCGATGTGTGCCTCATGCCCTTTGCCCTCAACAAGGCCACGCAGTACATCAACCCCACCAAGACGCTCGAGTACATGGCCTCCGGCAAGCCGATCGTGTCGACCCCGGTAGCCGACGTCGTGCGCCACGTCGTGCCACTCGTGACGGTGGCGGAGAGTGCCGACGATTACGTGGCGGCGATCAGTGGGCGTCTGTTCGCGGGGACGCTTCGGGGCCTGGCGCTACGAGGTGGGCAACATGGATCACTCGGTGGCCCAGGGGGTGGAGTGGGCCAACCGTATCGTGCTCGACGCGGCGACAGACGAACTGACGTATCAGGCCCGGCGCGGCTGTTGAGGGAGAAGACGGGACGCGGGCGGGCACGTCGATGCCCCGCCCGCGCCCCCACCTAGAGCTCGCGATGCACTTCGCCGGTCCGCAGGTCGCGGCGCGCCAGCAGCTTCTGCAACGACTGCCGGTGCAACCCGAGTGCCCGGGCCGTGCGCGCGATGTTGCCGCCGTTGCGGGCCAGCGCGGCCGTCAGGAACGCGCGATCGAATTCGCGCAGGGCGCGCTCGCGCGCCTCCACGAACGGCAGGTCAGCCGACTGCTCGAGCAGCGCCAGAGGCATGCGCATGCGCGGGGTGCTGTTGGCGAGATTGGCCGGCAGGTCGCACACGGCAATCTCCGCCCCGTCGCACATGACGATGGCGCCTTCGATCACGTTGCGCAGCTCGCGCACGTTCCCCGGCCAGTCGTACGACATCAGGAGTTCGCGTGCATCCTCACCGATGGCCCGGGCCGGCAGGCGGTGGCGTTCCGCGAAGACGTGCAGGAAGTGATTGGCGAGCAGCGGAATGTCGTCCTTGCGGTCGCGCAGTGGCGGTAGCGCCAGCGAGATCACCTTGAGCCGGTACAGCAGGTCTTCACGGAACCGACCATCCGCCACCATGTCGTCAAGCGGCCGGTTTGTGGCGGCCACGACGCGCACGTCCACGTGCGTCGATCGGGTGCCGCCCACACGCATCACCTCGCCGTTCTCCAGCGCGCGCAGCACTTTCGCCTGCGCGAGCGGGCCGAGGTCGCCGATCTCGTCGAGGAAGAGCGTGCCGCCGTGCGCGGCTTCGAAGAGGCCGCCGCGATCCTTCACGGCTCCCGTGAAGGCACCGCGCGTGTGGCCGAACAGTTCGCTCTCCACGAGCTCCGACGGCAGAGCCGAGCAGTTGAGCGCCACGAAGGGCTTGTTGCGTCGACCGCTTTCGTCGTGGAGCGCGCGCGCGACCAGCTCCTTGCCCGTCCCGCTCTCGCCGGTCACCAGCACCGTCACGTCGGTGCGCCCCACGCGCGAGATCATGCGAAAGACGTCCCCCATGACTGGCGTGGTACCGTACATTCCGCGGAACATCGGGACTGCCTGCGGCACGCCCGGAACCGGCACCGCCGGTTCGTGAACCAGCGCCATGCTCCCCAGCCGCCGGAGAAAGGCCACGGCCTCCTGGGCTTCCACCGGTCGTGCCAGGTAGTCACTCGCCCCGTGCTCGGCGGCCTGGTGCGGTGCCGACGACAGCCCGGGCGCCGCGAGGAGCGCCGTGAGCACCTCCGGGTGGCGGTCGTGCATGGCGTCGAGCAGCACGAAGCCGGCGTCGTCGGCCAGCTGCTGGTCGCAGACCACCAGATCCACCTGCGCGCGGGCGACCATATCCACCACACCGGGCGCACCGGACGCACTCAACACCTCCGTACCCTCACCTTCGAACGCGGTGCGCAGCGCATCCTGCGCCACGTGGTCCGGCGAGACGACCAGAATGCGCATGATGCGCCGGGAAGCCGTGGCATCGGTGGCCGTTGTGGCGGCAGCATGGGCGGGGTCGTGATCGCGGCCACCGACGTGGCGCGAGGGGCCGGGGATGGCACGGGCGAGAGCGTGTGACGCAGCGATCTCGTTGCGGTACAGAGCGACGTGGCTCATGTGCGGACCTGGTGAGATGTCGACAAGCGTCGGGCATCGTGAGGGGAGTGCGGCAAATCACATGGGAAAAGCAGAAAAGGCGCGTTGCCTGCGCTCGGAGAGCGGGGCTGCGCGCCTTCGACTGACCGGGACCCGAGTCCCGTCCGCCAAGGTTGGATCAGCGAGTGATCCCTATGTGGGTGGTGCCTGTGTTTCCCGATCAGCGGCGACGACCCGCACCCTGCCGAGTTCACCGTGACGGTCTACACGTGGAAGGTTGCGCAGCAGGACCGGCGCCGCAAGAGGGGTTTCCACGTGGAACATCACGCGGCGTACACAATGTGGATTAGGTGTGCACAAGTGCACTGTGATTCACTCTGCGCCGGAACCGCTCACACATGCTTCAGCAACAGTTCGAGACGCTGCCGCAGATCACCCAGCGTCTTCGACTTGAATGCCCCCTTGGTTTCCTCCAGTACGGCGATCGTCTCTTCCACGGCCGCCTGCAGCTGTGCACCGCGCGGACAGTTGATGAGCTGGCAGGGATGTGCCTCGGAGGTCGACGTGCCGGCAAGCGCCCGCCCCAGCTGCTCGAGGTCAGTCAGTGACCCCATTACGTTGCGAAGGGTGAGCGCCAGGAACGTGTCCACGTCGGCGCGAGGCTCGCTCGTTGGCAGCACCGGCAGGCCAAGCGACACGCGCGGCTCGGCGGGTTCGATCTGCTCGCGATACGCGCGCAGGCGCGCCTCGGCGCTCTGCATGGCCTGATACGAGCGAAATCGCGCAACGGCGCTCGACACCCGCTTGAGCAGATCGGGGAAGTGCACCGGCTTCACGAGATAGGCCGCTACGGGCAGCTCGATCGAGGCCACCGCCGAGCGCACACTGGGGAAACCGGTGATGATGATGATGGGCAGCCCGCCACTCACGTGGGCCACCTGCTGCACCAGGTCGAGATCCGCATTCCCCGGCATCTCGAGATCCGTGATGAGGAGGTCGTAAGGCGCCGCCGCGATCGCCTGCAGGGCCCCTTCGCCGTCCTCCACCGTGTCCACGGAAAACCCCTCACGCCGCAGCAACTCGGCCGTCGAGCTGAGAAAGGTGGGTTCATCGTCGGCAATCAGAATGCGACCACGACTCATCGCAGCGCTCCGGTATCCAGGGGAGTCATGGGTAAACGCACCTCGAATTCCGTACCGCCGCCCGCGCGATCGTGAACGGTGATGGTACCGCCGACCGCCAGGACGGACTGCCGCACCAGCGCCAATCCGATTCCCATACCACCGGTCTTCACGGTTCGATCCTTGGTGCTGAAGAACGGGTCGAAGATGCGATCGCGAATGGCCGCGGGCACGCCTGGTCCTTCGTCAGTCACCCGCAGGACGCAGTGATCCCTCTCCTGCCGTGCACAGACGGTCACGGTGCCGTTGGCGGGTGACCCATCCACGGCATTCTGCACCAGGTTGTACAGCGTCTGCCGAAGCAGCGCGTCGGGGACTGGCACAAGTGATGGCGCCTGCGACATGTCCGTGACGATGTGCACGGGTCGGCTGCGATTCACCTGTTCGAGAAAGGTCACCGCGTCGCTGACCGCGAGAATGACGGACGATTGCGTCGCTGTGGACTGATCGGGGCGGTAGGTCTCGTACAATTGTCGCGTCACCGCGGCAATGCGGGCAATCTCGCGTTCGATCGCCCCCACGAATCGGTAATGAGGGTGGGTCTCGGGAATCGACCCGCGAAGGAGCAGAAACGCGTTCTGGATGCCGGCCAGGGGATTGTTGATCTCGTGCGCCACGCGCGCGGCGAGCTGCCCCATGGTGGTGAGCGCACTGATCTCGCGCAGCGACTCCTCCGCGCGCTTGCGGATGGTGAGGTCGCGCCCTTCGGCAATCACGCGGTGGGCGCCCGCATGGCCGTCGTTCAACGGCTTCAGCGAAAAGTCCATCGTGACGGCGCCCTCTCGACCGGCGGTCAGCTCCACCTCGAAGCGCTGAATCTCGCCCGCGCGCGCGCGGGCGAAGCGCTCCTGAACGCGCTCCGCCGTATCGGCGTCGCCATCCCACCAGGGCGCGTGCCAGAACGGCACGCCCGCCAGCTGCCCCGGCGGAATCGCCGCGAGTGCACCCGCAGCCCGATTGGCCTCCAGCACGATGCCGTCGGCATCGAGCAGCAGCTGCACCTGAAAGACCGTGTCGAAAACGGCGCGGAAGCGCTCGCTCTCCTCGAGGCGCTGCTGCCAGATGCGACGTTGGAGCCACAGGGCGGTCGTGAGCAGCATCGACACCGTGAGACCGAGCGCGAGCACCACCACCGGCAGTGGCGAATGCGGCGCATCGACCGGCTCGGCAATGTCGATCACGAGGGCGCGCGCAACGAGCACCTGCCAGAGCACGAGTACCACCAGGCCGAGGACATCCCCACCAGCGCCGCCAGCCGGCGCCAAAGCGGCACCAATCGCGATCCCGTCAGCAACCACTTAGTGGATCGAGGCGCGTGCATGACCTCGATTCTCGGCGTTCTGCCGCGGCGACGCCAGATGCAGCCCGCGGGCTGCGCACGGGGTGGCGACCGTCGTGCGACGAGGCGCGACGGCGCATCCTCACGTGTCGCGGAGACTCAACCAGCGCCGCACGTGGGGCGGGGCAAAAGTCGTCAGGCGATCGAGCAGGTGGGCCGGATCGTCGTGCCGCACGAGCCACTCCGCGGGCGCCCCGCGAAGAAACCCCTCCTGGTCGAGACGTGCGACCAGCGACAGCAACGGCTCCCAGAACTGGCGCGTGTCGAGCAGCCCCAGTGGCTTGCGGTGCACACCCAGCGTGGCCCACGTCCACGTTTCGAACAGCTCCTCGAGGGTACCGATCCCACCGGGCAGGGCGATGAAGGCGTCGGCAAGCTCCGCAATCATCGCCTTGCGCTCATGCATCGAATCCACCACCTGCAGCGACGTGATGCCACGGTGCGCGACTTCACGTTCCACCAGACCGTGCGGCATGACGCCGATGACCTCGCCGCCTGCCGCCATGGCCGCGTCGGCCAGGGCACCCATGAGCCCGGTCCGACCGCCGCCGTATACCACGGCGATCCCGCGGTTGGCCAGCAACGTTCCGAGGGCGTGGGCGGCGTGCACGTAGTCGGGGTGGGCCCCTTCGTTCGAGGCGCAGTAGACTGCGACGCGCTGAAGCGTCGTGTGGGGCGTGGCGGCGGCTGTCGTCATGCCTGAAGTGTAGCGCGTTCAGCGCCGCGGCACCGCGGCCCCCGCCGCGACCGCTTCGGCGGCCGACCGCTCGCGCTTCGCGTCGCTTCCGGGCATAATCGGGGATGGCTCATTCCCACCAAGGCATCGACTTCCCGACGCTCAGCATCGTCGACCACCCGCTGGTGCGCCACAAGATCACGCTGCTGCGCGATCGCGCTACCCCCACCAAGCAGTTCAAGGAGCTGGTGGACGAGATCGCCATGCTCATGGCCTACGAGGCGACTCGGGATCTGCTGCTGGAGCCGACCACCGTCGATACGCCACTCGAAACCACCAGCGGCTGGACGGTACGCGGCAAGAAGCTCACGCTGGTGCCCATTCTGCGCGCCGGGCTGGGCATGGTGGAGGGGATCCTGCGCCTCATGCCCTCCGCCCGCGTTGGGCACATCGGCCTCTACCGGGACCACGATACGCTCGAGCCGGTGGACTACTACTTCAAGGTGCCGGGCGACGTGTCGGAGCGCGACTTCCTGCTGCTCGATCCGATGCTGGCCACGGGAGGCAGTGCGGCCGCCGCCGTGTCCTCGCTCAAACGCGCCGGCGCCACGCGCATTCGCTTCCTGTGTCTCGTGGCCGCGCCGGAGGGCGTGCATCGCCTGGCGGCGGCGCACCCTGATGTGCCCGTCCTCACCGCATCGCTCGACCGGGAGCTCAACGAGTTCGGCTACATCCTGCCGGGGCTGGGCGACGCCGGGGACCGGCTGTTCGGGACGCGATAGAGCGACGCCATGTCTGCCGCTACGTGAACCACTCCCGCGGCTGCAGCTTCTGCTGTTCGGCCACCTCCAGCACCCACCCCTGTGCCGTCGGTTCCGTGACTTCGTCCGCCACCCGGTCGAACCACTGCTCCGCCTCCACATCGTCCCCGATGCGGCGCCACAGCTCCCCCACCAGATAGGTGATCACCGCGCGCTCGTCAGGGGGTACACCATCGAACATCGTCAGAGCGTCGGCAAAGGCCCACGCGGCGTGACGACGGAAGTACCGCTCCGCTTCCGTGTCCCCCTCGTCCACGCAGCACCAGGCCGCACGCAGGTACAGATCGGCCAGATAGCGCGGCTCATTCCCCTGCCAGGCCGCCACCTTGGCCGCATGCTCGTACTTGAGCGACCCCGATGGCAGCGACGCGCGCAGCGCCGGCGTCAGCTCCGACGACACCAGCTCCTGGAGCAGGGTGCTCGGCACCACGTCGTCATCGAAGTCGCGCGCCACACCGGCGTAGCCGCAGTGCGTGCACAGATGCACGAGATACGGCAGCGGCTGCATCCCGGCCGCGTGCTCGTGAAAGTCGGTGCGTTTGCCGCCCAACCTATTGGTGGCCACGACGGTCTGCGAACGGAAGACCGTGGCGCAGACGGGGCAGGTCAGTTCGATAAAGTGGAGCGTGGTCATGGCGACATCGGAAGCATGGGGATGTCGCCGAGTCTCGGCATCAACCGTCACCAAGTTGAACCAGGCGACGCCGGTTCTCCACATTCCGTGTCACTTGTCTCTTGTTGTGACTTTGGGGGCGGGCTAACTTCCCGCCTTCCATGGAGTGCGTGGACGCTTCCCACCTCCGCGTCTCGTTCGGCGAGCGATAGGTGTCTCGCGCCGGGGTCCGTCCCCGCGTGCCGACACACCGTCACGATCGCGCCGGCTTCCCGACCCCGGGTCGTTGATGTTGATCAATCTCGTTCCTGATTTTCTTGCGGTTCTTGAAGCCGAAGACCGTTTCGCGGCCTACCTCGAGTACTTCGAGCGACACCGCGAACTGCTGACCGCCTATTGGGACAATTACGTCCTCGAGCCGTCCGGTCCCCACTTCGAGGAGGTCGTGCGCAACACCGTCGCTGCCGACCGCAGCGACCTGCACGCGCTGCTCGCCACGGCCGACCTGGTCACGCTGGCGCGGCACACCCAAGACAAGGTGCGCATGCTGCTCGATGTCGACGTGCCATACGACATCGTGCTCATGGTGGGCGTGGGGGCGGCCAACGCCGGCGAACTGGTGGTGAACGGGCGCGGCATCGCCTTCGTCTGCCTCGAGCACTTCACCGGCATTGCCAACCCCGATACGCAGGGGCTGGGCCTCGATCCCGAGCTCATTCCGCTCTGGCTGGCGCACGAAATCACCCACGTGATCCGCTACACCTCCCCCACGAGCCGCAGCAGCATGCGCGACCTCGTGCGCGACGCCGGCGGCTACTACTCATACTGGGAAACGGGGCGGCAGGCCTCCCTGCGCGAACTGCTCGTGAACGAGGGACTCGCGGTGCAGGTGTCCCGCGCGGTCAGCCCGGGACATGCGGCGTGGGAGTACTTCGGCTTCGGTCGGCGGCAGTACGCGCGCGTGCGCGAAGTGGAGCCGGTGCTCACCCGTGCCGCCACGCGCGACTTCGAGCGCACGGCCTTGGGGTTGCGCCTGCGCTACCTGTCCGGTGGCATGAGCGACGAGGCCCGCACCCTCGAGCGCACCGTGCTCCCCGAACGCGCCGGCTACTTCCTTGGCGCCCGCATGGTGGAGGCTGCCATCCAGGGGCGCGGCTTCGCGTGGTCAGTGCGCGCGAGCGCCCACGAGCTCGCGGCGGCAGCGGAGCCGGTCACCGAGCGCCCGCGTCTGACGGTCGTCAGCTGAGAGAAGGGAGCCGAGACGGTCCGGGGCTCCCGTCTCACTCACTTCCCAATGCAGAAGTCGCGGAAGACCCGGTCCAGCACCTCCTCCGTGTCGACCGCGCCGATCAGCTCCGCGAGCGCCTCGCGCGCTGCCAGCAAATGCACCGCCGCCACGGGTGCGGGGAGCGCGCCTCCGTCCCACGCCGCCAGAAAGGCCACCACCTCGTGGCGCGCGATCGTGAGCCCCGCGCGATGGCGCTCCCGGGTAATGAGGACGGCGTCGGCTTCCCCCGGTGTGTGCGCCTGCGCGGCTGCATCGATGCGCTGCAGGAGCGCGGAAAGTCCGGCGCCCGTTTCCGCGCTGACCGGCACCGCATCGCCGTCACCCGTTCCGTTGGTGGCGTTCCGCAGGTCGCTCTTGGTGAGCACCGGCACCACGACCGCCATCGTGCGCTCGCGCACGACCTGCTGCGTGTGCACGAGGTCTTCCGTGCTGGCCCCGCACGCCAGCACCACCTGGGCCTGCGCGAGATAGCGTCCGCTCACCTCGATCCCCAGTCGTTCCACCTCGTCGTCGGTGTCGCGCAGCCCTGCGGTATCCACGAGGCGCAGCGGCAGGAGCCCGCTTTCCCGGTCGAGTAGCGCCTCGATGGCGTCACGCGTCGTGCCCGGCACCGCCGTCACGATCGCGCGCGACTCGCCGAGCAGCGCATTGAAGAGGCTCGACTTGCCGGCGTTCGGCGGCCCCGCGATGACCACCAGCGCGCCGTCGCGTACCATCGCGCCACGAGGTGCGGTGCGCAGGAGCGCCTCCAGCGCCTCGTCGAGGGCCCGCGCCGCGGTCGTCACCCGCTCCGGCGCGATGGGACCGTCATCTTCCTCGGGGAAGTCGATATCGTAGGCCAGCAGCGCCTCAAGCTGAATCACCTCGTCGCGCAGTGCCAGCAGGCGGCGCGAGAGCCCGCCGTCCAGCTGGGCGAGCGCCTGCCGCTGCATGGCCTGCGTGCGCGCCTCGATCACGTCGGCCACGGCCTCCGCCTGCAGCAGGTCCATGCGGCCCAGCAGCACGGCGCGACGGGAGAACTCCCCCGGCCGGGCCGCGCGCGCGCCAAGGCGGATGCAGGCGCCCATGACCACCGTCGGCGACACTGCCCCGCCGTGGGTGCCGATCTCCACCACGTCCTCGCCGGTGAACGAATGCGGGGCGGGAAAGGCGGTCACGAGCGCCTGCTCCAGCGGCGCCCCGGTTTCCGGGTCGGCCAGCTTCACCAACTGCGTGCGGCGAGGGTTGATGGCGCCACCCGTTACCCCACCGAATGCGCCGAGAGCGCGCGCCATGTCGATGGCGCGCGCTCCCGAAAGACGAACAATGGCCACCGCGCCGCGCCCGGAGGCGGTCGCCAGCGCGACGATCGTATCGTCGTCGCCGGGCAGCAGCGTCATCCCTTCACCAGCGGCTTGGTGCGCTCCTGCGAAATGAGCCACTGCTGCGGCAGCGACGCGAGGTTCTGGATGAAGTAGTACAGGTTGAGCCCCGACGCCATGCTGAAGAAGAAGACCAGCATGATGCCGGGCATCAGATACATCATCATCTTCTGCTGCTCATTGCCCTTCTGGCCACGCATGCCGATCCACGACATGAGCATGGTCGTGGCTGCCACCAGCACGGGAATGATGTAGTACGGGTCCTTCACCGAGATGTCCGGGAACCAGAGGAACGGCACACCGCGGAACTCGATGGTGTTCTGGAAGACGAAGAAGAGCGCGAAGAACACCGGCAGCGGGATGAGCATGGGCAAGCACCCCGAGAGCGAGCTGAACGGGCTCATGCCGTGCTCCTTGTAGAGCTCCATCATGGCGGCCTGCAACTTCTGCGGCTCGTTCTTGTAGCGCGTCTGGATGGCCTGCAGTTCGGGCTGGATACGCTGCATCTGCATACTGCTGCGCATGGCCTTCTGGTTGAGCGGCCAGAGAATGATGCGGATGGCCACACCGAAGATCACGAGGATCCAGCCGTACGACAGCCCGAGCGTGCTCTTCATCCACAAGAGCAGGCGAATGACGATCGTGGCGAAGGGCTGCACGATTCCCTGGATCCAGCCGCCGTAGGGGTTGGACGTTTCGAATTCGCGCCCCAGCGCCACCAGCCGCTTGAACTCCTGCGGGCCGACATAGACTTCGAAGGCGGCGTTGCCGGCCTTGAGTGGGGTGACCAGGGTGGCTTGCCCGCGCACCGCCTCATCGTTGATGCGTGGCCCGCCGGTCACGTTGATCTCGGCGAAAGGGGTGCCCCCCTTGGGAGCGAGCACGCCCACGATGAAATACTTGTTCTTCGCGACGCCCCAGGTAATGGGACCGGCGTCGATTTCGCGCTCGCCCGGGTCGACGGAGTGGAAGGCGATCCCCTCGGCGCCCGACAGCTCCGGCTTGTACGCGTACGCCAGATGCGAATGGTCTTCGGTAGTGTCCGACTCGGAGCTGCGGAACCCCGTGGGCAGGTCCACCAGCAGGTAGCTGTTCTCGGGCACCCCGGCGACCGCCGCCGCGACGTTCACGCGATAGCTGTCGGGAAGGAAGGAGTAGCGGATCGAGACCAGCCGCCCCGCCAGATCCGCCTCGTAGGTGATGACGGTGTTGTCGCCGTCAGCCGACTGCGTGGAACGGAACGTCTGCGTGGTGAGGTCGATCGTGTCGCCGGGCACGACGAGGCGATACCCCAGCATGCGCTCGTTGGGGAGCGCGAGCTCCACGGTGCCGCTGCGGGTCCGTCCCCCGTTCGACAGCGCCTGAAACTGCGTCAGCGATGCGCCAATGAGCGCGGCGCCCTTGCTCGTGGTGCGGTAGTCGGCCACGGCGGTGTTCACCACCGCGGTATCGACCGGCAGCACGACCGCCGGCTCGGCTGGCGCCACCGGCACGCCCAGCGCGTCGCCGGCCACGGCACCACGCACGCTCGGGGCGCTGCTGTCGGACACGGTCTGTGCCGAATCCGCCGTGGCCTTCCGGGCGCCCGGGACCGGCGTGGGCGTGGGGAAGAGGTACGGCGTGACGAGCAGCACGGCCGCCATCAGCACGACAGCCAGAACGATACGACGTGGTTCCATGGGAAATTGAGAGTGGCGCTGGAATGTCCCTGTCCGGTTGGCCCGACGGCGAATCCCGGCGGGAGGGTCCGGCAAGCGATCGCGTCAGGGCACCGGGTCGAATCCGCCTGGGCGGAACGGATGGCAGCGGCCAATGCGGCGCAACGCCATCCACCCCCCGCGCCACGCGCCATGCTTCTCCAGCGCTTCGATGGCGTAGGCGGAACAGGAAGGATAATAGCGGCACGCCCCACCGAAGATGGGCGAGAGGGCGACCTGATAGCCGCGCACGAGCAGGATGAAGAGCTGCCGCACCATGCTCGGCTTACCCAACCCGCTTGAGCAGCTGGCGGATGGCCTGCTCCAGCTCCCCGCCGAGCACCGCGAAGTCGCGGTCGTAGGCAGAGGGGAAAACGCGCACGACCACATCGAGTGGGGGGTGCTCCTGCAGGAGGCCGAGCATGCGGAGCCGTACGAGCTCCCGCAGGCGGCGTTTCACCAGGTTCCGCGCCACCCCGGAGTGCTTGTACTTGGGCACGACAAACCCGACGCGCGATAACGCATGAAGGGAAGCGGTGGCGCGCACGTCCAGTGACGCGGTGCGCACTCGCTTCCCTTCGTGACGAACCCGTTCGAGGTCGGTGCCGCGCGTCAGCCGAAGCGGACGCGGGAAGGCGCGGGACTCAGGCGCCAAGCGTACTTGGACGGGAGCTGGACGGTGAGCTGCTTGCGCCCCTTCTTGCGGCGACGAGCGAGGACGGCGCGACCCCACTTCGTCTCCATGCGCGCACGGAAGCCGTGCTTACGGATGCGACGCGTGTTGCGCGGACGATAAGTGGGCTTGCCCATGGCGAACTCTACGAAGAACGAGTGAAAACGAGCCGGAATGCCGGCGCAACGTCAGCGTGGTGGACAGGCCGCGCACGTAGCGCAATCCCGTCGAGCCTCGGAATGTATCCGGGCCCGTGGTGAGGGTCAAGGGGCGTCTGCGCCGGAATGGCACTTCTAAACTAGCTCCGGACAACGACTTGAGCATCAACAGGTCCACTTGCTTGCCAACACGTATCGGCGCGCCGGCGCCGCCCAACTCACGCGGGTTGTACCAATTGACTTATCCACAATAAACGGGGTACCTTCGCCGCCCGCGTCGCTTCCGTTCGCCACCGCTCGAGTCGCCAATGTCGCTATCGCCTGCTGAAATCTGGGATCGCCTGCGCCAACGGGCGCGGCAGGTGCTTCCGGAGCAGACGTACCGTACCTGGCTCGAGCCCACCGACGCCATCGCGGTCGAAGGCGACACGCTCGTCATTGGCGCCCCGGACCAGTTCTCCGCCGACTGGAGCGACTCGAAGCACGCCGACCTGCTCGCGACCTTTGCCCCGGTCGCGCTTGGACATCCCATCAAGATCCGCTTCAAGGTGCACGAGGAGCGGGTGGGGCGGGTCCAGATGGACATGTTCGTGGCGCCTCCTCCAGCCCCGATTGTCGCGCCACCAGTGGCGCAGCAATCGCGCATGTCTACGCCACTCAACCCGCGGTACACCTTCGACCAGTTCGTCATCGGCAAGTCGAACGATGTCGCCGCCGCCGCCGCCCAGGCCGCCGCCCAGGCGCCCGGCAAGGTCTACAATCCCCTCTTCATCTACGGCGAGACCGGGCTCGGCAAGACCCACCTCATGCAGGGCATCGCCCACGAACAGCTGCGGCGCACCCCCGCCCTGCGCATCGCCTACGTCGGCACCGAGCAGTTCACCAACGAGTTCATCGGCGCCATCCAGACCGGCCAGATGGGCGATTTCCGCCGTCGCTTCCGCGAAATCGACCTGCTGCTGGTGGACGACGTGCAGTTCCTGAAGGGGAAGGAGAGCACCCAGGAGGAGTTCTTCCACACCTTCAACGCCATCTACGAGGCCGGACGACAGATCGTGCTGACCTCCGATCGGCCCCCGAAAGAGATCCCCGGACTCGAGTCGCGCCTCGTCTCGCGCTTCGAGTGGGGGATGGTCGCCAACGTCGATTCGCCCGACTTCGAGCATCGCATCGCCATCCTCAAGAAGAAGGCGAGTCTCGATCACCTCGAACTCACCATCCCCGACGAAGTCATCGAGTTCATCGCCCAGCATGTGAAGTCGTCGGTCCGCGAGCTCGAAGGGTCCATCATCAAGCTGCTGGCCTACGCCTCCCTCAAGCACCGCGACATCTCCGTGGACCTCGCGCGGGAGGCGCTGCGCGACAAGCTGCGCGGCGCCACGCATTCCGACTTCCCCGACGTCCCGCCCACCACCATCACCGTCGCCACCATTCAGCAGGTCGTGGCCCGCGAGTGGGGCGTGACGCCGGATGGCCTGCGCTCCAAGACGCGCACCAAGCAGCTCACCGTGCCGCGGCAGATTGCCATGTATCTGTGTCGGGAGCTGCTGGCGCTGCAGCTGGTGGAGATCGGCAACGCCTTCGGGGGTCGCGATCACTCCACGGTCATCCACTCCCTGGAGCGCGTGGCCGAAGACATGGCCGCGGAGACGGGGTTCGCCGAGCGGGTGCTGAAGGTGCGGAGCATGTTGGAAACCCTGCGGACAACCGGTCAGCTGGGCTCCTGAATCCCCGCCGCTCCACACGACCCCACATTGGCCCACCCCCCCACTGTGTGCCGCCGGGGAGTACCTCCAGCACCCCACAGGATGTCCACATGAGGTGGTATGGCGGAAGTGACTGAAAACGCGTAGCTTGCAGCGTTTGTAAACAAGCCCACACCCCCTGCTGCTACTACTGGTTTTCTATCTAAGTCTGCTTTTAAACAGCAGGCACCAGCAGTCCTTCCACAATTCCGGGCATGAAGTTCACGATCTCGCGTGAGAAGCTGCAGGAAGGCCTCCAGGCCGTGACCGCTGCCGTACCGGCCAAGACCACCTTGCCGGTGCTGGCCAATTTGCTCGTCGAGACCACCGATCGCGGTATCCGGTTCTCAGCGACCGACCTCGACATCGCCGTCAGCACAGAAGTCAGTGCCGATGTCGAAACGCCTGGCGCCATCACCATTCCCGCCAAGAAGCTCAGCGAGATTGCCCGCGAGCTCCCCCCATCGCCGGTGAAGATCGCGGCGAGCGGCGAGCAGCGGGTGACGCTCGAGTGCGGCCGATCCAAGTTCAAGCTGCTGGGGTTGCCCCGCGACGAGTTCCCCACGTTCCCCAGCGTGCGCTTCAACGACTCGTGGCGCGTCAGGTCGGGGGAGCTGCAGAAGCTCATCGCCCACACCGCCTTCGCCGTGAGCACCGAAGAGTCGCGCCCCATTCTCAACGGCGTGCTCTGGGAGCTGCGTGAGGAGCGCATGCGCATGGTGGCCACCAACGGCCATCGGCTGGCCAAGATGGAGCTGCCGGTCGAAGCCAGCAGTGCGCCGCCGGGCGATCTCATTGTGCCCCCCAAGGCGCTCGAACAAATCCGTCGCCTCTTCCCCGCCGAAGAAGAACTCGAGATCGCGCGCGGTGACAATCACCTGGGCTTCCGCTCGCCGTTCACGTCGGTGTTCACACGCCTCGTGGAAGGCCCGTATCCCAACTACGAGCAGGTCATCCCGAAGGACAACGATCGCTACGCCCTCGCCGACAAGGCCGCGCTCACGCAGGCGCTCAAGCGCATGAGCGTCATTGCCAGCGATCAGACGCACCGCATCAAGATGTCCTTCAACGCCGGCATGCTGAAGTTCAGCGTCACCACCCCCGATCTTGGGGAAGCCAGCGACGAACTCCCGGTCAACTACACGGGCGACCAGCTCGATATCGGCTTCAACGCCACCTACCTGCTCGAGATCCTCCGCTTCATGCCCACCGAGCAGGTGCGCCTCACCTTCAAGGCGCCGGAGCGCGCCGCAACGATCGAGCCCGAAGGGTGGGACGATCCGGCCAAGTACCTCTGCCTGGTCATGCCCCTGCGGTTGATGGACTGATTGGATGGTGCGCGCGCCGGGGGCGCGCGTGGGGTGACAAGGGAGGGGGCAGGCGGAAGGCATTCAGGGAGCAGGGGCAAGAACTTCCCCCATCCTCCTGACCACCTTCCCCCTGCCCCCTCCCTTGTCATAAACGGCCGGCCCACCGGACGGCCGCGACACCATGCTCAGCGCGCCCGCACCGCCGAGAACTCCGTGCGCTGCACGATCTGCTGACTGCGCGGGGCATTCCCGGGGGTGCGCTCCGTGGCCTGCAACGTCAGTGTCATCATGCCATCCAGGCGCTCCAGGGTGCCCCGCAGCGCATGAACGCGGGCGCGCTGGACTCCTACCCCGGTGCCCGTCAGTTCGAGCGTCCTGAAGGCCGTTCCGCCCTTCCCCTGATACCGGGCGGCAAGGTCCCGACGTACCACCAGCATCTCGTCGGTCAGATCCTCCAGCTGAGAGAGCACGGTGGTTTGGACAACCATAGGAACACCACTGCGACAGGTAAGCGTCACCACGCTGTCTCGCCATCGATCGCCGACCGCAACACCGTTCGGGACCCGCACGAGCAGATCGCGCGCCAGCGCCGCAGCGCTCGCTTCCGGACGATCGCATTCGTTGGCTAACGGGGGGCGCGTGGAGACCCGAACCGCGCCGCTGTCCAGCGTCGCGTCCAGCAGGATAAGCGCCGGCATGGTCGGAACCGGAGCCGTGCGTCGGCTGTCCAGCCCGCTGCGCACCGTGAAGGAATCCACCTGGCCGCTGGCCCGCAGGGCGCCATGCGGCTGTCGCTCGGCCGACCAGGAGACGAGCGCGTAGCTGTCAATGCGCTGTTCCCCGCCGCCACCGGCGAGGGCCACTCGCGCGGATGACTGGACTCGCCAGGTCGTGCTGACGAGCCGCGCCGGCAGCGATACGCGCACGACGGCCGGCACCGCGGACGGTGGCGCCGGCGCCGTATCGGGGGCCGGGGCCGCCGCGGTGGACACGCGCGCTCCACCCCCGCCACAGGCGGTGAGCAACAACGCCGACGCCATCGCGCGACGCGCCGTACCGATGAGCGCAGAACCCAAGACCCCAAACCCGAAACAGGAGTTGAACGGATACCGCCGGCCTGTAAGCCGGGTTCTGTCGGTACACCGAGGTGCACCGGACGGTCATTCCTCTCGGCGTGCCGTCACCGACACGCTCCAGCAGCCTACCCGCGGTTCGCCGAGTCTGCCCGAAGGCAGATCGACGGGGTCGAGGCGAGCCGCCTCTCACCGCCTATTTGGCCTTGCTCCGGCCGGGGTTTGCCGTGCCACGACTGTTGCCAGCCGCGCGGTGGGCTCTTACCCCACCCTTTCACCCTTACCGCCTTCTCGCGAAGACGGCGGTTTGCTTTCTGTTGCACTGTCCGTCACGCACCGCTCGCGCCGTGCGTGCCCAGGCGTTACCTGGCGACCTGCTCTGTGGAGCCCGGACTTTCCTCGGAATCGTGGCGTGACCACGAAGGCCCGTTCCCCGATTTCGCGACCGTCCGGCCGACGATATCCGTTCATCCGCAATATAGCGGTCTCGCACGCGCAATCGCCGCCCCGCGCGCATCCGGTTCACCCCTCGGCGGCATCAATTTCACGCGGCCGGCGCCCGCGATGACGCGTCACGGTGACACATGACTGACACGCGCGACTACCGTGCTGGCCATCCCCGCTCACTCACCGCCAGCGCCCATGAGCGCCCGTGGCGAAACCCCGCACTCCCACCGATCGAGGGTGGTCATGTCCACGAGCTACCAGGCGCGCCCACGCGGCGCGTCCGCCGTCGTCACCTTCGTCACCCCATCCGAACAGCAACGCGTCGATGCCCTGACGAACGGCCGTTGTGTGGCGATGCACCGCGACACTCTTGATCAGGTGCTGCACGACCTGCGAACACATTCGGTGTCCGCCGTCATCGTGTCGGTGTCGCGCTATCAGCAGCAATACGCCCCCTCCATGGCGCGACTCGTTCGGGAGTTTCCGCGCGTCCCCGCCGTTGCCCTGCTCACCGGCAACGAAGCCCGCAGCTCGGCCGCCCTGCTCTCGCTCGGCCAACATGGGGTGCGCACGCTCGTCGATGCGCGCGACCCGGCCGGATGGCGCACGCTGCGGACGCTGGTCACCACCGAGTACGTACAGGATATCGACACCCGCGCCATCGCCGTTCTGCGGCGCGATCTGCAGGGAGCGGTGTCTGCCAGCGTGCGCTTCTTCGAGACGCTCTTTACCGTGCCGCGCAGTCTCACCACCGTGCAACAGCTGGCTCGGCACATGGGCGTCCTTCCCACCACGCTCATGAGTCGGTTCGTCCGCCACGGCATTCCCACACCCAAGCGCTACCTGGCATCCGCCCGCATGGTGCGCGCAGCCCACCTCCTCGAGAACCCGGGGTGCAGCATCACCCAGGCGGCCTTCCTCATGGAGTACTCCTCGCCACAGAGCTTCTCCCGTCATCTCTCCGGTACCCTGCGCATTGGCGCCGCCGAGTTTCGTCGTCGGCACACCGGCGAGAGCATGCTGGAGATGATGCGGGACCAGTTGGTGCTGCCGTATCTCACCCAGCTGCGCGAATTCGACCCCTTCGCGTCACCGCCCGCGTGGTTGTCGCGCGCGCCGGAGCCGCATGCGCCGGAGCCGTACCCAGCAACGGCAATCAGCGCGCCAGTACACCATCACACCGCAGGGAACTCCGCCGTGTGACGCCGCGCCAGCACCCGGAGCCGCGCAGCGGCCTGCGTGAGCTGCTGGGCACTGCGCGAGAGCTCCCCAATGCTGGCCCGCTGCGCATCGGAGCCATCGGCCGCCGCCCGGGCGCCGCTGGAGGCCCGCTGCGCCGACAGCTCGAGCGCATCGAATGCCATGGCCGCCGAGGCCGACAGGGTGGCCTGGGTCTGCGCCAGTGCGGCGACTTCGTCGCTCTGCTTCGTGATGCGGGTGATTCCGTCCACCATGCTCGACAGCGCCCGCGTGGCATCACGAGCAATGGTGCCGGCTCCCTGAACTTCGTGGGCGGTGGTGTCCATGGCCAGCACCGCCGTGTCAATCTCGTCACGCACGCGCTGCACGGTGGCCGCTACCCGCTTCGCGGCGAGGGCACTCTCCACACTCAGCGCGCGAATCTCGTCGGCCACGACCGCGAACCCCAACCCGTCCTCACCTGCGCGTGAGGCCTCGATGGCGGCGTTCAGGGCGAGCATGTTGGTCTGGCGCGCGATGCGGGAGACGGTCTCCACGAATCGACCCACCTGTTCGGAGGCCGGCTGCAGGGCACGCACCGTGGCGGCCGTGGCCGTGACGTCTCGGCCCACCCGCACCAGCGCCTGCGCCGCCCGCTCGATGGCCTCGCGGCTGGCCGCGGCCACGTTATCCACCACGTGCGCGTCGGCGGCCGTGACGTCCGCCGTGCGGCGCGCGGCATCGGCTGTGCGCCGCGCCTCATGACCAGTGTGCACGCCGGCGGCGGCGTGTGCCTGCTGCGCCTCCAACTCCTCGCGCAGGGCGTGCGCCCCGCCCGCCACCTCACCGGCGCGTCGCTGCAGCGTACTGGCTGCGCCGTACACCTGCGAGGCTACGCCCGCGAGTTCATCCGCTTCCCGTTGCACCATTTCAATGAGCAGTTGCAGCTCGTCGAGCATGCCATTGAAGCTGCGCTCGAGAAAACCCAGCTCGTCGGCGTGCCGGGCATCGGCGCGCACCGCGAGATCCCCACGCTCCACCTGCGCCATGCGCTCACGCGTTCGGCGCAACCGCGCGATCAGCCGCGACGGCATCTGAATGACTTGCTGCGCAATGACCACGAGCAGTCCGGCCGCCAGCAGGATCTGCGGCAGCGGGGTGGCGTTCTGCGGGACCGCCGCGTTGTGGGCAAGGCTCGCCACGAGAAAGCCGGTGACGGAAGCGGCCGTGGTGGCGTACCCCAGCGCCGGCCCCCGATCGAACGAGTACGGCACGATGGCCAACACGTACGCCAGCACGAGCACGGGGGCGCCGAACAGGAACACCACACTGCTGATCAGCGCGGCGTCGAAGACGGCAAAGACATACTTGAGCCACCGGCGGTAGAGTGCCGGCGAGCGCCCGAGCGCCGACAGCGCACCGTTGAGGGCGAGGGCGGTGGCGACCAGGGTGGCCACCGTGGCCAGGGGCACACGCGCCAGCCCCAGCTGCATGGCCGCCACCAGGACCACGGCAATGACCACCGTGCTCCAGAGGCGCCGCTTGCCCGCCTGGCGGAACGTGGCCAGGTCCTTGGCGCGCTCTTCCTCGAACAGCACGGCCGAGGGCAGGGCCACGGCGCGCACGCCGGCGCGCGGGGTGGGCAATCGCGACGACGACAGCGGGGTGGCGCGGGGACGGGCGGAGGCGGTCATGACAGAGCAAGGACGCGCCACCGAGCCTGCCCGAAACGCCTCGGGTGACCCGTTCGGCGTTATCCGATCAGCGGCCCGAGCTGTTCCGCCGTGACCAGGCTGATCACCGGTACCCCCGCCGCCACCTCGATGGCCTCGCGCCCGCCTTCCTGGCGGTCAACCAGCGCCAGCACACCAACCACCACGCCGCCGGCAGCGCGCACGGCCTCGACGGCCCTGAGCGCCGACCCCCCGGTGGTGATCACATCCTCCACCACGACCACCCGGTCGCCAGACTGGAACGGGCCCTCGATGAGCTTGCCGGTACCATGCTGCTTGGCTTCCTTGCGCACGGTAAAGGCCCGAACCATCTCCCCGGTACCCGCCTCGGCCGCCAGGGCGCTGGCGTGGGCGATGGCATACGCGATCGGATCGGCTCCCAGGGTCAACCCGCCTACCGAATCGACCGGCCAGCCACTGTGGCGAAGCGTCGCCAGGCCGACCCGCCCAATGAGCAGCTGTCCCTCGGGGTGCATGGCCGTGAGGCGGCAGTCCACGTACAGCGAGGAGCGACGTCCCGAGGCGAGCACAAAATCACCCCGCTTGGCCGAACGTTCAGCCAGCAGGGCGATCAGTCGTGCGGAATATCGGGCGAGCGACGTGTCCGAAGTGGTCAACGTCCGAACAGTCCCTTCATCTTCCCGAACAGCCCACCCTTGTCCTTGCCGGCATCGTTGGCGGCGGTGGCGGGCGCAGCGCCGGAGCTGGTGACCTCGGCGTTCGCGGCGTCGCTGAAGGCGTCGCTGAAGGCCATGACCGACGGGTACCGCTCCGCCGGGGTCTTGGACAGCGCCTTCATGACCACGGCCTCGACGGCGGCGGGGAACGCGAGCGACGGCTTGGCCTTGTTGAGCGACACGGGCGGCTGCGTGAGCAGCTGCGAGAACAGCTCGCGCGGCGACTTGCCGGTGTAGGGCAGGCACCCCGACAACAGGTAGTACGCGATTGTCGCCAGCGAGTACTGGTCGGCGGCCGGTCCCACCAGCTCGCCCGACAACGCCTCGGGGGCCACGTACATGAGCGTGCCCACGAAGAAGCCGGCGCGGGTGAGGCGCTGATCGGGGGCCGCCTCGGTGTCGGCGGCAATGCCGAAGTCGAGCAGCTTGACCTGCCGTGCGGCCGGGTCGTACATGATGTTTTCCGGCTTCAGGTCGCGATGGACGATACCCACGTCGTGGGCGGCCTGAACGGCACCACAGATCTGCGCCATGATGGCGGCCACTTCCTTGCAGGGAAGAGAACCGCTCTTTTCGGCGTACTTGTCGAGAATCTCACCACCCGCCCATTCGATGGCGAGATAGTAGCGATCGGTGTCCGACTGACCGTAGTCTAGGGTGCGGACGATGTTGGGGTGTTCTACCCGAGCACCGAACTGCGCTTCACGGAGAAAGCGCGCCACCGCGGTCTTGTCGTGCTGCAACTTCTCCCGCAGCACCTTCAGGGCAACGGTACCGTGCGTCGGATGGTCGGCGCGGAAGACGGTTGCCGTCCCACCCTCACCAACCTTCCCACGTACCGTGTACCCGGCCATTGTCGTCCCGACTAGCGTCTCGATAGCCACGGGGCGAACGTAACGCCGTCCAGCAGTCGCAGCAAGACAACGGTCAGGAACGTGCCGTACCCTTCGGCCCATCAGCCACCCATGTTACGCAAGCTGCTCCCACGTCCCGCGGCTGGGACGATCGCCGGTGCCGTCGCCGTTACCCTTGCTCTGACGGGGTGTGCGAAGCCGCGTCCCACCGGAGCAGCCTCGGCCGTACCACCCGGAGCGCCAGGTGCGCCAGGCGTCCCCATCCCCGGTGCCCCGGCGGAGATGACACGGCTGTACCGCGCCATGGGGTTGGTCGCCGGGGCCGGGACGATCCCCTTTACTGCCTCCGTGTCGTTCCTCCGTGCGCCGTCGCCGGACAGTACGCTCACGCTGCTGGCGCTGTCGATCCCTTCACGCTCGCTGGGCTTTGCGCGCGAGGGCGACCGGTACGCGGCCGCCTACGTGGCCCGCGTGCAGCTGCGACAGGGAGCCACGGTCGTGCGCACCATCGAAGCCACGGAACAGGTGCGCGTTCCCACCTTCCGCGAAACGTCTCGTACCGACGAAAGCATCATCTGGCAGCAGTTCCTGCGGCTGGCGCCGGGACGCTACACCATGACGGTCAGCGTCAAGGACGAATCGAGCATCCGGAGCTCCAGCGAAGAGGTCTCGCTGCAGGTGCCAGCGTTGGCGCCGGGCGGCCTGACCACCGCCATACCCGTGTACGAGGCCATTCCGCGGCAGACGGTCGACTCGCTGCCGCGTGTTCTGGCGCGTCCGCGCTCCACGGTGGTATACGGCATCGACTCGCTGCTGGCGCTCTACATCGATGCGGTCGGCAGCACGCCACCGGGCAGTGTGCGCGTGCGCGCCGTGGGTGACGCCGAGATCGTGGGCATCGACACCGTCGTGGAACTGCCGCAGCGCGGGGCGGGGCGCAGCACCACCGTCGGGCTGCCCGTGAACCGCATGGCCATTGGCATCAACACCATTCAGGTCACGGCCGCCGGCCGCACCGACACGGCGCGCACGCGCGTCCTGGTCACCCTCGGCGAAGATGTGCCCATTGGCACATTCGACGAGATGCTCGCGTTCCTGCGCTGGTTCACCACACCCGATCAGCTCAGGGCGTTGCGCGATGCCGATCTCGCCGACCGCGCCACGGCCTGGACGACGTTTCTCAAGGCCACCGATCCGGTGCCCGGCACCGCTGAACACGAGGGGCTGCGTGATTACTTTGCCCGTATCCGCACCGCCAACCTCCGCTTCCGCGATGATGCCGGAGCCGGCTGGCAGTCGGATCGCGGCACCGCCTTCGTGGCGCTGGGCGATCCGGACAACATCATCGACACCGGGTTGCTGAATCCGAATGAGCGCGTCCGCCAGCAGATCTGGGAGTACCGCGAGCTGCGCATCCAGCTCTTCTTCATCGACCAGACCGGCTTTGGCCGCTGGCGCCTCTCGGCACAGAGCCGCGGCGACCTCGACCTCGCCATTCGTCGAAAGCTCGGCGCGCGCTGAGCGCGCACCCGCCGGTCGGGGGTGCCGTGGCTGACCTCACGCGCCCCCAGGCGCCACGACTCTTTCTCATCGACGGCTACGCGCTCATCTACCGCGCGTTTTTCGCGCTTCTGCAGCGCCCGCTCAGTACGAGTCGCGGTGAGAACACCAGCATTGCGTGGGGCGTGGCCAACTTCCTGAAGCGGCTGCTCAGCACGCACCAGCCGGAGCTGCTGGCGTGGGTTCACGACAGCGGCGCCACCTTCCGCGACGAGCTGTACCCCGACTACAAGGCCACGCGCGAGAAGCTCGCCGACGATCTGCAGGCCGACTTCGACCAGGGGTTGGAGCGGGTGCTGCAGCTGCTGGCGGCCTACGGCATTCCGGTGCTGACCGCCGAGGGCTTCGAAGCCGACGACGTGATCGGTACCATGGCCAAGAAGGGGGTCGAGGCCGGCTACAACGTGGTCATCGTGTCGGGGGACAAGGATTTTCAGCAGCTGGTGCGCCCCGGGGTGTGGCTGCTAAACCCCGGGCGAGGCGGGCCCGCCAGCGTCGAGGAGAGCTGGGTGGGCATGGAGAACGCGAGCGTCCGGCTGGGTGTGCCGCCGGAGCGGGTGATCGACTATCTCGCGCTCGTGGGCGACAGCAGTGACAACGTGCCGGGGGTGAAGGGGATCGGCGAAAAGGGCGCCATCGAACTCATCACGCAGTACGGCCCGCTGGAGAACATCCTCGCGCACGCCTCGGCGATCACGAAAAAGCGCTCGCGCGAGGCGCTGCTGCAGTACGAGGCGGAGGCACGCCTGTCGAAGCAGCTCGTCACCATTCACTGCGACGTGCCGGTGGAGCTGGACCCGCAGCAGCTGCACGTGAACGCCCCCGATGCCGACGCGCTGCGGGCGCTATATCTGGAGCTCGAGTTCACGAGCCTGCTGAAGGATGTCGGGGGAGTGACCGTCGCACCGCCGGTGGCGGCCACGACCGCCGCCGGCCCTGCTGTGGCGGCTCCCGAGCCCCACGTGGGCGCGCGGCCCGTGGCACCGCCGGTGCGGGAAAGCACGAGTGGCGTGCCGGTGCTGGCCGACGCGCGCTACACCACGGTCGACACGGTCGACGCGTTGACGATGGTGCTGCAGCGGGTGCGTGAGGTGCCGTACATCGCCATCGATACCGAAACGGTGTGCGATCCGGATGCGCCCAATCCCGTGGATGCGATGCGTGCCACGCTCGTGGGGCTCTCCATCGCCGTCGCGCCGGGCGAGGGCTATTACCTGCCCTTCCGCCATCGCCGCGATGACGGCGGGGGCAACCTGGCGTTGCTCTCGGGCGATGCCGGAATCGCCGGGCGCCGCATCAACGCCGGTGCGCCGGAGCCGGTGAATCTGCCGCCCTTCGACAGCGCGCCCTGCGCGCCGCTGCGCGTCATGCTCGAAGACGCGGCCGTGAAGAAGATCGCGCAGAACGCCAAGTATGACATGCTCGTACTGCGCGGCGCCGGTGTGCGGCTGGCCGGACTCGAGTTCGATACGATGCTCGCCAGCTACCTGCTCGATCCCGGTCGTCGTTCACACGGGCTCGACCTGCTGGCGCTCGAGTATCTCGGGCACACCATGACCGCGTACGAGCAGCTGTGCGGCAAGGGGAAGCAGCAGCTGGGATTCGATGTGGTGCCAGTGGATGCCGCGCGCGACTATTCGTGCGAGGATGTCGACGTGACGATGCGGCTGCGGGCGCTGCTTCAGCCGCAGCTCGAGCAGCACGCCATGCTGCCGTTGCTGCGCGACATGGAGGTGCCGCTGGTGTCGGTACTCGCCGACATGGAGTACGACGGCATCGCCATCAATCTGCCCTGGTTCGACTCGCTCAAGACGCGCTTCGCCGCCGAGCGCGCGCGGGTCGAGCAGGCGATCTATTCGGAGGCAGGCCGCGAGTTCAACATCAACTCGAACCCGCAGCTGCGCACGGTGCTCTTCGATGAGCTAGGCTTGCCGGTGAAGAAGAAGACGGCCACCGGGCCCAGTACCGACGCGAGCGTGCTGCAGGAGTTGGCCGAGGAAGGGCACGTGCTTCCCACGCTGCTCATGGAGTACCGCGAGATCTTCAAGTTGGAGGGCACGTACATCGATGCGTTGCCCCGGCTCGTGCATCCGCGCGACCACCGGTTGCACACGTCGTACAACCAGACGGTCGCGGCCACGGGGCGCCTCTCGAGCTCCGATCCCAACCTGCAGAACATTCCGAGCCGACGTGAACTGGGGCGCGAGATTCGTCGCGGCTTCGTGCCCCGTACCGGGTGGCGCCTGCTGAGCGCTGACTATTCACAGATCGAGCTGCGCCTCCTCGCGCACCTCAGCGGTGATCCGGCGTTCGTCAGCGCCTTCCGGGCAGGCGGTGACATTCACAAGCAGACGGCCGCCATCATCTTCGGCGTTCCGGTGACGGATGTGACGGGCGAGATGCGCGCGCGCGCGAAGACGATCAACTTCGCGACCATCTACGGCCAGGGGGCGCATGCGCTCTCCCGCCAGCTGCGCATTTCCAACGCCGAAGCGAAGGCGTTCATCGACACCTACTTCGAGCGCTTTGCCGGAGTGAAGGCCTTCCTTGACCAGTGTGTGGTGGAGGCCAGGCAGAAGGGCTACGTCGAAACCCTCTTCAAGCGTCGTCGCTACATCCCCGAGCTCAAGGAGCGCAACTTCAACATCCGCGCCTTCGGCGAGCGCGTGGCCGCCAATGCCCCCATCCAGGGGTCGGCCGCCGATCTCATCAAGATGGCGATGATCCGGGTGCACGAGGCGCTGGCACGCGAGCAGCTTGCCGCCCGCATGCTGCTGCAGGTGCACGATGAACTCGTGTTCGAGCTCCCCCCGGAGGAAGAGGCGGCGCTGTCGGCGCTGGTGAAGCGGGAAATGGAGGGCGCGGCGAAGCTGGACGTTCCCCTGCTTGTGGAAATGGGGATTGGCACCGACTGGGTGGCGGCCAAGTCCTGAGGGGATGGAGGCATGCCCACGCTACCCGCCATTGTGAACGACGCCGACTCCTGTCGGCGCCACGCGCGCTTGCGGGAGTTGAATTACTCCAGCGGCTGCCGCGAGTACGCCAAGCGCCGCGAGGGCATGATCCACGCCATGGACGGCGGCCTCTGGCTGCACCGGCATGTCTGGAAGGACACACCGTTGGTGCATCTGGTGAGCACCGATCGCGCCCGTCTCGTGGCGTACGGCGCGGCCCTCGGCCTGAGTGTCGCGCGGCTCCAGTACAAGCCGCTCAAGGATCCACGCACCGGCACGCGCCGTGACGCCTGGCACTGGGACCTGGGCGGACCGGTCTACCCGCCGGTCGACGAGCGACTGCTGGCAGTGGGCGTGGGAACCTCATAGAACATTGGCGGGTCGTGGCGCTCAGGCCGACAGGGTGCGCGCGTCGGCGTCGCGCGCCATGCGCTCCCCCTCGGCGATGTTCACCGTCATGAGCATGGCGCCGCCCACGACGAAGAAGGCAATCACCCACAGAATGGCGCTGCGCGAGCTGCCCGTCGTGCTGACCGCGATGCCGAAGACCGCCGGCCCGAGGATGCCGCCGAACTTCTCGAACACACTGTAGAAGCCGAAGAACTCGCCGCTCTTGTGCTTGGGCACCATGCTGGCAAACAGCGAACGGCTGAGCGCCTGGGTGCCGCCCTGCACCATGGCCACCATGCCGGCCAGCACGTAGAACTCCGTGACCGTGTGAATCGTGTAGGCGTAGATGCAGATACCGGTGTACACCGCCAGCCCCAGCAGAATGGACCGCTTCGTGCCCAGTCGTGAGGCCAGCGTGCCGAACAGGAACGCGAACGGAATGCCCACGAACTGCACGATGAGAACGGCCGTGATGAGGTCCGACCGCGGCAGCCCCAGCTCCTCACCGAAGACCGTGGCCATGCGCACGATCGTCTGGATGCCGTCGTTGTAGATAGTGAACGCCAGCATGGTGAGGAACGCCTGCTTGTAGAGACGCAGCTCGCCGAGCGTTTCGCGCAGGCGCGAGAACGCCACGACCACGGCGTTGCCGGTTGGCGTTTCGTCGGTCTCGATGCGACGCGGCGGCTCGGGCACGCCGCGCAGCATGGGAATGCTGAAGAGCAACCACCACACCCCCACGCTCAGGAACGCCAGACGTGCCGGCAGCGTGGCCTCCGCCGGCGTGAGATTGTCGCCGGAGGGGAGGCCGAAGAGCGCCGGATTGCTGATCCACGCCAGATTGATGGCCAGGAGCAGTCCGCCACCGATGTACCCCATGGCGTAGGCGCCGGTGCTGACGCGATCGATTTCGTCTTCGCGCGCGATGTGCGGCAACAGCGACTCGTAGAACGTCATGCTGCCCGTGGCGCCCGCGAGCGACAGCACGAACAGTGTGGCGGCCAGGAACAGGTCCCCGTGCATGATGAAGAACATGCCCATGGTGCTGAACACGCCGAGCAGCATGAAGACGCGCAGGAAGCGCTTCTTCGCCGAGCGATAGTCGGCCATGGCGCCGAGAATGGGGGACAGCACGGCGATGAGGACGGCGGCGGCGGTGTTGGCCCATGAGTACCATGCCGTGGCCTGAGGCTTCGGCATGTCGGCGCCCGCCACCGAGATGAAGTAGATGGGGAACACCGCGGTCGTGATGACCGTCTGCATGGCCGACACGGCCCAGTCGTACATGGCCCATGCCCGCAGCTCCGGGCGGTGCAGTCCGAGGGCGTTCAGCAATCCCTTGCGGGCGGGGACGGTCGTGTCGGGCGTCACAGGTGAGGGCTGCGGGTGGGGCGAGCGGTTGCCGGGTGGCGCCCATGGGGCGTGCTAATGCTCGGAACCGATGTGGTCGCTGTCCAGTGGTGCGTGTGTCATACTTCTGGGCATGTGCCCGCCCCTGCGCCTGACCGGCCATTCCATGGGCCGGTTCCCGACCCCGCGTTGGTCGCTGCGCCGTGTGCTGCTCGCCGGCGGCCTGGTGCTGAGCGCCTGCGATCGCGACACCACGTCACGCGCCGCCGACACGGCGGCGGCGCCCGGCGTCAGCACACCCGCCGACAGCATGACCAGAGCTGCAAGCTCGAGTGGCTGGGACGTGGCGGCGGGTCCGTACGTGGTACTGCCTACGGTGGATGGCGGTATGGTGGCGGGCTCGCTCCTGCTGCCGGAAGCCGCTGACAGCACCGTGGGCGACACGACCGGCGTGGGAGCGCTCTTGGGCGACGGCCAGCTGGAGCTCTTCGCGCGCGGTGGGTTGGTGAGTACGGCGCGGCTGTCGGTGGAGACGTCGCCGGCGGGTGAGGCCGGATGCACCGCGTGGCCGGTGGCGCGCCTTGCGGTGGAGGCCGGCGTCACCGTGCAGCCCTGGACGGCCGCCTTTGCGGCAGGACACGTGACGGCCATTCCGCTCGACTCGATCGAGGGGCTCGCGCCGCGAGACTCGGCGCGACTCGCCGCCGATCTCACCCGCCTCGCCTCACGTCTCCCCGACGACACGAGTGCCACCTTCCGCGCGCTCCCCTTCGTGGTGTTGCGCGCGTGGCGCTCCCGCGGTGTCGACAGCACGTTCGTCGTGGCCCTGCTGGCCCGCCGCGTGAATCAGGAGGACGATCCCAAGGAGGAGCGCCTCGTGCTCGTGGTCGACGCGCTCGGCAATACTGCGGCCACGTGGCGCGTGGGGTGGCACGAGCGAGCCTCGGGCCACGAGGAGGAACTCGTGGTGGCCGAACCGCTGCTCGCGTTCCGCGCCACCGGTTCGCCGGATGTGCGGCTGCTCTTCGGCCGCGATGACGGCGTAGCGCTCGGTGCCGCCGTTCTCGCGCGGCGCGAAGGCGCGTGGCGCGTGCTGTGGGAGAGTGCGATTGCGGGGTGCGGCTGAGCGTCGAGAGGGACAGACCGGCGTCCCCGCCGGTCCGCTCGCTCACCGCTCCCGCTTTCTCCGGTAGGCCATTCCCCACGCCCGCAACGCCTCGATCGCCGGTAGCGCGGTGCGTCCGAGATCCGTGATCGCGTAGTCCACGTGGGGGGGCACCACGGGGTGCACGGTGCGCGTGAGCAATCCCGCCTGCTCGAGCTCGCGCAACTGCTGCGTGAGCATCTTGTGCGATACGCGCGTGAGGTCGCGGTGCAGTTCGTTGTAGCGCCACGTGCGCCGATTGAGACGCCAGAGTATGGGCATCTTCCATTTGCCGCCGATGGCGTGCAGGGCGAGCTCCACGGGACTCTGAAACACGAGCCCTTCGAATACGAACTCAGGCATCGATAACACTCTCAAAAGTGTAAGTATCACCCCAAAAAGTGCATACTGGTCCGGCGGGGAGTGATACCATACGCTGTGGTCGATCCGTTGTCGCTGTCAACTCCTCACCGACCACAGCCAGATGAGTGCCAACATCAATGTGTCGACCACGGCCCGCCCCAAGCGCGTGCTGATGCTCGCGGCCAATGCCGCCGTGTCCCCCGTGACGCAGTGGCCCGTGGGCTTCTGGTGGGCCGAACTCACCCATCCATTCTGGGAATTCACCGAAGCCGGATACTCCGTCGAGATCCGCAGTCCGCTTGGCGGCGCGTTGCAGGCCGACAGCTATTCCGATCCGGAGGACGCCAGCGGGTACTCGGCGCACGACCTGATTTCGCTGGGCTTCAAGAGGTCGCCGTCGCACGCCTCGCTGCTCGCGAACACCGCGTCGATCGAGGGCCTCGATGTGGCGAACTACGACGCCCTGTTCGTGATCGGTGGGCAGTCGCCGATGATCACCTTCCGCGGCAACACCGCCCTCCAAGCACTGCTGGCCGAGTGCTACGAGGCGGGCAAGGTGGTGGCGGCCGTGTGCCATGGGACCTGCCTGCTGCTCGAGACGCGCCTGTCGAACGGCGAGCTCCTCGTGAAGGGGAAGACCTGGACGGGCTTCGCGAACAGCGAGGAGCAGTTCGCCGACAGTTTCGTGGGCATGCGTATCCAGCCGTTCTGGATCGAGGGCGAGGCGCGCGCGATGGCCGATACCAACTTCGTAGTGGACCAGCGTTTCCGGTCATTCGCGGTCCGCGATGGCCGACTCATCACCGGGCAGCAGCAGTACTCGGGCGCCGCCGCGGCGCGGCTCGTGATCGAAACGCTGGGGCGCTGAGTGGCGGTGCGCGCGGGGTAGGCGGGCCGGCTGCTGGCTGGCCCGCTTCGTTTACAAGGCAGGGCGCAGGGAGCGGGCGGCAGGATGCGGGCGGCAGCGGACACCACCATTGGTGTGTCTGCGCCCCGCTTCCGGCGTCCTGCTCCCTGCCCCCTCCCCTGCAATCAGGGCGCGTCGCAGACGCGCCTCACCTGGTTCCGCAAGCCCTCCAATTCCAGTCTCGGCGCACGTAGTATCCGCGCCTATGACTGCCCCCACCCTCGATACACTCGCCCCCGTGCTCGTGGCCCGCGTGGCGACCGAGCTGTCGCTCAACCCGCAGCAGGTTCAGCGTACACTCGCCCTCTTCGCCGAGGGCGCCACCCTGCCCTTCATTGCCCGCTACCGCAAGGAGATGACCGGCGGGCTGGACGAGGTGCAGCTCCGCGATGTGCGTGAGCGCGCCGAGTACCTCCAGGAAATGGAGGATCGCCGCGCCGCCATCCTCAAGAGCATCGAGGAGCAGGGCAAGCTCGACGAGACGCTCAAGGCCGCCCTCATGGCGGCCGACACGAAGCAGGCCCTCGAAGACCTGTACCTGCCGTTCAAGCCCAAGCGCCGCACGCGCGCCATGATTGCCCGCGAGCGTGGCCTCGCGCCGCTGGCCGAGGCGCTGTGGGACGGCGGTCTCGATGATGCCGCCGCGCTCGTCAAGGCCGCTGAGTTCGTGCTCCCCGAAGTGGACGGGAAGCCCAGCGAGGTGCCCACCGCCGAGGCTGCGCTGCAGGGCGCGCGGGACATTCTCGCCGAGCAGATCGCCGAAGACGCGGTCGTTCGCGGCTGGGTGCGCGAGGTCACGCGCGCCAAGGGCGTGGTGAAGAGCAGCGTGCTGGCCGAGAAGAAGAGCGACGAATCGAAGTTCAAGGACTACTTCGACTTCGCCGAGTCGCTCGGTACCATTCCCAGCCATCGCATGCTCGCCATTCGCCGCGGCGAAACCGAAGGCGAACTGCTCTGGCGCATCGAAGCGCCGGTGGAGGAAATCAACGCACGACTGCTCAGTGAGGTCGGCGCGGGCAGGAAGGCGCAGCAGCAGTTCACGCTCGTGTGCACGGACGCCTACAAGCGGTTGTTGTCGCCGGCCATCGAGGTGGAGCTGCGCGTGGAACTCAAGACGCGCGCCGACGACGAAGCGATCACCATCTTCGGGCGCAACCTCGAACAGCTGTTGCTGGCCAGCCCGGCCGGCGAAAAGAAGACCATTGGCCTCGATCCCGGATTCCGCACCGGCGTGAAGGTGGCGGTGGTCAGCGCCACCGGGGCGCTCGTGCACACCGACACGTTGTATCTGCATCAGGAAGACCGCTTCGCCGGCGCCGTGCGGGCCATGGTGGAGCGCTTCCAGCCCGAGCTCATTGCCATTGGCAATGGTACGGCCAGCCGCGAAACGGAAACGCTCACCAAGGCGGCGCTGCGTGAACTGGAGGCGCCGCGTCCGCAGGTGGTGGTGGTGAACGAAGCCGGTGCGTCCGTGTACAGCGCCAGCGACCTGGCGCGCCAGGAGTTCCCGGAGCTCGATGTGTCGCTGCGTGGCGCCGTGAGCATCGCGCGCCGCCTGCAGGATCCCCTCGCCGAACTCGTGAAGATCGACCCCAAGAGCATTGGCGTGGGGCAGTACCAGCATGATGTGAACCAGACGAAGCTCAAGCAGCGTCTTGACGAAACGGTCGAAAGCGCCGTGAATCGCGTGGGCGTGGAGGTGAACACCGCCTCGGCGGCGCTGCTGGGCTACGTTGCGGGGATCGGGCCGAGTCTCGCGCAGGCGATCGTCACGTTACGTGACCGGAAGGGCGGCTTTAGCTCCCGCAAGGATCTCACCGAAGTGCCGCGCCTCGGTGCGAAGGCGTTCGAACAGGCGGCCGGCTTTCTGCGCGTGCGCGGGGGGGCGCATCCGCTGGATGCGAGCGCCGTACACCCCGAGCGCTACGCCCTGGTGGAGCGCATGGCGCAGGACCTGGGCGTGAACGTGGCCGAGTTCATTGGCAACGACGCCCTCGTGGACCGCATCGAGTTGCGGAAGTACGTGAGTGGCGATGTGGGGATGCCCACGCTCGTGGACATTGCGGCTGAGCTCAGAAAGCCGGGGCGCGACCCGCGTGCCGCGTTCGAACCGCCGGCGTTCCGCGACGACATCCAGAAGCCCAGCGATCTGCTCCCGGGGATGGTGCTGGAAGGCGTGGTGACCAACATCGTGGCTTTCGGTGTGTTCGTGGACATCGGGGTGCACCAGGATGGGCTGGTGCACGTGAGCCAGATTGCCGACCGCTACGTGAAGGATCCGAACGATGTCGTGAAGGTCGGAATGAAGGTGAAGGTCACGGTGCAGAGCGTGGATCTGCCGCGCAACCGCATTGCGCTGAGCATGCGCAGCGACGGTGGCATGGGTCCCAAGGGGGGGAGCGCCGAGGGGGGGACGCGTCGCGATGTGGAACAGAACAACCGCGAGAATCGGCAGCAGGGCAATGCCCAGCGCGCGCCACTCAAGGGTGGTTTCAAGCCCGCCGCGAAGCCCTTCGTCCCTACGAAGGGGGCGGTGGCGCCCAACGGCATCCGCTTCAAGTAAGGTGGGCTATCTTTGACGGTTGCCTTCTCTTGGCGGTGTTGGCCGCCCCCTCCGTTCGGTACCGTGTGATTCATCCTCGCCTTGCTGCCCTGTTCCCCGCGCCCGTGGTCGAACGGGCGCGCGCGTACGTCGCCGCCGGTCGTCTCCGGGTGCTGGAGATCGGCCCGGAGCATGTGGTGGCGGTGGTGCGCGGCACCTCGACCTACGAGACCACGATCACCGTGGCGGCATCAGCGGTGACGCTCTCCTGTTCGTGTGCGGCGGCAGCGGGGCGTGGTGCCTGCAAGCACCAATGGGCGTTGCTGCTGCGCCTCGACGAGGACGAAGTCCTGCCGGCGGCGTTGCGTGCCGATGCCCCCGCGCCGTCGGTGACCTTCGAAGCGGCGGCGCCTGTCAACGACGCCTATCTGGAGGCGCTCGAGCAGCAGGATGGGGGGGCGGTGCTCGAGCTCGGTACGCAGACGGCGGTGGAGCCATGGCGCGCGGCCTTGCGGCAGATTGCGGGAGCGCAGGCACAACGCGAGCTCTCCGCCAACCGGCAGACGGCACGATCGATCCCCAGCGACCGGCGCATCGTCTACCTCGTGCATCTCACCGGTGCGCAGCAGGCCGATGGGGTACGCGTGGAAGTCGCGACGCAGCGCCGCAACCGTGATGGGGTGTGGGACACGCCGCGGCACTTCGGCTTTGCCGCCGAGGCGTGGGTGGATGCGCCTGATCCGGCCGATCGCCTTATCGCCAACCTGCTGCTCGGGACCAGCGACCGCACGCCGGATGCCGCGATCCCCGCCAAGGGCTTCGTCATTCCGCTGCGCGCCTTTCCCACCACCCTGCGTCTGCTCTGTGAAACGGGGCGCAGCATGGTCCGCAGTCTCAAGCCGTCGCTCGAGGGGCGCGTACTGCGGTGGGACGAAGGGGCGCCGTACACCGTGCAGCTGCGTGTCACGACCTCCGCCTCCCCCACGTCGGCCTCGCATTACGCACTCACCGCGTCGCTGGTGCGCGACCGGCAGGAGCATGCGCTGCACGACGTGGACGTGCTGACGCCGTCGGGACTGATGCTCAAGGGCGATGCCCTGGCGCGCGTGGAGACGGGGGTGCTGCAGCCGCTGCTCACGCTGCTCTGGCGCGAGGGTGAGCTCGATCTGGGCGACGATCCCTCCGCCTTTCTCGAGCAATACCACGGTACGCCCGGGCTGCCGGCGCTCGCGCTGCCGGATGGTACGGTGCACACCGAGTTCGACGTCACCCCCACGCGCTACCTCATGGCGCGCGCGGATGCTCCCTGGTCGCGGCGGCCATTCACGCGTCTCACCGTGCGATTTCGGTATGGCAACGCGTTCGTGGATGCGCACTCGTCCACGCCGTGGGTATTCGACGGCACCACGCGGACCCTCTACCGCCGTCGCCTGTCGCTCGAACGGGAAGCCGTGACGAAGGTGCGCGCTGCCGGGGCGCAGGAGCTTTACTTCCCGGCGGAGCATCGCATGGGGCTGGCACTCCCCGCGCCGCAGGCCACGACGGTGCTGGCGGCGCTCGTGCACGACGGCTGGCATGTGGAATACGAAGGGCAGCCGCTGGTGGCAGCCGGTCCGGTCACGGTGACCGGGCGCACCGGCGTGGATTGGTTCGATCTCGACGGCCACGTGACCTTCGGATCGCATGTGGTGCCCCTGATGGAGGTCCTCGCCGCGCGCGCCAGCGGCGCCACGCAACTGTCTCTGCCCGATGGCACCATTGGCGTCCTCCCTCGCGAATCGCTCAATGCGTGGCAGGCCCTGCAGGCCTTCGGGGAGCGGCGGGGCGGGGTGGTGCGCTTCAAGCGCGGGCAACTCGCGCTGGTGGACATTCTCCTCGAGTCGCTGCCGGCGGTGGATGTGGACGCGCAACTCGCCGAGGCGCGGACGAAGCTGCGCACCTTCCGGACGATCGGCACCGTCCCGGTGCCCGCCACGTTCGTGGGAGCGCTGCGCGGCTATCAGCACGAGGCGCTGGGCTGGTTCGCCTTCCTGCGCCAGTTCGGGTTGGGCGGCTGCCTGGCCGATGACATGGGACTCGGCAAGACGGTGCAGGTGCTGGCGCTGCTCGAAGCCCGGCGGGTGGAACGCGCGGGGCTGTCGCTGTTGGTGGTTCCCCGCTCCCTCGTCTTCAACTGGATGCAGGAAGCGGCACGCTTCACCCCGCGTCTGCGGGTGGTGGACCTGAGTCATGGCGACCGCACCGATGTGGCGCTCGACGCGCTCGATGCCGATGTGGTGATCACCACCTACGGCACCCTGCGTCGCGACGTGGTGCAGCTGGGGCAGAAGCGCTTCGACTACGTGGTGCTCGACGAGGCACAGGCCATCAAGAACGCGGGCACGGCCACCGCCAAGGCGGCTCGTGTGCTGCAGGCCGACCATCGGCTGGCACTCACCGGGACGCCCATCGAAAACCGCATCGAGGAGCTGTGGAGTCTCTTTGAGTTCCTCAACCCGGGGATGCTGGGGGCGTCGTCGAAGTTCAGCTCGGCCGCACGCCTCCTGGGGCCAGCCACTGCCGCTGCTGGCGCGTGGAGTACCCCTGAGGCGCCCGACGACCTGCTCACACGGGCGCTGCGTCCGGTCATTCTGCGGCGCACGAAGGCGCAGGTGGCCGCCGAGTTGCCGGCCCGTATCGAACAGACGTTGGAAGTGGAGCTGGAGCCCGAACAGCGCGCCTTCTACGAAGCCGTGCGGGTGCGGTACGCCGAACAGCTGTTCGATCTGGTGGACCGCGAGGGGATGGCACGCTCCCGCATGCATATCCTCGAGGGGCTCCTGCGGCTGCGGCAGGCGGCCTGTCACCCGGGGCTGGTGGACGCCAGCGGAACCACGTTGCCCAGTGCCAAGCTCGATGCGCTCATTCCGTCGCTGCAGGAGCTCACCGCCGAAGGGCACAAGGCGCTCGTCTTCTCGCAGTTCACGAGCTTCCTGGCCCTCGTGAAGACGCGCCTCGATGAGGCGGGGGTGCGCTACGAGTACCTGGACGGCCGGACGCGTGACCGTGGCGCGCGCGTGGCGCGCTTCCAGTCGGCCGACGGCGCGCCGGTGTTCCTCATCAGCCTCAAGGCGGGCGGGCACGGACTCAATCTCACGGCCGCGGAGTACGTGTATCTGCTCGATCCCTGGTGGAATCCGGCGGTCGAGGCGCAGGCGATCGATCGCGCGCACCGTATCGGGCAGCTGCGTCATGTGCTGGCCACGCGCGTGGTGGCGCGCGATACGATCGAGTCCAAGATTCTTGAATTGCAGGCCAGCAAGCGGGCGCTGGCCGATGCCATTCTGGGCGAGGACAAGGGGGGGCTGGGGGCGATCGGGCGCGCCGAGCTGGAGCTGCTGTTCGGGTGAGTCGTGAGACCCCGTCTCGCCGCGGGAACCCTCGTGCTCACCGCTATCCAGGCGCAGCGCTCCGGCGGTATTCTCAGACTGAGCTCTTCCTCCCAAGCCTCACCCTCGCCATGCCCCACTCTCACGACTACGGTGCGCTGCTCCAGGTCATTCTCCGCGGCTACGCGCTGCCGCACGACGGCTATCATGGGGTGTTCCACTGGGCGCGGGTGTGGGAGAACGGACTGCGCGTGGCCGAGGTACATGGGGGCGATGCGGAGGTGGTGCGGCTGTTCGCGCTCTTTCATGACGCGCGGCGGGTGAACGAGCACCTCGACCCCGATCACGGGCTGCGTGGTGGCGATCTGGCGCACACGCTGCGCGGCTCGCTGGTGCACCTCGACGACACGCGCTTCGAGTTGCTCTACGAGGCGTGCCGGTTGCACACCGACGGACACACGACCGGCGAGGCGACGCTGCTGGCCTGCTGGGACGCGGACCGGCTGGACCTCGGACGCGTGGGGATCAGGCCCCGTGCGGAGCTGCTGTGCACGGACGCGGCGCGAGGGCTGATTCCGTGGGCGCAGGCGCGGGCGACGGCGGACGAGCGGGTGCACGAGGTGCTCGGCCTCTGGGGGCACCTTTGAGGCCTCACACCTGAGATCTGAGTCCTGAGAGCCGGAGCTGAGCGGTGAGATGGAGAGTTGAGCCTGGATAGCGGTGAGCGTTGCGTTGGCCAGCAGCGAGAGTTGAGGGGGACGACGCTCAACTCTTACCGCGAGAACCCTCGTGCTCACCGCTATCCGGGCTCAAGTCCCCGTCTGACGACTCAGCTTTCCCGCTGACGACTGGAGTCTCCGATGTGAGCGCGGCAGCAACGTTGCCGCGCTCTCGGGGTGTCGAAACGAAGCCGACCTCGTGTTCGTACGGGTCGGCACTGTCCGCGGGCGCCCCGCCCGCCTTCCCACCTGTTTGACGGAGTCAGCGCCCCCTCATGACCTCCCGACGTGATTTCCTCTGGCAAGGCGGCACCGCGTTCGGCGGCGCCTTGCTGGCTGGCAGTGGTCTGGCCGGCATCCCACGGCTGCTGACTGCAGCCCCGGCCCCTGATTGGCGCACCCTCGAGACCTTCGAGGACATCGCGAACGTGCGCGCGCTCATGGACGCGGCGCTCAATGCGGCGACAATGGCGGGCGCCAGCTACGCCGACGTGCGCTGCAGCCGGCAGCGACAGAACTTCGTGTTCACGCGCGAGCAGCAGATCCAGAACGTCGTGGACACCGACACGGTAGGGATCGGCGTCCGCGCGCTGGTGGACGGCACGTGGGGCTTTGCGGCGACGCGCATTCTCACCAGCGACGGCGCGGCCGCCGCCGCTCGTGAGGCGGTCGCCATTGCCAAGGCCAGCAAGGTCGCGCGCACGAATGGCGTGGAGTGGCTGCCCACACCCACGGTGACGAACGGCTACTGGAAGAGTGCCTTCACGCAGGATCCCTTCGAGGTGCCGGTGGAGCAGAAGGCCGATCTGCTCATCAAGGCCAACGCGAATGCCATGAAGGCCAAGAACGTGAAGTACGTCTTCAGCGGCTTCTTCTTCGTGAAGGACGAACGCAACTACGCGAACACCGACGGCACGGTGACGAAGCAGGACGTGGTGCGCTCGTGGCCCACCATGCAGATCACCGCCGTGAGCGCCGACTTCACCGACTTCCAGAACCGCAGCAACATGGTGGCGCCCATGGCGCGCGGCTGGGAGTACGTGCTCTCGAACGATCTGGTGGGGAACGCACAGCAGTGGGGCGAAGAAGCCGCGGCGAAGCTCACGGGCAAGCCGGTGGAGCAGGGGCGCTACGATCTCGTGCTCGACCCGCAGAATCTCTGGCTCACCATTCACGAAAGCATCGGGCATCCCACGGAGCTCGATCGGGCGATGGGCTACGAAGCCAACTACGCCGGCACCAGCTTCATTGCGCCGCCGGAGAAGATGCTGGGCACGCTCAAGTACGGCCCGAGCCTCATGAACATCCAGGGTGACCGTTCGCAGGAAGGCGGGCTCTCCACCATTGGGTGGGACGACGATGGCGTGAAGCCCGACGAGTTCCTCATCGTCAAGAACGGCATGTTCAACGATTACCAGACCACGCGCGAACAGGCGCCGTGGCTGCGCTGGTGGTACGAAAAGAACGGCCGTCCCGTACGCTCGCACGGCTGCTCGTACGCCCAGGGGTGGGACAACGTGCAATTCCAGCGCATGCCCAACGTGTCGCTCATGCCCGGCGAGAAGGATCTCACCATGAACGATCTCATCGCCGCCACCGACCGCGGCATCCTCATTCAAGGTGACGGCAGCTTCTCCATCGACCAGCAGCGCTTCAATGCACAGTTCGGCGGTCAGCTCTATCACGAAATCAAGGGCGGCAAGGTGGTCGGCGTGCTCAAGGATGTCGCCTATCAGATTCGTACCCCGGACTTCTGGAACAGCATGGACATGATCGGCGGCGCGCGCAGCTACGAGCTGGGTGGCTCGTTCTTCGACGGCAAGGGGCAGCCGCCGCAGGTGAACGCGGTGTCGCACGGCTCACCGCCGGCGCGCTTCCGCAACGTCAACGTGATCAACACCGGGAGGAAGGCATAATGCAATCGAACAATGCCATCCTCACCCGCGAGCAGGCGCAGGCCATCGTGGAGAAGGCGATCAAGCGCTCCAAGGCCGATGCCATCGACGTGCAGGTGAACACGTACACCGCGGGCAACATCCGCTTCGCCGACAATCAGGTGAGCACCGCGGGCAGCACCACCGACGGACAGCTCGGCATTCAGAGTTTCTTCGGCGCGCGTCACGCCGTGGTGACTACCAACGATTTCTCCGACGACAGCATTGCGCGCGCCGTGGCCGAAAGCGAGCGCCTCGCGCGGCTCGCCCCGGAAGATCCGGAGAACATGCCGCAGCTCGCGGCGCAGCAGTACGCGCCGGTGAATGCGTGGTTCGACCGCACGGCGAATCTCTCGGCCGAGGATCGGGCGAAGGCCGCACTCTCCGCGCTCGACATCGCGCGCAAGGCGGGGGATCTCAAGGCCGCCGGGTACCTCGTCACCACGGCGGGCGCGCTCGCGATCGGCAACAGCACGGGCATGTTCGCGTACCACCGCAGCACCAACGCGAATTACACGCTCACGGTGCGTACCACCGACGGCACGGGGAGTGGCTGGGCCGCGGCCGACAACGCCGACTGGGCACAGCTCGACGCGCGCCGGGTGGCGGAAACGGCGAGCGAGAAGGCAACGCTGTCGCGCAATCCGGTGGCGATCGAGCCGGGACGGTATACGGTCATTCTCGAGCCGCAGGCCGTGGGGGACATCGTGCAGCTGATCAGTCAGTATGCCGATGCCCGCAGCGCCGATGAAGGTCGCAGCCCGTTCGTGAAGCAAGGCGGCGGCAACAAGGTGGGCGAGAAGATCATGGATGAACGCGTCACCCTCTTTTCCGATCCGAGCGATCCGCAGCTGCAGGGACGCCCGTGGGACTTCGAAGGCATGCCGCTCGGTCGTCAGGTGTGGATCGAGAACGGTGTGCTCAGGCAGCTCATCTACTCGCGCTTCTGGGCCAAGAAGCAGGGCAAGACCCCCACCGGCGGGCCCAGCACCTTCAAGATGGCGGGTGGCACCCAGAGCGTGGACGACCTCGTGAAGGGCACCACGCGCGGCATTCTCGTCACGCGTCTGTGGTATCTGCGCGAAGTGGATCCGCGCACCATTCTCTACACGGGACTCACGCGCGACGGCACGTTTCTCATCGAGAACGGCAAGATCACCAAGAGTCTGCGCAATTTCCGTTTCAACGAATCGCCGCTGTTCATGCTCAACAATCTCGAGGCGCTGGGTCGCGCCGAACGGGTGGCGGGCACGGAGCAGGGCGGCGACGTGGTGATGCCGAGCATGAAGGTGAGGGATTTCAACTTCACGTCGTTGAGTGAGGCGGTTTGAGGGATTTCGCGTAAGGGCCGTGGGCTGAAATCGCGTGTGGGGCGGGGGAGTTCGTAGTCGTTAGTGGTAGTTCTCAGTGGTTAGTTCAACTAACGACTGATGACTATTACCACGAACTACGAACTCCCCCGCCCCACACGCGATCTCTCCAGCGATCCCCGCCAGTCGCCCCTTACTTGCCGGCGGCTTTCTCCACCGCCTCCATCACCCGCAGCAGGTTCCCGCCCCAGATTTTGGCGATCTCCTGCTCGGTGTAGCCGCGGCGCACAAGTTCGGCGGTCACGTTCAACGACTCGGAGGCGTTGCGCCAGCCATCCACGCCGCCGCCGCCGTCGAAGTCGCTGCTGATTCCCACGTGGTCGATGCCGATGCGCTTCACCACGTAATCGATGTGGTTGGCGAAGTCCTTCACCGTAGCCGCCGGGTCGGCCGGGTAGCGACGGGCCATGATGTCTTCCTGCTTGGCCAGGTATGCGTTGCGCTGATCGTTGGGGAGCGCTTCGATGGCACGCTGCACCTCCATACGGTTGCCGGCGGCAATGCCGTACTCCTTGCGCAGCGCATCCATGGCGGCCGCCCGCTCGGCGTCACGCGCAGGGTTGCACTTCACGTAGCTGTTGAAGGCCACCAGCTGAATCACGCCACCGTTCTTCTTGAGCGCGTCGAGCTGCTCGTCGTCCATGTTGCGGCTGTGCCCGCACAGCGCGCGGGCCCCCGAGTGTGACGCCATGATGGGCGCCTTGCTGAGCGCCACCGTCTGCAGCATGGACTGCTTGCTGGGGTGCGAGACGTCGATCATCATGCCCAGCCGGTTCATCTCGGCAATCACCTGCCGGCCCAACGGGGAAAGCCCGTTGTGCAGCCACACCCCGTCGCGCTCGCCGGTGTTGCTGTCGGAGAGCTGGCTGTGTCCGTTGTGCGCCAGCGACATGTACCGGCCCCCGCGCTCGTAGAACTTCTGCACGTTGGCAAGGTCGCTGCCAATGGGAAAGCCGTTCTCGATGCCGATGAAGATGACCCGCTTGCCGCTCTGGTGGATCCGGCGCGCATCGGCCGCCGTGTAGGCAATCGCCGCGCGCGACGGCGCCAGCGTGTCGGTGAGCCGGTGAATGGCCTCGAACTTCTCGATCGCCTGCGCGTTGGCGCGCGCGAAGCCGGCGGCGTTGAGCGCGGTGTCCTGCCCCACGTACACAATGAGGAAGGCGCCCACGAGGCCGCCCTCTTCCATCTTCACGAGATCCACCTGCGTGCGCGGCAGCTTCTGCGTGTAGTTGGGGCCGCTGGCCGTGAAGTTCGACGGGGCGATGTCCACATGGGTGTCGATGGACAGCACCTTGGCATGAATGGCCCGCGCCGCGGTCATCACGGCGGTCTCATCACGCGGCGCGCGCCCGCTCTGCGCCGCGAGGAACGGCGGCAGGCCGACGAACAGCCCCAGGCAAAGCGCTGGAGCGAGGGTGCGAATGGTAAGCATGCACTGGAGAGTGAAGGGGACGCGAACGGCCGACGTGAACGGTTGACGCCTGAGATACGCGACCCCCTGCCCGGTCGCTGGTGAGAGCGCGTTGTCAGTTGGCCGTTCGGTCTACCGCCGGCCGAGCGCGGCGGGCGCGGCCGCCCGCCCGCTGGCGCCGGCCAGCACCACCAGCGTGAGCAGGTACGGCAGGGCGAGAAACAGCTGATACGGCACGCCTTGCCACCCCATGCTCTGGAAGAGCACCTGCAGGGAGTTGGCCGCACCGAAGAGCAGCGCCGCCGCGGCCACGCCAAGAGGGCGCCAGCGCCCGAGCACGACGATGGCGATGGCAATGAACCCACGCCCCGCACTCATCCCCTCCACGAACGTGCCCGCCTGCGCGAGCACCAGCGTGGCGCCGGCCAGCCCCGCCATGCCGCCCGCAAAGAGCACCGCCAGCGCCTGATAGCGGCGCGGCGTGATGCCGGCGGCAATGGCCGCGTCGGGATACTCGCCAATGGCGCGCAGCGCGAGCCCCTGGTGCGTGCGCGCCATGTACCACGCGAGCACGAAGGCAAGGAGCGTCACGACATACGTGGCGAGCGGCTGCGCGAACAGGGCGCCCCCCACCAGCGGCAGCTCCGCCAGGCCGGGAATGCGCACCACGCCGGCCGTGGGCGTGTCCAGCGCCACACCGGCCGCGCCAAAGATCGAGCGGTACAGCGTACCGGTGAGGCCGAGGGCGAACATGGTGATCGCCGTGCCCGTGATGATCTGGTCGGCGCGCAGCCCCACGGTGAAGCAGGCGAAGAGCGCCGCCACCAGGAGTCCGGCCAAGGCCCCCACCGCGAAGCCGCCTCCCACACCCAGCACACCGGCCGCCACCGTGGCGCCCAGAGCGCCGGCGATGATCGATCCCTCGAGGCCGATATTGATGACACCGGCGCGTTCACTGACGCACTCCCCGAGCGCCGCAAACGCCAGCGGCGTGGCCGTGCGTACCGTGGCCTCGAGAAACCCGCCGCCGATCGCGAGCACGCTGCTCTCCTGCATCAGGTGGCCGCCTCCGCGCGCGCTGACAGTCGGTCCGACCAGCGATCGGCGCCCACGATGAGCAGAATCAGCACGGCCTCCACCACGCTCACCACCACACTCGGGACGCCGGCGTCACGCTGCATCGCGTTGGCGCCGGCCTCCAGCGCGCCGAAGAGCAGCGCGGTACCGAGCACACCCAGCGGATGCAGCCGTGCCAGCAGCGCCACCGCAATGGCCGTGTAGCCGTACCCCGGCGAAAAATTCTCGTACAGGGCGTACGTGACGCCGGTGTATTCCACCGCCCCTCCCAAACCAGCCAGCAGCCCGCTCACCACGAACGCGCCGGCAATCGTGCGCCCCACGGCCACTTCGCCGGCGCTGCGTGCGGCCGCTTCGTTCATCCCCACGGCGCGCACACGGAAACCGCTCGCCGTGTGTGTCAGCCACCACCACGTGGCGAACGCCACCACCACCAGCAGCAGCACGCCCACATGCAACCGTGTGCCCTCCAGCAGCACCGGCAGCTGCAGCGCGCTGGGCAGCGAGGCCGACTGCGGATTGACGCGCGTGGGCTCCTGCAACGGCCCGCGTACCAGCCACCCGGTCAGGTATTGCGCCACGAAGTTGAGCATGATGGTGCTGATCACTTCCAGCACGCCAAAGCGCAGACGCAGCAGGGCCGCCACTGCCGCCCACGCGGCACCTGCCACCGCGCCCCCGGTCAGCAGCAGCGGAATGCCGACCGCTGCCGGCGCCGCCGCCAGAGGCACCGCCAGAGCCGCCGCCGCCGCCGCCCCCATGAGCAGCTGGCCTTCGGCGCCGATGTTGAGAATGCCGGCGCGGAAGGCGAGCGACACCGCCAGTCCCGCAAACCCCAGCGGGATCATGCGCACGATGGTGGCCGAGGTGATGGCGTAGGACGAGCCGAAGGCGCCCCGCACGAGCGCGGCCAGTGCGGGGCCCACCGCATGGCCGGTGGCCACGAGCAGGAGCGACAACAGCGCCAGCGCGGCCAGCAGCACGATCCCCAGCTGCGCGAGGGCGCGCGCGCTGCCGCGCATCAGCGCGCGCTCCCCAGCATGGCGCGTCCGGCGGCCTCGCGCGTGCGCGCCACCTCGGTGAGTTGACCGGCATACATGACGACCACGCGGTCGGCGAGCAGGAGGACCTCGTCGAGATCGCTGCTGTACACCACCACGGCCGTGCCGCCATCGCGGGCGGCGCGCAGCGCCGACTGCACGGCAGCGGTGGCCATGAAGTCGAGTCCGCGCGAGGGATTCTCCACCACGAGCGCCTCCGGCTCGTCGGCGAGCTCACGTCCCAGCACGAACTTCTGCTGATTGCCGCCGCTGAGCGTGCGTGCCGACACCGCGGCGTGCGGCGCCCGCACATCGTGACGCGCCAGCAGGGCGCTCGTATGCGCCCGCAGCGCCGCCCACGGCATGCGCCCACGCCGTGCGCCGGCGCCGCGCAGGGCGGCGTTCTCGAAGAGCGGCGCGTCGAGCAGCAGCGCATCGCGATGCCGGTCCTCCGGCACGAACCCCACGCGTGCCGGGCGCTGCACGCGTCCGGTGCTGGCTGCCATGCGGCCGGCGAGCACGCGCAGCAGTTGATGCTGGCCGGCGCCCTCCACCGCGGCCACGCCCACGATCTCGCCGGCGCGCACGGTGAGGGTCACCTCGCGCAGCAGCAGGACGCCGCGCGCATCGCGCACCGTCACGCCGTCGAGCGCCAGCACCACGCGCCCGGTCGCCACCGGGGCGGCGCTGCTCGGGCCAACTGTGGCAGCGCGGTCGGCGGGACCCGTGGTGGCGGGACCCGTGTTTCCGTGACCCGCGTTCCCGTGACCCGCGTTTCCGTGACCCGCGTTTCCGTGACCCGCCTTCCCGTGTCCCGCCGCGGCGTCACCGATCATGGCGGCGGCCAGTGCCTCCTGGGAGCTGTCGGCGGCGCGCGTGGTCAGCACGGTCCGCCCCCGGTGCAGTACGGTCACGTCGTCGGCCACCGCGAGCGCGTCGCGCAGCTTGTGCGTGATGAGCACCACGGCGTTTCCCGCATCGGCGTAGCGCCGAACCCAGGCCAGCAGCTCGGCCGCCTCGCCAGGGGCCAGAACGGCCGTGGGTTCATCGAGGATGAGGAGTTCGACGTCGCGGGCCAGCGCCTTCACGATTTCGCAGCGCTGCTGCGCGCCAACCGGAAGCGTCCCCACGCGCGCGTCGGGGTCGAGTGTGAGTCCCGCCCGCGTGGCCACCTCGCGCACCCGCGCCGCCGCCTGTGCGGGGTCGAACCGGCCATGCCCCCCCAGCGCCACATTCTCCGCGACGGTCATCGCCGGCACCAGCGTGAAATGCTGGTGCACCATGCCAATGCCCAGACGCAGCGCGGCGGCTGGGGATGCGAGCCGGTGCGGAGCCCCCTTCCAGCGCAGCTCCCCCCGATCGGGCTGGAGCAGGCCGAAGGCGGCGCGCATGAGGGTGCTCTTTCCGGCGCCGTTCTCCCCCAGCAACGCGTGCACCGTCCCCGGGCGAACGGTAAGCGCCGCGCCGCGCAGCGCCTCCACGCGACCGAAACGATGCGACAGGCCGTCCAGCAGCAGGAGCGGCGTCACGGACGCGGATCGGGCGAACGCGGGCGCCCCGCCAGCGTCCGGCCCGTGTTCCGGTGCCGCGCCGGCGGGCGCCCCGGAATGGCTCACGAACCGGTCGGGAGGTGAAGGAACGTCCACGGCAGGCCGAAACGCTGCTCGAGCCAAGCACCGAGCGCCTGCACCCCCAACGTTTCGGTGGCGTAGTGGCCGGCGTACACCACACACAGATCGTGCTCGATCGCCTCCACCGTGGTGTGGTGGGGACCTTCTCCAACGATGAGTGTGTCAATGCCGCGCTCACGCGCTTCCCGCAGTGTCTCGCTGTTCGCGCCGCCCCCCGTGCAGATCGCCCAGCGACGCGTGGTGCGACCGGCCGCCTCCACCGATGTCCGCACCGTTCCCCCGTAGCGCGCGACCATGGCTTCCACGCGCGCCACGAGCTCGGCAGTCGGCAGCTGACCTTCGCCCATCACGCCCACATCGAAGGTCTTGTAGCGGGCGAAACCGCCGCTGGGGGCGAGGTCGAGCGCATGCGCCAGGCGGACGTTGTTGCCCAGCTCAGCGTGCCCGTCGAGTGGCAGGTGCGTGGCGTAGACGGCGATATCGGCGCCAAAAAGGGCGCGATACTTCTCGTAGGCCACGCCGGTCAGCGGCTGCGCTCCACCCCAGAAGAGCCCATGGTGCACGATCAGCAGGTTGGCACCCCAGATCGCCGCTTCGGTGATCGCGGCGCGTGATGCATCCACGGCTACGGCCACCCTGGTGACGGTGCCGCGGTTGGCCACCTGCAGCCCGTTCATGGCACCGGCATAATCGGGGAGCTCGGCGGTGCGCAGCTCGTCGTCGAGCGCGCGCACGATGTCGCACAGCGGGGCGTGGGCCCCGGCCACACCGTTCCCGGTGGCCGCCGCCAGAATGCGGTCCTTCGATGGGGTGGACATACCTCAGTTCTTCGGGGCGGGCGAGGCGATGGGCCTGGCGCTGTCGGCGCCCATCGTGAGGTCCTTCACCGCGTCGAAGCGCCCGTCACGCAGCAAGACTCCCACGCTGTCCGCAGCGGCCTTGGCGGCGGACGGGACGCGGGAGGCGAGCGCCGGATTGAGCACCAGTCGCACCACGTCATCCTTCACGCCAAGGCTGATCACGCGCCCCCGGAAGGTTCCGCCCTGCACCTCCCGCCCGATACGCATGAAGGCCCGCGGCAGGTCGATCACCACACTGCCGATGATCACGTCTGGCGCCACGTCATTCTGGTTGGCGTTGGTGCCGAAGGCATACACGCGCTTCTCCTTCGCTGCCTGAAAGATGCCCAGCCCAGCGGCGTCGGCATTCTGGAAGATGACGTCCACGCCCCGCGCGATCTGCGCCAGCGCCTGCTCCTTGCCGGCACTCACATCGTCCCAGTTGCCGATGTACGAGGTGATGATCTCGACCTTGGGATTGATCGCCTTGGCACCACGGGCGAAGGCTTCGAAGCTGGCCTTTACCGGTGGGAGCTCGGTGCCGGCAATGAGCCCCAGCTTGTTGCTGGTGGTCATCGCGCCGGCAATCATGCCCGCCTGGTACGAGGCCTCCTCGAAGAGAAAGGCAATGCCCGCCAGGTTGGGCCCCACCACCCGCCCAGACGTCACGATGTAGCGGGTCTGCGGATAGGCGGGGGCCACCCGCGAGGCGGCGTCCTGGAACTCGAAGCCATGGCCCACCACCATGGCATACCCCTGCGCCCCGTACTGCCGGAAGTTCTCCTCGAACTCGGCAGGGGTCTTGGTCTGGATATGCGAGATCTGCGCGCCCAGCGAGTCGCGCAGCATGGTCAGCCCCGCGTAGGCCCCGCCGTTCCACGACTTGTCGGAAATCGGTCCAGGCGTCAGCAGCGCCACCTTGAATGGGACACCGCCGGCAGTGCTGTCAGCGCTGCCGGACCGCTCACCACCACCGCAGCCCACGGCCGCTGCCGCGAGGGCCAACAGGGCCGCTCGGCGACCGAACGAACGCGAAAGCGTCTCGATCATGGTTTTTGTCCTGATAGTGGCGCATTTGTGGCGCCTGTGTGATTCAATCCAGGGCGATTCCAAGTACCTCGAGCAGGCGCTCGAGGTCGTCGTTGGAAAAAAAGGCGATGCGTACTTCGCCTTTGTCCTTCGCTGTCAACTGAATGGACACGCCCGTCTGCAGTTTCCGGCGCAGCTTTTCCTCGATCTGCCGCACCACGGCGCCTGACGCCCCCCCGGTGGGAGCGGCCGAGGCGTCCGCTTTCTTTCCGGCAGCAGGCGGCTTGGGGCGCCCAGCGTGCACCCGACGCTCGACTTCGCGCACCGACCAGCCGTTCGCCACCACGTCGCGCGCCATGTCCACGATGGCCCGCTCTGTGGCGAGGGGAAGCAGCGCTCGCGCATGACCGGCCGTCAGCTGCTTGTCCTGCAGCAGGCGGCGCACGCTGGCGGGGAGCTGCCGCAGGCGGAGGGCGTTGGCCACCGTCGAGCGGTCCTTGCCCACCACGTCGGCCACTTCCTGGTTGGTCAGCGCGAAGTCGTCGATGAGGCGCTGGTATCCGTCGGCTTCTTCGATCGGATCGAGGTCGGCCCGCTGCAGATTCTCGATCATCGCCAGCGTCGCCAGCATGCGGTCGTCGACGGGCTTCACCAACGCCGGGATCTCCGTCCACCCCAGCCGGCTGGCCGCGCGGTAGCGCCGCTCGCCGGCGATCAGCTCGTACCCGCTGCCGCCAGGAGTTGGACGCACGGTGATGGGCTGGAGCAGCCCATTGGTGCGCAGGCTGTTCTCAAGGTCGGCCAATTCATCCGGTCGGAATTCCTTTCGCGGCTGGAAGGGATTGGGGCGAATCTCCGACAGCTTGAGCGTGCGCAGGGTGCCGGCCGCATTGGCGTCGTCCGCCGGCGCGGTCGCCACGGGGGGCGACACGGACGGCGACATGGCGGCTGCTGCGGACGCAGTGTCCGCTGTCCCTGCCCCGGTCGCGCCGGCGCCCGGGGCGGGAGCGGTCTTGGCAGGCTCTCGTCGGGCCAGCAGGGCATCGAGCCCGCGGCCCAGACGGCGCGGTGGTTCCGGGGTCACGGGGCGCCCTCCACGGGGACATCGGCGGGCCCGGTGTTCTCAGCGGGCGCCGCGGCGGGCGCCGAATGCGCGGCGCGCTCGATCAGCTCGCGCGCCACGGCCATATACGCCTGGGCGCCCACCGAGGCCACGTCGTACACCACGATCGGTTTGCCAAAGCTGGGTGCTTCGGCCAGCCGAATGTTGCGTGGCACGACCGTCTGGAGCACCAGGTCGCCGAAGTGCGTGCGCGCGTCGGCGGCCACCTGCTTCGACAGGTTGAGGCGCGGGTCGAACATGGTCAGCAGCACCGCGTCGAGCGCGAGCGCCGGATTGAGCGACTCCTGCACGCGCTGCACCGTCTCCATGAGCTGCGACAACCCCTCGAGCGCGTAGTATTCGCACTGCAGGGGGATCAGCAGGGCGTCAGCCGCCACCAGCATGTTGAGGGTAATGAGCCCCAGGCTGGGTGGGCAGTCGATGAGGATGAAGTCATAGCGGTCACGCACCCCAGCCAACGCCTGCCGCATGCGCGAGACGCGATCGTCGGCATCGACGAGCTCCACCTCCACCGCGGCGAGGTCCGGAGTCGTGGGCAGCACGTCGAGATGACGAAACTGCACCCCGCGCACGAGCGCCTCATCGACGGTCGCTTCACCCAGCAGCACGTCGTACGTGTTGGCGGTGAAGTCGTCTCGGCTGATGCCACAGCCGGAGGTGGCGTTCCCCTGCGGATCGGCGTCGATGAGCAGCGTGCGCTGCTCCGCGACCGCGAGGGAGGCGGCGAGGTTTACGGCGGTGGTCGTTTTGCCGACTCCGCCCTTCTGGTTGGCGATGGCGAGGATGCGTCCCACGGGGATGGCTGAGAGAGGGGTTCGCGGGAGGCGAAGTATAGGAGGATCCGGTGCGGCTCACCATGGTGCGCGGCGAAATTCCAGCCGCCCCTCCCGCCGTTTACGGGTTTCACGTGAAACGCGGCCCGATGGCCTGGCTCGGCGTTGGCTAGCGGGTGGGGAACCCGCGCTGTGGAACTGATCGGGGGAGAATCGGAGAAAGGGAGATGATTGGGTGTCCGGTGAGCTTTCCGCGGCACTCCTGTCGCGGCAACTCCGAGCACGGCGGCCACCGCCCTCCCTTTCCCGGGTTCTCCGTTTCTCCCCACCTCAGTTCGGCGTCACCGGCGGGGGGAACTGATCGGGGGAGAATCGGAGAAACAGAGAAACTGGGGGCCCTTGAACCTTCCGCGGCAAACCTGTTGCAGCAGAGCTGTTGCAGCAAATGTGGTCACGGCGGCCAGCGTCCTCCCTTTCCCGGGTTCTCCGGTTCTCCCCACATCAGTTCGGCGTCACCAGCGGGGGAACTGATCGAGGGAGCAACGAAGAAGCCCGCGGCTTCCCTGCTGCAGGGGCAGGTCCGCGGGCTTCCTCCGCTGCCAGAGCGGAAAGATCACGGTGTTTCACGTGAAACAGTTGCGCACATGCCCTGCGGGAGCCTCAGGGGCTCTTGGCAAAGCGCCAGCGCGTGCCCACGCTCACGCTGATGGTATTGGTGCCCGAGGCAATCGGTGCGGGCGCGTCGGCGGCTTCAGCTTTCATCGCCATGGCCACCATGCCGCGCGGCTCCGGACGCTCAAATTCGTTGATCGTGAGCTCGATGAGCTCGACGATCATGCCGCCGGCGGCCCGGGCGGCTACGTCCGCCTGGCGGCGAGCAGACGTCACGGCATCGGTAAGCGCCTGATCCTGTGCCTTCGCCCGGTCCTTCACGATGAAGTCGAGCCCGGCCACCCGGTTCGCCCCGTTCGACAGCCCCGCGTCGATGATCGGCCCCGCCAACTCCAGCCGCTCCGTCTCCACCTGCACGATGTTCGTGACCTGGTAGCCATCGATCACGACTCGGCGCAGCTTCTCGTCGTAGCGTTGCACCGGACTCACGCTGTAGTTGAGCGTCTGGATGTTTGCGTCGGCGATGCCGAGCTTGCGAACGGCCGCCAGAATGGACGCCTGCTTCCGGTTGTTTTCCTGCGCGGCCAGCTGCGACGTGCGCGCCTGGGTTTCCATGCCCACCTGCACCCGCGCCCGGTCGGGGGCTACCTGTACCTCACCACGCCCCGACACGAAAATCGTGGGCGGCTGCGGGACGCTCGGCTGCTGGCCATGCGCCAAGCCGGCGCTCATCAACGTCATGGCCACCGCACCCGCCGCCATCGCCAGCAGGGTGCTCCGGATCGGCTGCTCCGTTCGCTCCACGTGCATCGCCATCATGTCTCCCGGCCACTCGGCCGACTGGTTGAGGGTCTTCGCAATCCTACCAACGGAGACACCGGTTCGTAACCGAAGTTCGCATGTTCCATGCTGGCTTCTTGATGACGCTACTAGCGCCAGTATAATGCCAGTAGTTTTCCGAGGGTCATTCCCGAACCCGCCCACCACCCCTCACGCACGACCCCCAGCCCTGAACGGGCGTGCCGTCAGCCGCCCGCACAATGCCGCTCGTTCGCGTGGTGAACTGACAGCGACACCCGCTCAGGGTCCAGCGTCGGGTGTTCAGCGTTCGGGGAGGGTGTGACGTGGGCACACCCAGCACGCAGAACCCAAACTCCCTACCCTCAACGGATCAGTTCCGGGACGTGAGTTCGGGTTTCCCGTGTCGTGTTCGTTCGCCCCTGTACTATATAGATGCGCGCGCCTTCCGCAGCTCCATCAGGAGGTTTTGCAGATCCGCCGGACTGATGCCAGGAATCGCGCTTGCCTGTGCCAGGGTGCCCGGGCGAAGCCGAGCCAGCTTCTGGCGGGCCTCCGTGGACAGCGTCAGCAGTGACTCGTATTCGAGATGAGCTGGGAGGCGAACCATTCCCTGTGCCTCCAGGCGAGCAGCGCGGCTGCGCTCCTTCTCGAAGTAGCCGGCGTACTTGATCTCCAGCTCCGCGCCCACCACGGCATCGCCGGGCAGATCGGCTCCAACCCCAACGGCCTCGAGGAGCGCCTGCAGCGAGACATCCTGGCGCTTGGCCAGTTCGGCGGCGCGCACGGCGTGCAGCAGAGGCCGCGACCCGACCGCTTCCAGCACCGGGTCGGCGATCTCGGGGGGCATGCTGGTTCGTTCGGCGAGCCGGATGGCTTCGCGTACGGCCTCAAGCCGCGTGGCCATCACCGCGCGTTCGCCATCGCTGAGCAGCCCTTCGCGTTCGGCGATGGGCCCGAGCCGCGCCAGCGCGTTGTCCTGACGCACCGTGAGGCGGAACTCACTGCGCGACGTGAACAGCCGATAGGGCTCGTCCACGCCGCGCGTGACCAGATCGTTCACCAGCACGGCGATGTAACTCGTTTCACGTCCCAGCACGAGCGGCTCGCGAGCCTGTGTGTTGCGCGCGGCATTGATGCCCGCGATCACCCCCTGGCCGGCCGCCTCTTCGTACCCGGTCGTGCCGTTCACCTGACCGGCGAAGTACAGCCCGCGAATGGCGCGCGAGGCGAGTGAGGCGTCGAGCTGCGTGGGCGGGTAATAGTCGTATTCGATCGCGTAGCCGGCACGCGTCATGCGCACGTTCTCGAGTCCCGCCACCGTGCGCATCACCTCCAGCTGTACCGGCGCGGGCAAGCTCGTGGAGAGCCCGTTCACATACAACTCCGTGGTGTCGTGTCCCTCCGGCTCGAGAAAGAGCTGATGCCGATGCTTGTCCGGGAACTTCACCACCTTGTCTTCGACACTCGGGCAATAGCGGGGCCCGCGCGAGGCGATGGCACCGCCGTACATCGCCGACTCCGCAATGTGGTCGGCTATGAGCTGCGTGCCGTGCCCTTCGAGCCACGTGATCCAGCAGGGCATCTGCACGGGATGCCGCGAGCGCACGCCGTGTTCGTTGCCTGTGACGCGCGGGGTGGTCCAGAAGTGCGACCACGAATAGTCGAACGCCTCGATCTCGCTGTCCTGCTGTTCCAGCGTGCCATAGCATACGCTGCGTCCATCGATGCGTGGCGGTGTGCCCGTCTTGAAGCGTGCGGTGTCGAGTCCGACCGCGTCGAGCTGTTCGCCCAGCATCACACTGGGCGCTTCGCCGGCACGGCCGCCGCTGATGCGCGTCCCGGTGCCGATGTGCATGGTGCCGCGTCCGAAGGTGCCGGTGGTGAGCACCACGGCGCGCGCGCCAAATCGCCGACCTTCGGCGGTCTCCACGCCGGCGACCCGACGGTCACCGTCGCGCGCGTTCTCGTCAAAGAGCAGGCGCGCGACCATGCCCTGCATGGTGAGCAGGTTGGGCTGCGCTTCGAGGAGCGTGCGCACCGCGCGCCGGTACAGACCACGATCACACTGTGCCCGCGGCGCCCACACAGCCGGGCCCTTGCCGCGGTTGAGCATGCGAAACTGCACCGACGCGAGGTCGGTGGCCCGCGCCATGATCCCCCCCAGGGCATCGACCTCGCGGACCACGGTGCCCTTGGCAATGCCGCCAATGGCCGGGTTGCAGGAGAGCTGGCCGATCTGCTCGAGTGCGCCGGTAATGAGCGCGACCTGCGCCCCGCACCGCGCCGCGGCCACGGCAGCTTCGGTGCCCGCATGTCCACCCCCCACGACGATGACATCGAACGACGCTTCGAGGGAGGCACTGGTGGGGGAGGGGATGCGGTCGGAGGACATGCGTCAAATTACAGGGGAGGGGGCAGGGGGAAGGTATCAGGCAGAAGGACGAAGGCACCTACCACCTTCAACCTGACCCCCTGCTTCCCGCTCCCTCCCTTGTAACTTGCCATATGCCCATCACCATCTCGCACACCGCGCCCACGCTACTCATCACGAAAAGCGCGTTCGAGCGCGTCGGTCTGACGCGCGCGCAGGTCGACGAGGCGCTCAATCTCACGGACAACGAGTTTCGCGTGGAGGGCGGCCTTATCGCCATTGGGCCGCTGGTCGGCGACGACACCCTCACCGACCTCATCGCCCAGCTCGAAGACCATGGCCTCGTGTACTACGACGATTTCTTCGAGTTGAGCGGCAACTGGCCCGCGTGGCTGCGGCTCTTCGTCATGGACGCGGGGAGCTGACGCGCAAAGGGGCGCCAGCGGGGGCGGTGCTGGGCCATCCAGGCATCGCTGCGCCGGTGCAGCCCAGCCCATCCGCAGTCAATGCACCAGCTGTGACGGAAGCGTCCCCCAAGCAGGCGGCGCCATCCCGAGCGTTCCATGGAGAGCGTATCGCAGTCGCACACGGGGCAGTTTTCGCCCTCGGGGAGCATCACGAGGTAGATCTTCGTGAGCAGTACGAACATGCTGAGCTGGAGCGCCGAAATGACGGCAATGAAGATCCAGGCATCGGTCCAGCTCCAGCGTCCAGGCATGGGACTCTCCTCTAGAGTCGTTGCTCTACCGCGGCCCACAGTTCGGCAAACGCCACGCCATCCTCTACGCGGTCGATCACCACGTCGTCGCCCACGCTGAGCGCCGACCCATCGAGCGAACGCACCGGCAGGACGCACTGGTGCCCGTCCAGCTCATAGACGAGCTCGCCAGCTTCGTTTCCGTCTGCCTCGCGGGTGACACGGGCGAGCGTGCCCTGCAGCAGATACCGGGGGTCGGGCTCGTCGGCGCGCGCACGCGGAATCGCCCATCGGGCAATGAGCAGCGACTGCAGGGAAAAGGCCGCGCCCCCGGCGGCAAGGGCGGCCAGCAGCGCGCCCCACCAGGGCCAGCCGAGGGAGCGGTCTGCGAGATAGCCAGTGAGGCCGAACCCGAAGGCGAGCGCCGCGAGTGATGCCCGGTTGGCTACCGGCGACGGCTCCGCGGCCGGGTCATGCTCACTGCGGCGCTCGTGCGGCGCGACCGTGGGGGCCACCGGGCGCTCGGTGCCGTGCAGCATGGCGGTCACGCCGAGCAGCAGACCGGCGACGAAGAGGACGAGTGAGACCACGGCGACGACGGACACGGCAGGCAAGGCGACGGGGTGACGGACGGGTGGACCAGCCTCTCAAGAAAATCGAGGCGACCCAAAACCCAAGACTCCGAAAGTACTTACAGAAGAGCTCGTCGGAGCCCACGAAGGCGCGGAGACACGGGGACAACCATCAGTTCTCCGTGTCTCCGTTGCTCCGTGTACTTCGGCGAGCTGTTTCTACGGTGCCCGTGGATCAACGGGTCCGTTCCGTTGATCGAAGCGGGACGCGAGGAATTCCGCCGCCCGCCACTCGCCGTAGTACCACGGCCGCCACGGGCGGGTGTACGACGTGAATCCCACGTGTCCGCCGCGCGCGGGGAACTCCAGCTCCACGGCCGCCACCCCCTGTACCGCCGCCCGCACCCGGTCGAGCACCGCCGGGGGCAGGAACGGGTCGTCCACCGCGCTCAGCAGCAGCGTGGGACGCCGGATACCTGGCAGGAACGGCAGCGAGCTGGCGCGCGCATAGTAGTCGGCCGCGTCGGCGAACCCGTGCAGCGGCGCCGTGAACGCATCGTCGAACTCCCACAGGGTGCGTGCGCGGGCCACGGTGCGCAGCGACGCCAACTCGGGGTGACGGGCAATCTTGGCGAGCGCCTTGGGGATGAGCGACTTGAGGAAGAACTTCTCGTACACCGCGCCGAAGCCGCGCCCGATGTGCCGCGACGCGGCCGCCAGGTCGAAGGGCACCGACATGGCCACGGCCCCCCGAACCTCGGGCGGCAGATCATCGCCATTTTCGCCCAGCAGCTTGCACAGCACATTGCCGCCAAGGCTCACGCCCACGAGACCGAGCGGCGCCTCCGGATAGGCCTGCACGATCTGCTCGACCACCCACCGAGGGTCGCTGGTCTCCCCCGAGTGGTAGCTGCGCGCCAGGCGGTTCGGCTCAGAACCACAGGTGCGAAAGAGCAGCAGGTCGGCGGCCCAGCCACGGGCGCGGGCCTCGCGGAACATGGCCCGGGCGTAATGCGAGTGGGCCCCGCCCTCGAGGCCGTGGAACAGCAGCAGCCGCGGACTGGTGGCACCGTGCGCGCCCTCCTGACGCACCAGCTCCACGAAGTCGCCATCGGGGGTGTCCCACCGCTCCGTGTGCAGCGCCAGACGCGGCTCCCGGCGGCCCAGACGGCCCCAGAGCGTGGCGGTGTGCGGATCGGGAAGCCACCAGGCCGGGCGATACGACTTTGGCGGATGGTTGGGAGATCGGGTCGACGGGCCCATGAAGTCGGAATCTAAGTGTTACACTAGGCCAACCGGTTACCCGCCCCCCACGCCCCCTCCCTGCGTGCTCAACAGAATCGTCCGCAACCTGACCTTTCAGGTGCTCGTTGCCGTCTCGCTTGGCATCATCCTCGGGGTGGTGGCGCCGGACATCGCCAAGTCGCTCAAGCCCATCGGCGACACGTTCATCAATCTGGTGAAGATGGTGATCACCCCGATCATCTTTCTCACCATCGTGCACGGCATCGCCAGCATGGCCGACCTGTCCAAGCTGGGGCGCGTGGGTGGCAAGGCGCTGCTCTACTTCGAGATCGTCTCCACCTTCGCCCTCGCCATCGGTCTGGTGGTGGTGAACGTCACCAAGCCTGGGGCCGGACTCGACATCAGCGCGCTCGCCAAGGGCGACGTGAGCAAGTTCGTGAAGGCCGGCGAGCAGCAGAGCATGCTGGAGTTCTTCCTGCACATCGTGCCCAGCAACATCTTCGCCGCGTTCGCCAGCGGTGACCTGCTGCCGGTGGTGTTCTTCGCCATTCTGTTCGGGGTGGCCCTCACCGCCGTGGGCGATGCGGGGCGCGACATCGCCGATCTGCTGGTGCGTCTGCAGGCGGTGTTCTTCCGCATCGTGGCCATGGTCATGGTGATTGCGCCCATCGGCGCCTTCGGCGCCATGGCCTACACCGTGGGCGCCTTCGGGCTCAAGACGCTGCTGCCACTCGGCCGCCTCATGCTCGACGTCTACGTCACCATGGCGCTCTTCATCTTCATCGTGCTGGGGGGCATCTGCCGCCTGTACGGCTTCCGTCTGCTGCGCTTCATTCGCTACATCAAGGACGAAATCCTGCTGGTGCTGGGCACGTCCAGCAGTGAGGCCGCGCTGCCGCGCATGCTGCAGAAGCTCGAAGCGTACGGCTGTGCCAAGCCGGTCGTGGGGCTGGTGATTCCCACCGGATACTCGTTCAATCTCGACGGCACCAGCATCTACCTGTCGATGGCGGCGATCTTCATTGCGCAGGTGTACGGGATCGACCTGCCGGTGAGCGAACAGCTTACGTTGCTCGGCATTCTCATGCTCACCAGCAAGGGGGCCGCTGGGGTGACCGGGTCGGGGTTCATCGTGTTGGCGAGTACGCTGGCGGCCACGCGTACGGTGCCGGTGGAAGGGGTGGCGCTCCTGCTGGGGGTGGACCGCTTCATGAGTGAGGCGCGCGCGATCACGAACCTCATCGGCAATGGCGTGGCCACGCTGGTGGTCTCACGCAGCGAGGGCGCGTTCGACGATGCGAAACGCGCCCTCGCGGAAGCGGGTCCTGCACCGGTCGCCTAGGCGACTCAGCCCTTCTTCGCCGCTTCCTTCTTCTTGGCTTCTTCTTCTGCCGCCTTCTTCTTCGCGCCGACAAAGTCACCCGCGCGCACGATGAAGGTCTTGCTGGGGTCGAGATACTTGCGCAGCGCCGCGTTCACGTCGGCCACCGTGAGCTTGCCGATCTGGTCGGCGAGCTTCGCCTCGTAGGTGGTGTAGCTGCGCTCCCAGCGGCGGTGCACCACCAGCGTGCTCACCACTTCGTTGTCGTTGGCGAACTGCTGCTGCTGTTCACGCAGCCAGCCGGTGCGGGCCTGATCAAGTTCTTCCTGCGTGATGCCCCCCTCGAGCAGCTTCGCGAGCTCCTCCTTGAAGCCGGTCACCACCTTGTCCACGTTCTGCGGCGCATAGAGCGCGAAGGTGAAGGCAAAGGCTTCCCGGTCCACCGGGCGGGCCTGGAACTGTGACCCCACCGCGTAGCTCACGCCGTCCTTCTGGCGCATGCGGTCGGCCATGCGGCTCTTGAGGAAGCCACCGCCCATGATCTGCGAGCCCACCAGCATGGCGGCGTAGTCGGGGTCGCTGTCACTCAACGGCATCGTCTGCGCGGCCATGAACATGGCGTTCTGCTTGTCGGGCGTTTCGAACACCGTCGTGCCGCTGTCGGTGGCGGTAAACTGGCGCGGCAGCGGCTTCCACGGCGACTTCGCCGTCCAGGCGCCGAACAGTTCGCGAGCGAGCGTGACCACACTGTCGGGGTCGAAATCCCCCACGAGTGCGAGGTCGCCGGCCTGCGCACCACCGAAGTCGGCGTGGTACTTCACGAGGTCCGCGCGCGTGACGCTCTTGAGCGCCTCAATGGATTCCTCGATGGTGGGCGTGTACTCGGGGTGCCCCTTGGGGAACGGACGCAGCCGCCGCTGGAAGGCGGTCACCGCGATGGCCTGTGGCTCACTCTTCCCCGCCTCGATCCCGGCCAGCTGCTGCGTGCGCAGCTGTTCGAATTCGGTGCTGTCGAACGCCGGCTTCTGCACCATCTCGGCCAGCAGCCGCAGCGTGGGTACCAGCGCCTCACGCTTCACCTGCACGCTTCCCGACGTGGCGGTGCCGCTGTTGCTGAGCTGCACGGTGGCCTTGAGCTTGTCGAGCGTGTCCTTGAGCGCCTGCCGCGACCGCAGCGTGGTGCCGCGGCTGTACATGGCGCCCACCAGCTGGCCGGCCACGGCGCGGTTCTGCAGCGTTTCCAGCGATCCGTGGCGGAGTGTGAGATCGGCAAAGATGTTGCCGCCGCGCGTACTCTTGGGGAGCAGCGAGAGCCACATGCCGTTGGGGAGCTTCACGCGACGCGTGCGCTTGTCGAGATTGGTTGGCGTGGCTTCGAAGGCTTCGCCAGCGGCAACGGCGGCGCGCCCCTTGTAACCGGCCAGCAGCTCGCCGGCGTTGGGGGCTTCGGGAATCTCGGCGCGATCGGGGGTCTTGGTGGGCACGAACATCCCTACCGTGCGGTTGTCGGGCTTGAGATAGGCCTTGGCCACGCGCTGCACGTCGGCGGCGGTGACCTTTTCGATGCGGTCACGCGTGAGAAAGAAGAGACGCCAGTCGCCCGACGCTTCGTACTCCGTGAGCGTGAGCCCCACCTGGTCCGGGTCGGCCAGCAGCTGCTCCACCTGCCTCAGCAGCCCGGCCTTCACGCGGTTGACTTCCTCGTCGGTGGGTGCCTTGGCCACCACCTCGTCGATCGTGCGCAGCATGACGGCGCGCGCCGTGTCGAGGTTCTGCTCGACGCGCAGGTTGGCCTGCCCGAACAGCAGTCCCGGCTCCTTGAGATCGAAGGTGAAGGCCCCCGCTTCCGCAGCGAGCTTGCTCTCCACCAGTGCCTTGTAGAGGCGGCCGTTCGGCCGATCGCCGAGTACGCCAGCAAGCACCTGCACGGCGGGATTGTCGGCGTGGGCCAGCGCGGGCACATGATAGGCCACGCCCACCAGCTGTTCTTCACCCACACGCTTGAGCGTCACGAGGCGCTCACCATCCTGCACCGGTTCGCGCGTGTAGGTGGGGTAGAGCAGGTTGCCCTTCGCCAGGGAGCGTGCCGGCCGCGGGATGGCGCCGAACTTCTGCTGGATGAGGCGCAGCGTCTTCGTTTCGTCGAACTTGCCGGCGACCACCAGCACCGCGTTGTCGGGCTGATAGTAGCGCTGGTAGAACGCCTTGAGGCGTTCGATGGGCACGCCTTCCACGTCGCTGCGCGCGCCAATGGTGCTCTGGCCGTAGTTGTGCCACAGGTAGGCGGTACTCATGATGCGCTCGAGCAGAACGCGGCTGGGGCTGTTCTCGCCAATCTCGAATTCATTGCGTACCACGCTGAACTCGCTGTCGAGGTCCTTCTTGGCGATGAACGAGTTCACCATGCGGTCGGCCTCGAGGTCGAGCGCCCAGTCGAGATTGTCGTCGGTGGCGGCGACCGTCTCGAAGTAATTGGTGCGGTCGTACCACGTGGTGCCGTTGGGGCGAGCGCCGCGCTCGCTCAGCTCCTTGGGAATGTCCCGGTGGCGTGTGCTGCCCTTGAACACGAGGTGTTCGAGCAGGTGGGCCATGCCGGTTTCCCCGTAGCCCTCGTGGCGGCTGCCCACGAGATACGTGATGTTGACGGTGACCGTGGCGCGTGACGGGTCGGGGAAGAGCAGCACCTTGAGGCCATTGGCCAGGCGATACTCGGTAATCCCTTCCACGGTGGTCACCTTCTCCGGCGCACTGCGCGCGGCGGCGGCCGCGGTCGGGCGTGCGCCGCCGGCGGCTGGGGCGGGCCGTTGAGCGGTGGCGGCGCTGGCAAGCGCCAGCGAAGCGGTCAGCGCACCCGCTACCGGGGCGATCCATCGGAAACGGAAGGATGACGGGGACACGGAAAGCGGCATTGGTCTTGTGGGAACAAGGGACGGTGCGGGCCCGGACGGAGAACTGGGCACTGAGTTGATACGTCGGAGGGAAACGCCATGTTTCACGGATGTACTTGCGGCGCAGGGGTCGCCGCGTCCATTCCTCTTTTTGGTGCGTATGCCGCCAGCCGACCTGCAAGTCCAAATCTTTGGCACAAAAAAGAGCGCCGATACCCGCAAGGCGCTGCGCTTCTTCGCCGAACGACGGGTGAAGACGCACTTTGTCGATCTGGCGGAGCGTGCGGCGTCGCTGGGGGAGCTGAAGCGGTTCGCGCAGAAGTTCGGCGTGGAGGCCATCCTCGACCGGGAGTCGAAGCGGTTCGCTGACCTGGGGCTGCGGACGGCGCTTTACGGCGAGGAAAAGTGGTTGTCGATCCTGGCCGAGGAACCGTATCTGCTGAAGCAGCCCCTGGTCCGCCTGCAGAACAAGCTGTGCGTAGGCGTGGACGAGACGCTGTTCAAGGAGTGGCTGGGTTGATGGCCGTGCCGGGGGTCCGCGGTGGCGGCGGAAAACCGCAGACGCCACACGCCACGATCGACATCCCTGCGTCTCCTTATCTCCGCGTCCCTGCTCCGCCAAGCCGGCGGAGCTCCGCCTCCGCCACATTGAAGCCGAACCCCGGCCAGCCGCCGCTGTTGATGGCACGCTCCCAGGCACGTCGTGCATTGACGCTGTCGCCGTTCACGAGATACCAGTTGCCAAGCCCGTATGCGAGCGTGGAGAGGTTCACCTCGTCGGTGTCGTTCTCCGTGATGAGCTGCTCGGGGGTGATCTCGCCGCGGTAGAGCCTGAGACGCGTGACGTAGGCGTACCCGGGCGGCGCCGGCCTGGGGTCGGGCTGCTGATCGAGGCGCTTCGCGAGCATCGCGTTGGCCTCGCTGACTCGGCCGGCGCGCGCGAGCGACATGTACAACCAATCGGTGCTGCCGGCGCGTTCGCCGCCGTCGGGCGCGAGAGGTTGCGCGCGTGCGAACAGCGCGGCGGCGTTGGCGTGGCGCCCTTCGCGGAAGCGCAGCACGCCCAAATGGAAGAGCGCGCCGTAGTTGGTGCTATCGAGCTGCAGGGCGCGGGTGAGATCGGCGTTGGCGCGCACGAACTCCCGTACCGACAGGTACCGGTGTCCACGCCAGCGCAGCAGCATGGCCGCATCCTTTGGGCGCTGCGTTGCCGAGGTGTTCTGCAGGCCGCGCGTGAAGGTGGCAATGGCGTCGCGGAACTGCCGGGCACCGGACTGGGCCACCCCGAGGGCGATGACCTTGTCGGTGTTGCCCCAGTCGTTGCCAAGGGCCGCACGGGCGGTGGTGATGGCCGGCGTGGTGGGCAGCGCGCGGAACACATCACCCTGCGGCGTACGGTACTGCACCGTTTCGTCGGGGAGCGGTTCGAGCTGGCGCAGCCAGATGTTGCGAAAGCGGACCGGGTGATCGTGGTCCTGCAGCATGAGCGGCAGGCGGTCGTCGTGCCGTTCGTACGGTGCGCGCGAGCCGTTGGTGGTGGGACCAACGAGTGCCCGATGATCCTGCACGAGCACGCCGTTGTGGATCACCGTGAGGATTGTTGGCGACAGGACCTTGCCGTTCGCGGAGAAACGCGGTCGACGATAGGTGATGTCGTACGTCTGCCACTCGCCGGGCGGGCGACTGGCGTTCACGAGCGGTGGAAACTGCCCGTACAGGGAGGCCGCCTGCCCGTCGGGGTAGGTGGCGTTGCGATACGAATCGAGGACCTGCACTTCGTAGCGGCCGCCGCCGAAGAACACGCCGCTGTTGCCGCGATCCTGATCACGTCCACGCGGCGGATTGGGGGACATCCACTCGATGTGCAGCTGCACATCACCGAACGCCTCGCGGGTCATGAGTGTACCGGTGCCCGGCACCACTTCCAGCGCGCCGTCGGCAATGCGCCACGTGGCGCGGCTGCTGTCGCTCATCATGAACCGATCGAGCGAGCTGCCGTCGAAGAGCACGACGGCGTCCTTGGGCGGAAGTGCCTGCACGTACGGCCCCGGCGTGACGACCGGCGGCGCAGGGCGTGCACGCGAATGCTGCGGCCATCCGCCGAGGGGGGCCTGCTGGGCGCCGGCTGGCGCGAGTGAAACGGCACAGAGCAGTGCCAGGGAGAACACATCGCGTGCCTTCCTGCACCCTGCTCCCCGCTTCCCGCCCCCTGCTGCCTGTTCGCGGCTGCTCATGGGACGTCCGTGCCGGTCGCCGCCGTGAGGATTTCCGTCCATTCCTGCACCTCGAGCGAGATGCGCGTGGCGGCCACGGCTTCTGCCATCGCCTCGATGCGGCGTGAGCCGGCGATGGGATACGGCTTGCTGGGCAAGCGCATCAACCAGGCGAACGCGATGGTCGCCGCCGAGACACCGTATTGGGCCCCGATGCTGGTGAGCACCCCGCGCACGCGCATGGCCTCCTCGGCCTCGCTGCTGAACAGTGCCCCCCCGGCCAGCGGTGACCAGATCATGGGGCGCGCGCGCAGCCGCTGCGCCTGATCGAAGGTGCCGTCGAAGAGGGGTGCGCGGTGCAGCGGATGGCACTCCACCTGATTGGTGACGAGTGGCGTGCGCGCGTGCAGCAGTTCGAATTGCGCCGGCGTGTAGTTGGACACCCCGAACGCCTGCACCTTGCCCTGGCGGCGCAGCTGCTCGAAGGCTGCGGCCACCTCATCGGCGTCCATGAGCGGATCGGGGCGGTGCAGCAGCAGGAGATCGATGGAGTCGGTGCGCAGCTGCATGAGACTCTGCTCCACGCTGTGCACGATGTGCCGCGCCGATGTGTCGTAGTGCTTGATGCGCGTGGCGGGGCGTGCGGCGGCGCGCAGCTGGATGCCGCACTTGGTGACCAGCTGCATGCGCTGCCGGAGCGATGGCGCCAGCGCCAGCGCTTCGCCGAACAGCGTTTCGACCGTGTACCCGCCGTAGATGTCGGCGTGGTCGAAGCTGGTGACACCAAGCTCGAGACACTGCTCGATCCAGCGCAGCCGTTCCGTCGGTGACCAGTTCCAGGAGGCCATGCGCCAGACGCCAGCCACAATGGGGGAAAGCATGTGTGCGAGGGAGAGGGGAGTGTGAGAGACCGGGGGTCTAGTCGCGCAGCGCCTTGGTGAGCATGACCACGTGTCCGGCGTCGCACGTGGTGTCACGCAGCGCTCCGGGTCGTGCCGGGCCGTGCCAGGCGGGTCCGACTAGAGCGTGGCACTCCCCGTACGCACCGGCACGGGATCGAGCGTGAGGTCGTTGACGCTGAACGATACCGCCACCGCATCGCGCGGCAATAGCGCACGGACGCGCCACTCATTGACGGAGACGCGTGTGAGCCGGGTGGGGTGGAAGGGTACCGGGTGTGCATCCCTGGCGCGCGGGTCCCGCACGGCGTGCTGCACCTGCACGCGCTGCACGTTGGTGCCCCGCACCACGTAGTCCACCACTTTCATGGTGTCGAGCAGGCGACCGCTCACGATGGCCGCGAGCGAGTCGGCCCCGCGCACCGGAACGGCACTGTCGCCAACGATGATTGCGGTGGGGTGCACACGCTGCGCCAGGGCAACACGGTCGCCTTGCCGCACCCCCACGGCCATCGTGAGCAGGGCGGTGAGCAGCGCGCCGCCCAGGCCGGTCACCGAGCCGCGCCGACGCCAGCGCGAGGCGTGCTGCACGAGCGGGACCGACAGCCGATGGGGGGCGGGGAGCGCCCGTACCTGCGCCATGATGCGGGCACGGGCTTCGGGGCGCGAGGCCACGGGCGCGCGCAGGGCGTCGCCCATCCATCCCGGGAGGGTGCCGGCCGTCCCGTCGTCGTGATTGGGGGAGAAGGGACCGGACATCATGTGGCAGTACGCTCCGTCAGCAGGGTGCGGAGACGGGCACAGGCGCGCTGCACACGCATCTTGAGGGCGGAGACGCCCACGCCGGTGATCGTCGCCATTTCGTCGTAGCTCAGTTCGTCGGTGAAGCGCAGCACGAGCGCTTCGCGCTGTTCCGGCCCCAGCTGCTGCATCGCGCGCGCGAGTTCGATGCGGCGGGCCACGTCGTCGTCACCGGGGTTCACCACCAGATCGGCGGTGTGCACGTCGGGATCGAGCGCCACGTAACGCGCGTTCCGGGAGGCCCGCGTGCGACACTGGTTCACCAGGATGCGCGTGAGCCAGGCGCCGAACTTGTCGCGCTCGCGGTAGTTGCCCAGGTGCCGGTATGCGCGCAGGAACACCTCCTGCACCACATCCTCCGCCTCGTCGGAGTCGGCGAGCAGATGCGTCGCCAGTCGGAGACAGCGCGCGTGATGCCGGTCCACGAGCTGCGCAAACGCCTCGGTCCGTCCGGCCAGAACCTGGCGGACGAGCTCGGCGTCGGCGGTAGCGGGGTGGTCGGTGTGTGGTGGGTGCACAGCCGCTAACCCGGAGAACGCGGGAAACGTCACGGGGAGTTGGACACCGATGAGCGGTTGGGGGTTCACGCCAACGGTCGGCACGCCTATGCTGCCGCATGCTCTTCCGTCGGGTTGTCTACTGGGTCTCCAGGCGGTGTCTGCGCTGGTTCTATCGTGAGCACCGGGTGGTGGGGTACGGGCGTGTCCCGACCTCGGGCCCGGTGTTGCTGGCTGGTAATCACCCGAACGACCTCCCCGATGTGATTGCGGGGCTGTACCTGTCACCGCGCCATCCGCGATACATCGCCACGGTGTCGGTGACCAGCAACGCCATGGCGAAGGCGATGTACGACGCCATGGCCGTGATTCCCGTGGCGCGCGTGCGCGACGCGCGGAAAATGAAGGCCGAGGGGGTGGACCTGGCGGCGGTGAACCAGGCGGCGACCGACGCGGTGCTTGCTGCACTGGCCGCGGGTGAAGTGGTGGAGGTCTTTCCCGAAGGCGGGGTGCACGATGTGCCCCAGATTGGCCGTTTGCGCACGGGTGTCGCGAAGATGATGCTGGAACATCTCGATACTGCGCACGATAACGACGTGACCGTGGTACCCTTCGGTCACCAGTACGAAGCGCCGCGCCGCTGGCGCAGCGACCTGCTGTCGGTGCTGGGCACGCCGTGGTCGGTGCGCGCCTGGCGGGAAAGCCAGCCGGAGGAGCAGCGCGGGCCCAGCGCGCTCACCGAACGGTTGCGTCAGGACCTGCTTGCCGCGACGCGCAACGCGTCGACCTGGGAGGAGGGTACGACCCGTGACGAACTGGTGGCGGCGGCTGCCGCGCTGAGTGCCCCGCAGGACCCGTTGGGCGCGGCGCCCGCGCTGGTACCCGCCGCCGCGGCGCTGGCCGCCGATGCCCATGGCGACGGCCCCAGCCCGCAGGCAGTTCGTATGCGAACGGCAGGGCGCGCCCTCGCGGCGGCGGTGGAGCGCGCTGGTGGCATCGGGACCTCAGCGGTGGACCATGCGCGTCTGCTGTACGCGCTGGATGTGCACGCGGCGGGCGTGCCGGTGCCGCCCCTCGCACGCTGGCTGGCGCTACCGGCCGCGGCCGTCGGCTGGGTGGTGCATGCCCCTGTCCTGCCGCTCGTCTACGCACTGTCTGCCCGGCGGGCCCAGGCGCGCGTGGATCTTGTGGCGGGGTGTTTCGTGCCGGGGCTCTACCTCGTGCTGTTCTGGTGGCTGCTCGTGTCGGTGTGTGCTGCCGTGGCGCTGGCCGCAGTGGGGTGGTCGCCGCTCTGGGCCGTGCTGCTGCTGGTCACGCTTCCGCGATCAGGCGACGCGGCGCTTGGCTGGCGTGACTGGCTGGGGTCGAGGCGCCTGGTACAGCGGGTACGCCGCTGGAGCACGTCGGAGCGGGAGACGCTGCGGGCGGCGGCGGCGGTGATCCGCGCGTGGGCGATTACTCTGTAGCATGACGCTCATCTCCCTCGGCAACGTCGGTGTCGATTTCGGCGCCTCGGAAATCTTCCGCGACATCTCCTTCACGGTGGCCGCCGGCGAGCGGTGGGCGGTGGTCGGGCGCAACGGGACCGGTAAATCCACCCTTGTGCGCCTCATGACCGGTGACCTGCAGCCCACGCGGGGCAGCGTGGCGCGCACGCCCGGGCTGCGCGTGGCGCTCATGGATCAGCACCGCCGCTTCCCCAGCGACCAGAGCCTGTGGGACATCGTGGCGGACGCCTTTGGTGACCTGCGCGCGCTCGAGCACTCCCTGGCCCACCAGGCCGCCAATCTCGAGCATGACCACAGTGAGTCGGCCATGGAGAAGTACGGCCGTGACCTTGAACGGTTCGAGCGCGACGGGGGCTACGAGATGGCGTCGAAGGTGGACGCGATTCTCATGGGCGTGGCCTTCGATCCCCAGATGGCGCGCAGCACGCGCATCGGCACCCTGAGTGGCGGCGAGCGGGGGCGCGTGGCGCTGGCCCGGCAGCTGGCCACGCCCGCCGACCTGTACATCCTCGACGAACCCACCAACCACCTCGACCTCGATACGACGGCGTGGCTGGAGGGGTATCTGGCGAGCACCGAGAAGACGGTGCTGTGCATCAGCCACGATCGCGCCTTTCTCAACGCGATGGCCGATCATGTGCTGCACTTCGAGGGGGGCACGGCGTTCGCCTACGCGGGCGGCTACGAAAGCTTCGTGCAGCAGCGCGAGGAGCGTCGGCTGGCCCAGCAGCGACAGTTCGACAAGCAGCAGAACAAGATCGCGTCGGAGATGGACTACATCGCCCGCAATCTGGCGGGGCAGAATACGCGTCAGGCCAAGGGGCGCCGCAAGCTGCTGGCCCGCATGCCGCGCCTCTCCGCGCCCATTGGCGCCGACGGCGTGATGGCACTTCGCCTCGACGCCGGCACGCGCAGCGGGGACCGGGTGATCGAGGCCAAGGACGTGACCGTGGGCGTGCCCACTCCCGAGGGCCCCCGCGCCCTCGTGCGCGACGTGGCGGTGGTGCTGGAGCGCAATGAGGTGGTGGCGCTGGTGGGCCCCAACGGCGCCGGCAAGAGCACGCTCATCAAGACGCTGCTGGGCGAGATGCCGCCGCTGGCCGGTGAGGTGAAGGTGGGTCCCAGCACCTCCGTGGCGTACTACCGGCAGGACGTGGGACATCTCCCCCTCGAGAGCACCATCTACGACGCCATTGCCAACGAGCGGCCACTCTGGGAGCGTCGCCAGGTGCAGGGGCACCTGGGGCGATTCGGCTTCAGTGGCGACGAAGTGCAGCGCACGATCGGTACCCTGTCGGGGGGCGAACGGGCGCGCGTGGCCATGGCGCTGCTCACCCTCAGCACCAACAACCTGCTCATTCTCGACGAGCCCACCAATCACCTCGACGTGGAAAGCATCGAGGTGCTGGAGGACGCCGTCGAGGAGTATGACGGGAGTGTGCTCATCGTGAGCCACGACCGCGCCGTCCTGCGCGGGCTGGCCACGCAGGTGTGGGAGCTGCGTCACGGCCAGCTGCAGATCTTTCCCGGCACTTTCGTGGAATGGGAGGCGATGCGTGCCGAGCGTGCGCAGCACGAGGCAAAGCAGTCGCGCGCGGATGATCGCAAGGAGGCCGAACGCGCGGCGAAGCAGCGTGACCGGGAGCGCGACCAGCGTGAGCGGGAGAAGGCCGCCGGCGGGGATCCGAAGAAGCTGCGGCGGGCCGCCGAGAAGGCGCTCGCCGACGCCGAGCTGCGGGTGAGCGTGCTGGAAGGGAAGATCGCTGACCTCACCGCGCAGCTGGACGACGCGTCGTTGTACGACACGCCGGCGGGGGTGAAGAAGGCGGCGGCCATGGGCAAGTCGCTCGACGAAGCCCGCGACGCCCTGGAGGATGCCATGCACGACTGGGGGACCGCCGAGGAGTACGTGGAGCTGCTGCGCCAACACGGGGCGTAGCCCGAGCGGCGGGTGCTGCAACTTCGGGTCGGCCTTCGGCGTACGACGTAACGTATGCCTCATTCACGATATGTCGGTGGCGTGGCCCAAATCCTGGCCGCGCGGGTTTTCTCACTTGGCGCGCGGGTTGGTGCCCTGTTGGTCACGGTCGTCACGCCGGTCGTGGTGCACGCGCAGGCGCCCTCGCCGGCGGCATCGACCGCGGCATCGACCGTGCCGCCCATGCCGCCGGCGCTGCGGCAGCTGCTCGACGAGGCGAGCCGGAACAACCGGCTCCCCGCCGACCTGATCTCGTACAAGGCGGCGGTGGAGACGGAGATCGCCATTCTGCTGCGCCGCGAGGAAGGCACGGAGGCGGTGGCCGCCATCGAGCAGGTGGCGAGTCGCCTCAAGTGGAACCGCACCGGGGCCTACGATCAGCGGGTGGTGGGGTACCGATCGCAGCAGCTGGGGGCGAACGTGTCCATGCTGTCGCTGTTCGAGACCGGGTGGCTCAACCCGTCGCTCTACGGCAATCGGCTGCGGGTGCGGCCGCGCTCCTCCGATTCACGCGCGCAGGCCGCCTCCGTCTCGCGCGGGCGTGACGGCACCGACACGCTGCCGGCGGTGCATCCACTGGCCACCGATCGCGATCGCTACTACGACTACCGCGGTGGTGACACGGTCGTCGTGATGCAGGCGGGAGATCGCCGCATTCCCATCGCGCATGTGCGCGTGCAGCCGCGGGAGGGGATCACCGACAAGGTGGTGCTCTTCGACGGCGAGATGGATCTCGACGCGTCGCGCGGGACGCTGGTGCGACTGCGCGGCTACTTCGTGCGCACGGGCACGCGACGCTCGCTGCTGGCCCGCACGCTGGCCGATGCGGTGGCGTTCGTGGAGTACGAGAACGGCGAGCGCCTGGGCCAGTATTGGCTGCCGGCCAAGCAGCGCATCGAGCTGCAGGCCAGTCTGCCCGTGCTCGGCGATCAGCGGGCCGTTGTCCGTATCGTGTCCCGCTTCGCCGACATGGAAGTGAACGACACCACGCTGTCGGCGGAGACGCTGGCCACGGCCGACTCGTTACGGGCGCTGGCGCGGCGGCCGCTGTTCTATGCCCCGGCCGATTCCCTCACCCGCTTCGGGTCGTGGCGCAACGGCTTGGGCGTGATCACCGAGGGGATGCACGCCGACGACTTTCAGGACATCGCGCCCGATCGCTGGCGGCCTACCGGGGCCCCGCGCTTCGACCTCACGCCCCAGCGCGCCGCCGACGTGATCCACTTCAATCGCGTGGAAGGGCTCTTTACGGGGGTTGGCGGCAAGGTCATGCTGCGCGATCTGGCGCCGGGCGTGGTGGTGCGCGGCACGGCGGGGTACGCGTGGGCCGAGCAGACCGTGCGGGGACGCGTGAGTGTGGAGCGCACGCGCGGCCCGTGGACGTGGGAGCTGCGTGGTGGTCGCTCGATGGACATCACCAACGATTTCCGCGCACCCTTCGACTCCGGCAACTCGTCGGCGGTGCTCGCCTCGCTCGATTCGTACGACTACGTGTCGCGCAACTTCGCCGCGGTATCGGCACTGCGACGCATCGGGGCGCGCCGGTGGCTGCTGCGCGGCGATGTGGGGTACGCCGACGACCGGTGGCGCCCCAGCCAGTATGTGCGCGGGCCGTTTGGCGGGGAGCTGTTCCGCCAGAACCAGGGGGTAGACGAAGGTGGCTACCTGAAGAGCGCGGCGACCATTGAGTGGCACCCGGATGTGGCCGCCGAGTTCGTGAAGCCGGGGCTGGGGGGGCGGCTGTACTACGAGCGGGGCGATGGCACCCTCTCGTACCAGCGGACCGAACTGCGCCTCAGCGGTCGGCGTCCGATCGGCCCGTTCATTCTGTTGGGGCGGGGTGACGTTGGGGTGGTCACGGGGGCGCGGATTCCTCCGCAGCAGCTCTTCGAGCTGGGGCGGTTCCAGAACCTGCCGTCGTACGCCGACAAGGAGTTCGCCGGGTCGCGGGCCGCGGCGCTGCGTGGGTCGCTGCAATACACCAGCCCGTTTTTGCGCAACCCGATTCGCGTGAAGACCCTGTTTCTGCCGGCGATCGCGCCGGGGTTCAGCGTCGGCGTGCAGGGCGGGTGGGCCGACGCACCCACCACCGCGGCGCGCGAGGCGATCAACCGGCTCGATCGCTTCTACGATCCGCGGCTGCTGGCGTCATGGGCGCCGGTGGCGCGTCCCACGGAGCGGATTCGCGCGAGTGTGACGGCGGGCTTCCGGTTCTTCGGGAACGGCCTGTTCGTGGGCGTCACGCGTCCCGTGGACCAGGCCGCGGGGTGGACGCGGTTGATCGGCTTCGGGCAGCAGTGGTGACCTGGGGTCAGAGCTGGGGTCAGAGCTGGGGTCAGAGCTGGGGTCAGAGCTGGGGTCAGAGCTGGGGCTAGATTTCGCGCATGGACGCCACTGCTCATCTCCTGCCCACGCGCCGTGATTTTGCCGGCGACGACTTGATCTTCACCCTCAACGCGCGCGCACAGAAGCGCGCCGCCGAGGGGGCGGCGGTCATCAACGCCACCATCGGTGCGCTGTATGACGACGCGGGGAAGCTCGTGGTGCTGGACACGGTCATGGGGCAGTGGCAGCAGCTCACGAGCGCCGAGGTGGCGCCCTACGCGCCCATTGGCGGTGACCCCACGTACTTGTTGAACCTCGTGCAGCGGCACTGGCCGACGCTCACGAGCATCGGCGTGGGGGTGGCCACGCCTGGCGGCTCGGGCGCGCTGGCGCTCACGCTCAAGAACTTCCTCGATCGCGGCCACACGGTGCTCACCGCGGCGCCCTACTGGGGGCCGTACAGCACGCTCGCCGCCGAGGTGGGGATGCAGCTCCACACGGTGCCGTATCCCGACGTGAAGACGGGCCTCGACATTGGTGCGTGGGAGGCCGCGTGCCGCGACACGCTCGACGCCCAGGGGCGCCTGGTGCTCTGGCTCAACGATCCGTGCCACAATCCCACCGGGCGCAGCTTCACGCGCGCCGATCGCGCGGCGTTGCTGGAGATGCTGCGCGATGTGTCCAGCCAGGGGCCGGTGACGCTCATTCTCGACCTGGCATACCTCGACTATGCGCGCGATCCGCAGCAGGTGCGCGAGGCACTCGACGACTACGCCGCCTTCGGGGCCGAGGGGAACGTGCTGGTGGGGGCGTGCCTGAGTCTCAGCAAGGCGTACACGCTGTACGGCGCGCGCGCCGGCGCGCTGGTGTTTCCGTGGGCAACCGATGCGGCGCTGCACGGTGCGCTCATCACGAGCTGCCGCGGCACCTGGAGCAACTGCGCGCGGGCGCCCATGAGCGTGCTCAATCGCATCAGCCGCGATGCCGCCCTGCAGGCGAAGCTGGAGGGTGAGCATGCGCACTGGCGTACGCTGCTCGCCCAGCGGGCCGTGGCGCTCGACGCCGCGCTCAAGGCCGAAGGGCTGCCGGGGTGCGCCTACGACGGCGGCTTCTTCGTCACGCTCGACGGCGGGGCCGACCCGTTCGCGACGTGCGAGAAGATGCAGGGACACAACGTATTCGTCATCCCGCTCCCGGAAGGGTTGCGCGTGGGGATCTGCGCCATGCGAAAGAGCGATACGGGCGCGTTCGCGGCGGCGTACAGGGCGTCGCTCTGAGATCTGAGAGCTGAGATCTCAGAGTCGAGAGTCGAGACGAAGAATTGAGAGGGTGAGAGTTGAGCCCGGATAGCGGTGAGAGTTGAGCTGGCCAGCGGTGAGAGTTGAGCGTTGCCCTCCTCAACTCTCACTGCGAGAACACTCAACTCTCACCGCTATCCGAGCTCAAGTCTCGTGCTCACCCCTCAACTCTTCCTCTCACCTCTCACCTCTGACGCCGCCCAGCTCACCGCACCGCGATCTCGGTCTGCCGGTTCGTTGCCGTGTACAGTGCCAGCGTGAACGTCCCCGCTGCCAGCGCAGACCGGTCCGCGTAGGTGAGCGTGAGGGTGCCCGAGGCTGTACGCATCTCCGGCCCGAGCAGGCGAGCCACGACCCGCTGCGCACTGTCTGGTACGACGATGCGCTGCGCCGGTACCTTGGCGGTGGCCACCGAGGTGAAGACACGGCCTCCGCGGCGGCGGAAGACGAGCGCCGACACGTTGGGCGCACCCGCCACCACGCGTGCCTGCCAGCGAAGTTCGTTGCGGACGGCGTCGAGTTCCACGCGTGCCTGCACCACCGTGCCGGCGTCGGTCACGGTGAGCGTCTTGACCGTGGGACGCGGCGCACGGCCGGCGACGAGCGCCGGCGTCGTGGTGGGCGCGCGGCGGCGCGGCGCGGCTGCCTCGTACGACGACGCGAGCGCCACGAGACGCACGTCGCTGAAGCGCCTGCCGAGCAGTTCGATGCCTACCGGCAGTCCATCCTGCAGAAACCCGGCGGGCATGCTGATGGCCGGTAGCCCCGACTGCGCTGCCACCTGACACGTACTCCCCGGCTGTGCCTCGCCGATCAGCACCGGGCGCTGACGTATCGTGGGATACACCATCGCGTCCAGCTGCAGGCTGTCGAAGATGGCTTCGATACGCGTGCGCAGTACCGCCTGACGCGCGAGCACGTCCTGATGGTCGGGTGTATCGGGTCCGGAGACCGTATCCGCCGCGACGTAGCGCGGCTCCTGGAACTTGTCGTACAACCCGCGGTCGAGAATCTCGCGCAGCGATTTCACCGGCGCGTTCGGCACCGTCTTCATGTAATTGATGAAGTCGTACTTGAACTCGTTGGCACTGGTGCGCACGATGAGTGAGTCGAAGTCGGCCACCGCCACGTCCACCACCGTGGCGCCACGCTGCTTCATCACCTCGATGGCGGCGCGTACGGTGTCGGCAATCTCGGCGTCGGTATCGCGGAAGTATGGGGCGAATACGCCGATGCGCGCGCCCTTGAGCGCGTTCACATCGAGGGCCGCCTGAAAGCGCATGGTGCGCGACTGCATGGGCTGGGTGGCTGCGTCGGCGCTGTCGTAGCCCGCCGTGAGATCCATGGCGATGGCGAGGTCGGCGACGGAGCGCGTGAGTGGCCCGCCGGTATCCTGCGTATGCGACAGTGGCACCACACCACTGCGGCTCACCACGCCCGTGGACGGACGCAGGCCGAACAGGCTGCCGAACGCACTCGGAATACGAATGCTGCCGCAGGTGTCCGAGCCCCAGCCAATCGCGGCGTAACTTGCCGCCACCGCCGCCCCGGTGCCGCCGCTCGAGCCGCCGGGACAGCGCGTGAGATCGTACGGATTGCGCGTCTGACCGCCGAAGGCACTGACGCTGGTGATGCCGGCGGCGAGTTCGTGCATGTTGGCTTTCGCAATGAGCACCGCGCCCGCCTCACGCACGCGGCGCACCACTTCCGCGTCACGCGCCGGCTGACTGTTGGCCAGGGCCAGTGACCCTGCGGTGGTGGGCATATCCCCCGTATCGAAGTTGTCCTTCATCAGTACGGGGATGCCGTGCAGTGGGCCGCGTACCTTGCCGGCCTTGCGCTCCGCGTCGCGGGCCGCGGCTTCCTGCAGGGCGCGCGGGTTCACGCGGATGATCGCATTGAGCTGCGGGCCGGCGTGATCGTATGCGGCGATGCGGGCGAGATACGCTTTCGTGATGTCTACGCTGCTGGCCTTGCCCGTGGTCATGGCCCGCTGCAGGTCGGCCACGGTGGCTTCGGTGACTTCGATGCGGGGCGCAGGTTGCGCATGCGCGGCACGTGCGGTGAGTGCGACGCCAAGGACGGCGAGAAGGAACGGGGAGTTTCCGTTGCGCATATCGGGGGCCGCGTGGGCGGCGAGTGGGGTGAACAGCTCTCGCGGAGTGCACGGAGGAGCGGAGCCGTTCCCTCAGTCGGGAAAGTGGACTGCCGTGTACTTCACGTTCGTGCGCGGCGCGGCCATCATGGGCTCCACGGTGTCGCGCCAGCGCGCGTAGTGGGCTGTGGCCTTGTGGGCCGCGGGGGCGTCGTCGGTGCGATACGCCTCGACGAGCGTGAAGCGGGTGGGGTCGTCGTGCTGCTGCAGCACGTCGAAGCGCGCGATGCCCGGCTCCTGAACGCTGTGGGTGGCGTTGTCGAGCGTGGCGGCCTTGAAGGCCTCCACGTACTCGGGCTTCACGTGCACGAAGACCTGGACGATGAGCATGAGGTGCGGGGTAAGGTGTGTCCCTCAAGCTACGCACCTCGCGGTACACCCGCATATTTCGCGCATGCGCCTCTACTCCCTGCTCCCCGCCGCCTGCCTCCTGCTCCCTGTTGCGGGAGTCGCCGCACAAACCGCCCAACCGGCCGAGGCGGTGTACGTGAACGCCCGTATCTGGACAGGTGATTCGCTCGCCCCCGCCGCCACGGCGCTCGCGGTGCGCGACGGGCGCCTGCTGCACGTGGGGAGCGACACCGCGGTGCGCGCGCTGGTGGGCGAGGGGACCCGGGTGGTGGACCTCGGTGGAAGGCGCGTCGTGCCCGGCTTCATCGACGCGCATTGGCACCTGCCCACGCAGTCGCGCGCCGATCTCGTGGGCGCGGGGAGCGTGCAGGAAATCGTGAAGCGGCTGCAGGCATGGGCTGCGGCGTTGCCTCGGGATGCCTGGGTAGTGGGGCGTGGCTGGACGCCGAGTGACTTTCCGCAGAACGCGGCGCACAAGCAGTATCTGGATGCCGCGTTTCCCGATCGGCCGGTGTTCATCACCGATCGCGACGGACATCAGGCGCTGGCCAACAGTGTGGCGCTGCGTCTGGCGAGGGTAACGGCGGCGACGAAGGATCCCGCGCAGGGGGTGATCGAGCGTGGCGCCGGTGGGGTGCCCACGGGGCTGCTCAAGGAGAGTGCGAGCGGGCTCGTCTCGCGGCTGGTTCCGCCGCCATCGCGCGCCGACATTGCGCGCCGCATCGATGAGGAATCCCGCGCCGCGGCCCGCTTCGGCATCACCATGGTGCAGGAGGCGTCGCGGCGGGCGCCACGCGGCGACGTGTTCGAGGTGCTCGCCGCGGCAGCCGGCGCGGACACCATGCGGGTGCGCTGGTACGTGTCGGTTCCCTTCGACCCGGGTGTCACGCGGGCGCAGCTCGCGCAGTACGTGGCGCTCCGGGCGCGTCATCGCGGTCCGTGGCTGCGTTATGGCATTGCCAAGGGCATGCTCGACGGTACGGTAGACGCGCAAACCGCGGCCATGCTGGAGCCGTATGCCGGGACCGATGCCACGGGGTTGCCGTTCTGGCCGGCGGCCACCCTCAACCGGGGCGTGGCGCGCTACGACAGTGCGGGGTTGCAGGTGGAGCTGCACGCCATCGGCGACCGGGCGATACGCATGGCGCTCGACGCGTACGCGCACGCGCGGCGGGTGAACGGGGCGCGCGACAGCCGTCATCGGGTGGAGCATGTGGAGGTGCCCCATCCGCGCGACCTGCCCCGCTTCAAGGCGCTCGGCGTGATTGCCAGCACGCAGGCGATCTTCGCTACCCCCGACGCCAACACCCTCACGAACTACGCGCCGTTGCTCGGACCGCGGCGCGCGGCGTCGAGCAACAGCTTTCGGCAGTTCGACGACGCGGGCGCCGTGCAGGCGTTCGGCAGCGACTATCCCGTATTCCCCATGGATGTCATTCGCGGCATATACACGGCGGTGACGCGCATGACCCCTGAGGGGACACCCAAGGGCGGCTGGTATCCCGCGGGACGCATTGGTGTGGAGGCAGCCTTGCGACACTACACACGCGATGCCGCCTACGCCGCGTTCATGGAGCAGGAGGTGGGCACGCTGCGCGCGGGCATGCTGGCCGATTTCGTGGTGTTGAGCGAGGACCTGCTGAGCGTGCCGCCGGAACAGCTGCTGCGCGTGCAGGTGGTGCGCACGGTGGTGGGGGGGCGGGAGTCGTTCGTTGCCCCGTAGCGTCAGGTGGAACCGCGTCGTCGAGCACGATGTCATTGTCGATCGCCCGTCCTACGCGGACGCACGACTCGAAGCGGCGCGGCTCCGTTTCCCCGGCAAGCAGCACGTGCAGTTCAGGCGTCATGGGCGGGAGAGCTTGGCACGCGGGCGGCGCGGGGGCAAGGGTGCGGCCGGTCAACGCCCGAGGGCGGTGCGCCCGTTGGCTGCTTGCCAACGTTGGTGGCAGGTGGTTGCGTAGGAGGGTGAAGACTTTCCGACCATCCTCCCCACATCCCGTGCGACTTTCCTCCCGAAATTCCCTCGCGGCGGCGTCTGCGTCCGCGGCCGCGCTGCTGGCGCTTGGCCTCACCGGCACAATGGCACAGGCCCAGCGCGGCCAGGGCGGCCGCCCCGCCGCCAGCGCCGACACGTCGTTCGACGTGAAGTGGCGCAACATCGGCCCCAACCAGGCTGGCCGCATGGTGGCGGTGGCCGGCAGTACGGCGCGCCCCGACGAGTACTACATGGGCACCACCGGCGGTGGCGTCTGGAAGACCACCGATGGCGGCAAGACGGTGCTGCCGGTGACCGACGCGTACTTCGGCGGCACCATTGGCAGCATCGCGGTACAGCAGAGTAACCCCGACGTGGTGTGGGTGGGCGGTGGCGAAACGCCCATTCGCGGCAACGTGAGCCATGGCGACGGCGTGTGGAAGAGCACCGATGCCGGCAAGACGTGGCAGTACATGGGGCTCAAGGAAACGCAGTACATCGCGCGCGTGCGCATTCATCCGGACAACCCGGACATCGTATACGTGGGTGCACTGGGGCACGTGTTCGGCCCCAACAGGGAACGCGGCGTGTTCCGCACCACCGACGGTGGCAAGACGTGGAAGAACATTCTCTTCCGCAACGACAGCACCGGCGTGGCGGACATGATCATGGATCCGTCGAACCCCCGAATCATCTACGTCTCGTTCTGGCAGGCGGGGCGCAAGCCGTGGCAGCTGGTGAGCGGTGGCATGGGGAGTGGCATCTTCAAGACCACCGACGGTGGTGACACGTGGACGGAGATCACGCGCAACCCGGGGCTGCCGCAGAGCGGGCCGTTGGGCGCAATCGGCATCACGGTGAGCCCGGCCAAGCCGAGCCGCCTGTGGGCCATCGTGGAGCACGAGCCGAATGGTGGCGTGTATCGCAGCGATGACGCGGGCGCCACGTGGACGTTCATGACGGGCGACCGCAATCTCCGGCAGCGCGCGTGGTACTACAGCAAGCTGTACGCGGACCCGAAGGACACGAACGTGGTGTACGGCCCGCAGGTGAGCCCGCTCATCTCGAAGGATGGCGGCAAGACGTTCACGCGCGGCTTCGGTGGTGGCGACAACCACGACATCTGGATCGATCCCACCGATCCGCTGCGTGTGGCGGTGGCGCACGACAACGGGCTCATCGTCACCAAGGATGGCGGCAAGACGAGCGTGCGGGTGGCGGCGCCCACCGGGCAGTACTACCACGTGCATCTCACGAACCACTTCCCGTATCACGTGTGCGGCGCCAAGCAGGACGCCGGCTCGAGCTGCGGCCCGGTGCGTGCGGCAGCGCTCGGCGGGCGTGAGGCGATGATGGCGCAGATGATGGGTGGTGGCGCGGCCCCGGCACAGCCGGCGAGCCCGTTCAGCACCTTCTACAGTGTGGCGGGCGGCGAAAGCGGCTACATCAGCAGCGATCCGCGCGACCCGGACATCACGTACGGCGCGAACTATGGCGGCAGCATGGACATGCTGAACCGGCGCACGGGCAAGTCGCTCTCCATCGATCCGTGGCCGCTCAACCCCATGGGGCACGATGCGAAGGACAGCAAGTATCGCTTCCAGTGGACGTACCCCATCGTGCATTCGCCGCACGATCCCAACACCATCTATGTGGGTTCGAACGTGGTGTTCCGCTCGAAGGATCGCGGCATGACGTGGACGCCGATCTCGAAGGATCTCACGCGCAACGATCCGCGCACCCTCGGGGCGTCGGGCGGGCCGATCACCAAGGACCAGACGAGCGTGGAGTACTACGGTACGGTGTTCACGCTGGCCGAGTCGAAGCTGGTGAAGGGGCTCATCTGGACCGGCAGTGATGACGGGCTGCTGCACGTGAGCCGCGACAACGGCGTGACGTGGAAGAACGTGACCCCCAAGGGGCTCCCCGAGTGGATGCGCTGGAGCATCATCGAGGCCGGGCAGCACGCGCCGGGCACAGCGTACGTGGCGGGGAACCGGTATCAGATGGACGACTTCACGCCGTATCTGTACAAGACCACGGACTACGGCGTGACGTGGACCAAGATCACGAACGGCATCACCGCCGATCACTTCACGCGTGCGATTCGAGAAGATCTGCATCGCCCCGGCATGCTGTACGCGGCCACGGAGCGTGGTGTGTGGGTGAGCTACGACGCCGGTGACAGCTGGCAGAGCCTGCAGAAGAATCTGCCGCCGGTGCCGGTGCACGACATGATGCTGCGCGACGACGATCTGGCCATCAGCACGCATGGTCGCGCGTTCTGGGTGATGGAGAATCTCACGAGTCTGCGCTGGGCCGATGACGTGGCCAAGGCTGCGGGTGCGGCGCCGTATCTGTACAAGCCGGTGCCGGTGTATCGGCTGAACGGGCAAACGCAGCCCGCGTTCACGTATCGTCTGCCCGCCGACAGCATGGTGGTGAAGTTCGAGTTCTATGATGCGGCCGGGAAGCTGGTGGGGACGGCGGCGAGCAACGACACGACCAAGCCACCGGTGGATCCGCGCTTCGCTGAGATGGGCTTCACGCCGCCGGCGCCGCCCAAGCCGGGTACACGCAAGGGCGTGAACCGCTTCACGTACACCATGAAGCACGACGATGCGGTGACCTTCCGCGGCATGATCACCTGGGCGGGGCGGGGCACCGGTCCGGCGATGGCGCCGGGCACGTATCGCGTGCGCATGACGGCAGGGAATTCGGCGCCGGTGAGCTACGACTTCCGGGTACTGCCCGACCCGCGCAGCGAGGCCACCGAGGCGGATCTCAAGGAACAGGTGCGCTTCGCGCTGCAGGTGCGGGACAAGATCACGGCGGCCAACCAGGGGGTGATCGAGTCGCGGCACATCAAGCGTGAGCTGAACGACCGGCTGCCCAAGATGACCGGCACGGCGGCGTTCGCGCCGCTGGCGAAGAGCTTTGCCGGGTCGCTGAGCGTGGTGGAGGATTCACTCTACCAGACGAAGAACCAGAGCGGGCAGGACCCGCTCAACTTCCCCATCCGGCTCAACGATCAGCTGGCGGGGCTCATGAGCTTCGTCGCGAGCGGCGAGCGGCGTCCGGCGAAGCAGTCGTACGATGTGTGGAACGTGCTGGCGCCCAAGACCGATGGCGAGCTGACGAACCTCGAGCGGGTGATCACCACGAACCTGCCCAAGGTGAACGCGCTGCTCAAGGCGGCGGGTCAGCCGGAGATTACGCGCAGCAAGGTGGAGGGTGCGGCGCCGCGGCCGATCACGCCGTAGAAGGTTGTTGACCGATCACTGACAACTGGCACTACGAACTTCGAACTCCTCGCCTCCCGCGGGGAGTTTGTCGTTTCCGGCGGCTTCCCGGCTCGCGACGCACCCCGCCTGCTTTCAGTGCCCCGCGATTGCCGTGGATTGGTACTGCTCGCGAGAAATTGATGCGACATCCGCGCCGGATTCCGGATAGGCTGTCGCCCATGGCTCGTCCTCGGCTGTTGGTGTCGCTGCGCGAGCGCGCGGCGGTTCGTCGGTTCAGTCCCCGCACCGTCGATGCCTACGCGCGGTGGGTGGTGGCGTACGTGCAGTTCCACGGTCGCCGGCATCCGGCCGAACTGCCACCGTCGGCCGTGCGAGACTTTCTGACGCACCTCGCGCACGAGAAGGGTGTGGCGGCATCCACCCAGAACCAGGCGCTTGCCGCCTTGCAGTTTCTCTATCGCAACGTGCTCGAGCAGCCGTTGCCCGCGATGGTCGGCATCACGCCGGCGAAGCGCCCGCACACGCTTCCCAACGTGCTCTCGCGTGCGGCGGTGGCGCAGGTCCTCGATGCGATGGCCGGCACCTGCTGGCTCATGGCGTCGCTGCTGTACGGCTCCGGATTACGCCTCATGGAGTGCTGTACGCTGCGGGTGAAGGACGTGGACGTCGATCGCGGTGAGATCCGCGTGCGACGCGGCAAGGGTGCGCGCGACCGTGTCACCATGCTGCCCGCGGCGTTGGTCGACCCGCTTCGTGCGCACCTGGCCGAGGTGCACACGGAAATGCAGCGTCGCGCCGGTCGCGGCGGCGGGTATGTGGCCTTGCCCATCGCGCCAGGCGCCAAGGCCATGGGGGCCGTGCGCAACCGCGGCTGGCACTGGGTGTTCCCGGCCTCGCGCGAGTACTGGGACGCCGAGGCGCAGCAGCGCCGCACGCACCACGTGCACCCCACGGTGCTTCAGCGGGCGGTCAGCGCCGCGGCTCGGCGCGCCGGTATCGCACAACGGGTGGGCTGTCACACATTTCGGCACTCGTTTGCGACGCACCTGCTGGAAGCTGGGTACGACATTCGTACCGTGCAGAAATTGCTGGGGCATCGTGACGTGTCGACCACGATGCTGTACACGCATGTGCTCAACCGCGGCGGCCTGGGGGTACGCAGCCCGCTCGATCAGCCGCCGCCCGTGCGGCGCCCGGTGGGGTGACTGTGCTGCGGTGTTGCGCCACGCGCCGAACCGGCGTGGCTCCCTCCCTTGCGCGTCTCTCGCCCCGACTGAACGTTAGACTGCATTATCTGCAGCCTAACGTGAAACGGCCTGTCCCCCGCGTGCACGGGCAAGTAGCTTGGCCAAAAGCACTTGCGCCGCTCGCGCGGCCGTTCTGCCGGACGGATTAGGCTGCAGAAATCCGCAGTCTAATCCGTGCTCTGCAGTGATCGCCCGCAGTCCAATACTCGTTAGGCGCATTGCGGGTCACTTACAAGCGGCACCTCGAGGATGTCCGTCCCACCGAAAAGATGCGCTGACCTAGGCTTGTTCACGCCTCGTAGCTGGTCATTTCACTATTGAGGAGTATTGCACCATGCGTCATCGAGA